>JAKAAZ010000133.1 GCA_021802085.1 Acidobacteriota bacterium
CGAAGGATTGCCTAAGGCGGAAGCGGCTCGACGCAGAATTGCGCGCTTCAACAGCCAGTCCCATGTCCATGCGCATGTCGCGGACCTGATTCCCGGCAACATCCACGCGCTCCTCGCGCATGCTCAACTGGTGTTGGACGCCACCGACAATTTTGAAACCCGCTACCTGCTGAACGACTATGCTGTCGAACAGAACAAGCCGTGGATCTATGCCGGCGCCGTCGGTTCCTACGCCGTCACCATGAACATCGTGCCCGGCAAGACAGCCTGCCTGGCCTGCATCTTTCCCGAGCTTCCAACGGGAATGGTCGAAACCTGCGACACCAGCGGCATTTTGAATCCTGCAGTGAACCTGGCCGCATCGCTGGAGGCAGTCGAGGCAATCAAGTGGATCGTCGGCGCGCACGATCGAATGCGGCAGACCCTTTTTTCCTGCGATGTGTGGAGCAACGAAATCTCACAAATCGATACGTCCCACCCGCGCGCGCACTGCACCGTATGCGGCCAGCGCCAATTTCCGCATCTGGCCGGCGTGGGCCGCCCGCAAATCACCCTGTGCGGCAGGAACTCGGTGCAGATCCATGAACATCATCGCCCCATCGATTTCGCGGAACTGGAGCGCAAGCTGCAGGCGCACGGAACCGTCCGGCGCAACGAGATGCTGCTCCGCTTCGACCGCGGCGAACACAGGATCACCGTTTTCAGCGATGGCCGCGCCATTGTGCAAGGCACCACCGACATCGGACTGGCGCGCGCCTTATATTCGCGCTTTATAGGCAGTTGAAAATTCACGCGGGCAACTCCCACCGGAACAATACCCTCTAAGCCACTGAGCAGCCCTGAGAAACGTATGGATGATGCAAAAATACTCCCACGAAAGGGCGGAACGCATATAGATTCCACGATGAAAAATACGCTGCGAACTGCCGATAAGCCCTCGCCGACCCCCGCACAGCCGCTCACCGCCGAAGCCAGGCCGGTGCAGCAGCAACAGCGTCGCAACCCTCCCATTGCTGGAGAGTTGACCGCGATTGCTCAGGCTCAGCAGGGCGACGGCGCGTCCTTTGAAATTCTCTACAACATGCACAAACGCCGCGTGTACTCGCTCTGTCTGCGCATGTTGGGCAATGTCGCAGAGGCGGAAGACCTGACACAGGAAGCATTCTTGCAGCTCCATCGCAAGATCGGCACATTTCGGGGCGATTCCGCGTTTTCCACCTGGCTGCACCGAATGGCCGTCAATGTTGTGCTGATGCATCTGCGGAAAAAGGGTCTGCCCCTTGTCTCGCTGGAGGAAACCCTCGAACCTGCCCAGGACGATGGCCCGCGCAAGGACTTTGGTACCCGCGACCTCACCCTCTCCGGCTCCATCGATCGTGTCACTTTGGAGCGAGCTGTGGAAGAGTTGCCGCCGGGCTATCGGCTGGTCTTTGTTCTGCACGATGTGGAAGGATACGAGCACAACGAAATCGCGGCCATGTTGCAATGCTCCATCGGCAACAGCAAATCTCAATTGCACAAGGCACGCATGCGCCTGCGCAGTTTGCTTCGTCAAAAAGCAAACGGGAAGGGAGCGGCATGACATCCAACCGCAGTCGAACGTCCATAGAATGCGAAGAATTCCAGCGGCAATTGCCGGAGTTCTTCGATTCAGGCCAGGATCTTCTCGTGCATCGGCACGTGCAGTCATGCCAGAATTGTTCCTCGCTGGTGCGGGATCTGGAATATATCGCCGCGCAAGCGAAATTGCTGCTTCCCATCCACGACCCCAGTCCCGCGGTTTGGGAGAACATTCACAACGCGCTTACCCGCCAGCAGAAAGATGACGATAAGAGTTCCTGACCCGGTCGAGCGACGAAAACTTGTCCGCCACGCAGTCGTATCTCATTTAAAATCCAGCAAAGGCTGGTGGAGGGGCTGTTTTGACGATTTCGAGTGCAACTCGTGACGGCGTCCTCCTGCCCAAACGCATCGTTCTGACTGGCTTTATGGGTGCGGGCAAGAGCACTCTGGGAGACCTGCTGGCGCGCGGGCTTGGCTGGACTTTCGTCGACCTGGATGAAGAGATTGTTCGCGCCCAACAAAAGAGTATCGCGGACATCTTTGCGTCGATCGGAGAAAGCGGTTTTCGCGAATTGGAACGTGCCGCGCTGGCCCAGGCCCTGCAACGCGAGCGAATCGTCCTGGCGCTGGGCGGAGGCGCCATCGAAACTGACGCGAACCGACTGTTGCTCAAGGAAGATCGCGAGACACTTCTCTTGTATCTGGAAGCGCCTTTGGATGTCCTGATGGCGCGATGCGAGCAGCAGCAGTTGGAGAACAAGGCGGTGCGGCGTCCCGTGCTGGAAAAACGGGCTGAACTTGCAGAGCGTTTTCTTCGCAGACGGCCCCTCTATGAGTCGGCGCATTGGACGCTCCACACCACCGGGCGAAATCCGGAAGAAATCGTCGATGCGATCTTGCAGCAGTGGAAACAGACCCAATGGATAGAATGCGGCGTCGGCACCTGATGCATTCCGGTTGTACGAACCCATGCCGGCAACAAGGCCTGCCGACTGGCGAGTGAAGAAGGTGAACGCTCAATGATTGGAGAGCTACCGCCGCATGTGCTCCCACGAACGCGTCGAACGACACGCGGCGATATTCTATTTGCGTTTGCCATCGGCATCGGCCTGTATCTGGCATGGCTGTTGCGCGACGTGCTCACCCTGCTGTACGTCAGTGCCCTCGCCGCCGTCGTTCTCATGCCGGTCGTGCGTGGAGTTCAGCGGCTCCGCATCAAAAAATGGCACCCAAGCCACGGCATTGCCATCTTGATTATCATGGCCGCCGTGATCGGGTTGATAACCTCCTTCTTGATCCTCACTCTGCCTCCTCTCGTGCGGGAGGTCACCAGCTTTGTAAAAACATTCCCCGGCCACACTCCCACATTTTTGAAAAAAATGGAAGCACTGCCAGTCATCCGCGACATGGATGTGGGCGTCATTGAAGTCAAGCTGAAACAAGATGTGACCCAGCATGCGGGCACATTTATCTCTTCTGTCAGTGACTGGGCTGCCAAATTTTTTGAAATTATTACCGGGATCGTTCTTACGATCTACTTCCTGGCGGAAGGCGAGCATGTCTATCACTGGTTTCTGTCCCTGGTTCCGCCACCACGCCGCACGCGTCTCGACGAAACCCTTCGCCAGGCAGCCCTACGGATGGGAGGATGGCTGCTGGGGCAGTTGGCCCTGATGTTGATCCTGGGAGTATTGAGCGCCATCGTGTTTGGAGCCATGCGATTGCGGTATGCGTTCGCCCTGGCAGTGCTGATGGGAGCTTTCAACATTATTCCGGTTGTTGGCGCGCTGGTCAGCACCTCGATTGCCATGCTGGTGGCGGCGAGCGATTCCTGGGAAAAAATGCTGGGAGTCCTTATTTTTGAACTGATCTACGTGCAGATTGAAAATGGCTTCCTGACTCCCCGCATCATGCAGGCACGAGTCGACCTCGCCGGAACCGCTGTCTTCATCGCCCTGCTGATGGGAGTGAGCCTGGCTGGGGTCGCCGGAGCTTTGGTGGCCGTCCCCACTGCTGTGCTGGTCGCTGTCCTCGTGGACGAATACATCATCCATGCCGCCAGCGATCCTGGCCCCCACGACATGATTGGCGCCAGCGGCCCGCTGCCCCGTTAGGCCCGACCGAAAACTGGAGTGGATTTCCCGCGCCTATGGCGGCTATACAGATACCGCATTCAAAAATGAGATGTCATTCTGTGCGCAGCGAAGAATCCAGAAGGGGATGGAAAAGTTCACTATGCGCTTATCCTCTGGATTCTTCACTTCGCTGCGTGGAGCCTGCCCTGAGCGTAGCCGAAAGGTTCAGAATGACTCCCTGCCACAAAAACTGTCCAAACTTTAAATCCTCTCTAATTTCCTCCGCCACTTCCGCTTTCAGGGGATTCCGGGGATTCCACCTGAGCGATCTCCGAAGCATACAATACGAAGTTCCCACCGCTGTTCTGGAGCAGGTATCCATGGGTCTCCACACTGGCGCCTGCGGCCAGCACGGCAAACGAGGAAGCGCTTAAGCCATTGCCGTACTCCGTGGCCTGGCTGGTGGAAACGTTGAGCGACGCAAGGCTGTCATACGTGGTCAAATACGAGGAACTGGCCAGCGTCAGCGCGAAAGTGAAGTCGGGACTGCTGCCTTGGGGCGTAGCCACCAGAGTGCCCGGAATACTCTCTGCCGCCAGCATCACCTGCTGCGCATTCAATGTGCCCGAGCTGCCTGCTGCCCCGGTAACGACCACCGACTGGCCCGGAAAGATTTCGGCAGCCGTGAATGCGGTCGAAACCACTCCGGATTGTTGCGCATCTTCAGGAATTCCGTACGTTGTCGAAGAGGACAAGGCTACGTTCAGAGATGCGCTGCTCGATGCGGTTCCAAAGTACTCTCGCGGCACCATCGTGAATGCAGTGACCGCACCGGAGCTATTTTTCGTCACGCTCACGATAATGCCTTTGGCCCCATCTTCCTGCTGACCCGAGGAATTCTCAGTCGATTCCGGGGTAATAATCAGGGCCAGCAAACTGCCGTCTGTTTGTGTCTGTCCTTGCACTTGCACAATCGATCCCGTCTGGATCGAACTCGCCGTCACGCCATTGGGGAATCGAGTAGAACCATTGATTGTGAAGGAGAACTGCTTTCCTGAATCGCCGGACTGCACCGTGATGGAGGATGAACTCACGCTGATCACCTGACCGCTCACCTCAACCTCCCGGTCGCTACTATTCTCCGCGCTGACCTGCGCTGCCGCCGTGTTGATGGCCGGCGTGAAGGTGACCGTACTGCCAGATACACTGAAGGACTGCGCCAGGTTGAATGCAAGTCGCAACTGGACCTCACCCTGGCCGCTTACATTGAGAGCGGGCGCGAGCGCCACCGTAATGGTGGGCTGGCTCAGGGTCGCTGTTGCCATCGTCACCTGACCGGTACTGCTGATATACGTGACCTGCGCCGACGACACGGTCACAGTCGCGGAGTTATACGTGCCGGAAGCAAGATTGGTGATCTCGATGGGTTCCTGCACGGCGCCAAGACTGGAGAGTTCCACTGTCACCGGCTGCGTCACCAAAGAGACAGTACTGCCTCCGCTGCCCGTGCTCAGGCCGATAGCGGAAATCGTCACCTTCGCGGACAGAATATTGCCGAGCGGCGCATCGCTGACCGTAACGACCATGGGTGTCGCTGAGGACATTGTGGATGTCGTTGGCCCGGAGGAACTGCAACCGAGCAGGGCGCACAGCCCTGCCATGCCCATAACATTCAGTACGCGCTTTTGCATTCTTTTTATTGTTGACATAATTGAACTCTCCATATTTGCCATCGAAATACTCTGGATGAATCGCGTCCGACAGTGCCTTATAGTAACGCAACAAAGAGTAATGCAATAAAAAATTTTCCTGTAACTATAGTTACCTTATAAAAGGTTACTTTTGTTCCCGCAATGGAATCCCAATCCGGCATCGAGCAGCAGGTCGGCAAAAGTGATTATGGAGACGGTCAACTCACCCCCGTCTCTCGGAACCGAATGTTGCCCTCCGTTTGTTATCCTGAAGCGTGCCCAGATTTTTGTACTACCCCCAGTCGTTCCAATCCAATTCGTTCCAACGCGGATGGTTATCCAGCTCTTTCTTTTACCGAGCAGACGTTCGGGCTGGCCTCCCTGCTGGTTGCCGGAGTGAGACAGTATGGTGACTGCGGTCACACAAACACCATCGGAACTTGAGCCGAGCGGACTTCCACCTGGCAGTCTGCCTACTGTTTTGTCCGGCCACGGCAACCTTTCCGCCCGCGAGGCGGGAGCGGCGCATCCCAGTATCGCGCATGGGTGGCGGAGCCTGGTCAGCGATACCATTGCGATCTTCAAGTTGCGGGTGACAGCGCTGGTCGTGATGACCGCGTGGGCTGGCTATTACCTGGGCGCGGCACAGTCGGGGATCGATTCCTTCAATTTCACCATGCTGGACACCCTGATCGGGGTGTCCCTGGTCTCCTGCGGCGCAAGCGCCCTGAATCAGGCGCTGGAGCGGCATACGGACGCCCTGATGATACGAACGGCGCAAAGGCCGCTGGCGACAGGCAGGCTCGGCCTGGGCTACGGCGTGCTGATCGGAATGCTCGCCATCATTTCCGGATCTTTGTGGCTGGTAGTACGCACCAATCCGATTACCGGCACGCTGACGCTGATGACAGCGGTCGTCTACGTCGGCATCTACACACCGCTTAAGCGCTTCACGTCGATGGCAACCTTCGTTGGCGCGTTTCCCGGCGCCATGCCGCCGCTGATCGGCTGGACAGCGGCCCGCGGCAGCATTGAATGGCCCGCGGTTGCGTTGTTTGCCATTCTGTTCCTCTGGCAGTTTCCGCATTTCATGTCGATCGCGTGGCTCTACCGCGAGGACTATGCCCGCGCCGGCATTCGTATGCTTCCCGTCGTGCAGCCGGACGGATGGTCGACCGCCGCCGTGTCGCTGATCTACGCCGTCCTGATCATCCCCATCAGTCTCGCTCCCTATTACCTGCACATCGCGGGACGTATCTATTGGGCAGGCGCTCTGTTGCTGGGCCTCTGGTACTTGGCCTACACGATTCGATTCACTCGCATCACCCGATCCTCAGACAGCGCATCGCGGCTCTACGCGCGCGCGCTGCTGAAAGTCAGTGTGACGTATTTGCCGCTGCTTCTGGCAGTGCTTATGCTGAATGCCACCAGGAGGGGATAACACCGTGGCCACAATCCAACAGACCCATGCCGCCAGCGCCGCGACGGCAGGCGCGCCAGCGATCGAAATCGCCGGACAGTCGCCCATCCAACTCGATTGGCTATCGCACGATTACGGCTCCCGGCTGGCGCTCGATGGCCTGACCTTCGACGTTCGACCGGCGGAAATCTTCGGCCTCCTGGGACCGAACGGCAGCGGCAAAACCACTCTGTTCCGCATTCTTTCCACGTTGATGGTTCCCACCGGCGGCCACGCCCGCATCGCCGGATTCGATGTGGCCACCGCGCCCAACCAGGTTCGCCTTCGGACTGGCATCGTCTTCCAGCAAACCAGTCTGGATGTGAAACTGACGGTCGGCGAGAATCTGATGCACCAGGGCCATCTCTACGGGCTGAGCGGCTCGCATTTAAAGTCCCGCTCGAAAGAAGTGCTGGATCGCGTTGGTTTAACGGACCGAAAGAACGACCTGGTCGAAACGCTTTCCGGCGGCCAGAAGCGCCGCGTGGAACTGGCCAAAGGACTGATTCATTCGCCCTCCGTGCTCTTGCTCGACGAACCCACCACCGGCCTCGATCCCGGCGCGCGCATCGACCTGTGGAACTATCTGCGCATTCTGCGCGATCAGCAGGGCGTCACCGTGCTGGTGACCACCCACCTGATGGAAGAAGCCGAACATTGCGATCGGCTCGCCATTCTGAGCGAAGGCAAACTGGTCGCTCTGGGCAGCCCGGCGGAGTTGAAGGCGAAAATTGGCGGCGACATCGTGCAGTTTGAAACCGCGACGCCAGACGCCGCCAACGCATTGGGAGCGCGCATCGCCGCGCGATTCGCCGTCGCCCCTGTAATGGTTGGAAACGCGGTTCGCGTCGAACGCGAGCAGGGACATCGCTTTCTGACGGAAGTGGTCGAAGCTTTTCCCGGCGAAATCGTCTCGGTCTCGGTATCGAAGCCGAGTCTGGAAGATGTGTTCATCCAACATACCGGCCATCGCTTCTGGCTCGATCAAGACGAGGAGAAATCGTAATGGCTACCGCTACCGCGCATCTCGCGCCTGTGAAGAGTTCCCTCTCCGCCAGCCTTTGGACGCCCGCCTATTCTCTCTGGCGGCGCGAACTGGTCCGCTTCTATCGCCAGAAGGCGCGCGTGGTCGGCGTCATCGCTTCCCCGCTGCTGTTCTGGCTGGTCTTGGGCTCGGGATTTTCGAAGACCTTCCAAAGCCACGGCACTGCTTCTACCGCTGCGGCCGACTCATCGCATTATTTGAGCTACTTTTTTCCCGGCGCCATCATCATGATCGTGCTGTTCACCGCCATCTTCAGCATGATGTCGCTGATTCAGGACCGCAACGAGGGCTTTCTGCTCTCGGTGCTGGCCGCGCCCATCAGCCGTTCCGCCATTGTGCTCGGCAAAGTTCTCGGCGGAGCGACGCTGGCCGCCATCCAGGGATGGGTTTTTCTGGTATTTTCACCGCTGGCCGGCGTCCATGCCAGTCCGCTCGACATTTTGTACGCCATGGCGATTATCGCGCTCACGTCCTTTGCACTGACGGCGCTCGGCTTCATCATTGCGTGGCCGATGGACTCGACGCAGGCCTTCCATGCCATCATCAATCTGGTCCTGATCCCGTTGTGGCTGCTCTCCGGCGCGCTGTTTCCGGCCAGCGGCGCTTCCGGCTGGCTGCGCCTGGTGATGCTGCTGAATCCGCTCACCTACGGTGTGGACGCGCTTCGCAACGGCCTGTTCCCCGCCGAGGTCACGACCTTTTCCCCTGAGATCAATTTGATCGTCACGCTGGCATTTTGCGCGGTGGTGTTTGTCGGATCGTGGGCGGTGGTGAATCGCCGCACCAACAAGCCGGCCGCGTAGAGCGGCATGAGGAATTCAAACCAGTGCCAACCGTAACTCCGAGTACGCCGACTGGTTCACGCGCTCCCATCGCCGGAATTGTGTTGCTCAGCGCGGGGGCCGTCCTCTTCCTGCTCTGGTTGATCTATGTCCATCCGCCGCCCCCGCAATTTTCCGGCAGACTACTCTTTCTGCCCGCGCTGAATGCGCTATTGAACGGCCTGAGCGCGATTGCCCTGGTCACCGGCTTCTTCTTCATCCGCCGCAGGCAGATCGCCCGCCATCGCGCTTCAATGATTACGGCGTTCATCTTCTCCTCGCTGTTTCTGGTCAGCTACGTCGCCAACCACGCGCTCCACGGAGACATGATTTTTCCTGGCCACGGCACGGTGCGTACCGTGTATCTTGCAATTCTGATCAGCCACATTTTTCTCTCCGTCGTGGTGCTGCCGCTAATTCTCATCACCTTCTTCTTCTCGTTGAGCGGACGATTCGCCCAGCATAAACGGATCGCGCGCTACACATTTCCCATCTGGCTCTACGTCTCGGTCACCGGCGTCGTGGTGTACGCGATGCTCGCGGCGTGGCGCTGAGTGCGGGAAACGCCTATGTCCACTGTCGATCCAACACCGCCGAAGGTTTCTACGAAGCCCTGCGTGGGAGACTTGTCGGCGCCCGGTACACGGGCGAATGCGACCGCCCGTATGCCTGTGCCTGCATCCGACGACGGCACCCACGCGCTGCTCAACGCAGGTTTCTGGATCGTGCTCGGGAGCCTGCTGTCGCTGCTGTTGACGGAGACAGTCTTCGGCGGCATCGGCATCTATGGAGCGCGCTCGAATTTGGGCTGGCTGTCCCTGATGTTTGCCATGATGGGCCTGCCATTCGGCTTGATGCTGCTGGTGCTCGGCGTCGCCAAGTGGCTGCGCAACCGACGACTGCGGCGCAAAGCGACCTAGCGGTTAATTGCGTTAGTAGATATACGTTTTAGTACCTGTCCATTGAAATTCTGCGCAAAACTGGCAGGAAATCGTGAAGCTATGCGATCTGTGCGAAGGCCAGTTGCGGGATGACTACCATTTCGCGGAGCTTGAGTCCGGTGGTGATGACCTG
>JAKAAZ010000134.1 GCA_021802085.1 Acidobacteriota bacterium
GGATCGATTCTCTGCTGGGGAAGTCGATAGGAACCCGGATCACGTACAAACAGTTGGCAAGTTCCAGCAGGGAGTAAAGTATATAATTCCCTAAGTTTTTGACCCTGAGTAGGAGCAAGCCGTAGCGGCTCGTAAGATCAAAATATGGAGTGGGGCGTGGTCGGAGTGAATCTTCCTGAATCTCTAGAACTCGCAGTGCAGGCCATGCAGAGATCACAGCGGCAATTACAGCTAGTACCGCCGTTAAGGTAGCCCAGGTTTCCTTGCCCTTGATTCCAACGAGCAAAAAGACTGCCAGGCCAAAGGCAGCGAAAAACACAATAGCTAGAAGAGTACGTGCGAATGTTCTCATTTGTAAGTTTCTCTCAATAGGTCATCGTCTAGATGAATTAAGTATAAGAGTGTCCTTTTCTTGATGGCGCCACTTCGATACACTGGGCAATATCCCATGGAAACCAGGTCCGCTGTCGAACCATCCACCATCGTCATCCTCGATTTTGGCTCCCAATATACGCAATTGATTGCACGGCGTATTCGCGAGCAAAATGTCTATTCTGTCGTGCTGCCGTGTACGGCGTCGCTCGATGCCATCGAACAATTGCATCCCGCAGGTATTATTCTTTCCGGAGGTCCCAGCTCTGTCTATGACGCCGATGCTCCGCCGGCGGATGCGCGCGTGCTGGCCATGGGCGCGCCAGTGCTGGGCATTTGCTATGGCCTGCATTTCATCCTGCACGAACTCGGCGGTAAGGTGCGCTCTGCCGATCGCCGCGAATATGGCCATGCCGATGTCGAAATTGTTGGCGCGACGGCGCTGTTTGAAGGTCTTCCATCCCATCTGCAAGTCTGGATGTCGCACGGCGATGAGGCGCTGGAACTGCCCGCCGGCTTTTCTCTCACTGCCAAAACCTCCAACGCTGTGGCTGGTATTGCGGACGAGTCGCGCCGCATCTGGGCGGTGCAGTTTCATCCGGAGGTCCACCACACGCGGCAAGGAACCGAGTTGCTGCGGAATTTTCTGTTCCGCATCTGCAAGGTCGCGCCGGACTGGACCCCGGAACATTTCATCCAGACCACGGTAGAACGCATCCGAGCCCAGGTTGGCGACGGCCACGCCATCTGCGGCTTGTCGGGCGGCGTCGATTCCTCCGTGGCCGCCGTGCTGGTCGATCGCGCCATCGGCAAACAACTCACCTGCGTCTTCGTCGACAATGGCGTGCTGCGCAAAGACGAGTTCCGCAAAGTCCAGGAAAATCTGCGCGGCAAGCTTGGCTTGAATGTGGTCGCCGTCGATGCCGGCCAGCAATTTCTTTCGCTGCTCGCTGGAGTGTCCGATCCGGAAACGAAACGCAAGATCATCGGCGGCGAATTCATTGCAGTCTTCGATCGGGAGGCCCACCGCATCGCCCAGCAGACCGGCTCGGTCGACTGGCTGGTGCAGGGAACCCTGTATCCCGATGTGATCGAGTCCTCGTCCGTGAAGGGGCCTTCGCAGACCATCAAGAGCCATCACAACGTCGGCGGCCTGCCCGAGACCATGAAGTTGAAATTGATCGAGCCCCTGCGCGACCTGTTTAAAGATGAGGTCCGCCGCATCGGCCGCGATCTGGGCATGCCGGAGGATATTTTGCAGCGGCAGCCGTTTCCCGGTCCCGGATTAGCCGTGCGCATCGTTGGCGAGGTGACACCGGAGCGCGTCGCGATTCTGCAGGAAGCCGACGAAATTGTTGTGCATGAAATTAAGACAGCGGGGCTGTATCGCCAGATCTGGCAATCGTTCGCCGTGTTGCTCCCGGTACGAAGTGTCGGCGTCATGGGCGATCAGCGCACCTATGCCTACACCTGCGCCATCCGCGCCGTGACCTCCGAGGATGGCATGACGGCGGATTGGGTTCCGTTGCCGTATGAGGTGCTAAAGCGCATTTCCAGCCGCATCGTCAATGAGGTGAAGGGAATCAATCGCGTGGTGTACGACATCACTTCCAAGCCGCCCGGCACCATCGAATGGGAGTAACCCAGCATGGATGAACTACAGGCAACGGAGCATTGGCAGCAGATCTACTCGACTCGTCAAGAGCAGGAACTGAGCTGGTTCGAGGATACTCCCGGCATTTCTCTTGAGCTTCTGCTGACGCCTCCATTGGACCAGGATGCATCGGTGCTCGATGTCGGCGGCGGGGCCTCGCGGCTGGTGGATGCCTTGTTGGATCGAGGCTTCACTGCGCCGACCGTGCTCGACATCTCCGAGGCGGCGCTGCAAAAATCCAAGATGCGCTTAGCCGGTCGCGCGGCCCTAGCGCGCTGGATTACCGCCGACATCACCGAGTGGCAGCCTGATCGCGATTACCGCGCATGGCATGATCGCGCCGTCTTCCATTTCCTGACCACCGAGGAGCAGCGGCTCGCTTATCGCTCCGTCCTCGAAAAAGCCGTAGTCCCCGGCGGTGTTGTGGTCATTGGCACGTTTGCGCTCGATGGGCCGGAGCGGTGCAGCGGTCTTCCGGTCAGGCGCTACTCGCCGGAAAGCCTGGCCGCGGAACTGGGACATCACTTCCGCCTCACGGCCGACCGCATGGCTGAACACCGCACTCCCGCGGGGAAGGCGCAGGGCTTTCAGTTCAGCCGTTTCGTCCGGGAGTAGGGCACTACCGGTCGGCGACCGCCAACTCCATCCGCGTGTTCTTCGCGAACACGACTTCATGGCCGCGCATGATCCAGCGCCGGGTAACGGATTGTCCTACTGCGTAGTATGCGAATACCGAGATGGTGGTTCCGCTGACAAAGAGAATGGAAAGAATCCGCGCCGGCAATCCAAAGCCATTGCTGGTATCGGCGGCGTCCACTTGGTTCTGGTTGGCATCGACCGCGTTTGCTCCTGCCAGATAACCTAGCACGAGCGGGTCCATGTATTTCCCCTTGTCCGCGTTCGCGTGGGCGCCGCCTTCGGAATCCAGCGTGACATTCTGACCTTTCTTGCCCTCTACGGCAGTCATCTGCGCATGCACGTTCTCCATCGTTCCTGCGGGCAGCTTGACTTGCCGGAACGTAAATCGCAGCGTCCCGTTCCGCCCCCAAAAGCGGGCGGGTTTTGCCTGGGTCACTACCCCGACCAAATGAGTGCCGTTCGGCAGAATCACATCTTGATGGTTGTTACTGAGGTAGGGCTGCGTCAGAATTGCTTCCACCGGTGTGCCGACCTTATCGGCTTTTGAGGTTAAAGGCGTAATCAGACGGACATCGAGGGTCCCGGGTGGAATATGTCCGTGCGGGGGAGTCACCGGAAGCAAATCGTTGGCCTTGGGATCGGGCAACGTGATGGGCTGCACCAGCTCGGCATCGAACTCGGTTCCCGTCCAGATGTCCTGCGGATGATACGGAAGCTGTCCATAGAAAATCTGCAACGCCTTCTCGGATTTGTGCTTGGAGTGGAAAGCATTGGATATTCCTTGCTTCATGCCGGTAAATTTCGCGTGGATGGCTGCCTTGATTTTTTGTATGCGCGACTTTTTCTTGACCGGGGGGCCCATTTTTACCAGGTCCGCAGTCCGTTCGGAAGCTTCCGCGTCGATCGGCAGACTCGATCCATCCGGCAGCTTAACGGAAGTAAAGTGGAGTACGGGCTGTTTGAGGGGGGTAAAGTCGCCATTCAGCCGTGCCCAGGTACGTTCGCTGCCGTGGACCGGAGTGAGACCGGAGATGTCACCGTAAATACGCGTGTTCACTGGCAGCACGATATGATCCGTCGAGTAAACAGGGTCGATCAGGCGGCCTTCGATTGGCTTGCCCTTCCGCATGCGATAGCGGTGGTCGATCTGGACCCGCAGAGGCAAACCGGCAGCCAGGATCGCAGTGGCGGGAGCTGAACTACGAGGCAACACAGTTGATGCGGCGGCTGGAGCGGGAGCCGCTGGTGCGGATTGATCCTGTCGAGGTTTGGTTGAAGGAACCAGCAAAGTGCGCGTCTGACCGTACAAACTCAGAACGCCACCCAACAAATAAGCTATGCCAAATGATACCAAGATCCAACTTCGCATGCTTCCTGCTTGATTAGGAATTGGGTCGTGGCTGCGTGCTACATCTAGGATACACCATGCAATGGAGCTTGCGATGGAGCGTATCGTTGCCCATCCGGTCGGGATCAACGTGCAAAGTGGACAAGGGACAAGTCTTATGTTTTATTTTCCGATATTAAAATTCTCTTCCATTCCGCCGATCGCATCGTTGTCGTTGTCATCGATGCCCGGTTCCTTGGAAGTGCCTGCATGGCGAGGGTCGAAGATGGCCGCATCGCCATCCTCCTCATCGCTGACGGCTTGCACCCCTGCCAGATCTTCTTCAATCAGGAGAAATTTGCGAATGTATCGCAGCGGATCGTCCGCCACGGCCATCTCTTTCATGTGATACCGCCAGGCGTCTGGAATGACGGAGCGCCGGATGTGGCCTTTCCGCTGCACCACCTTGATCGTGCCATCCTTGGAAATGCGCGTGAATGTGTTTGTCGGGACGACAAACGCCATCTTGCTGCCGGACCGCCAAAACGACTGGGCAAATTCATGCGCGAATAACAACGCATAATAGCGCCGTCCCTCCGACAGCGTTTGCACGGACTCGGCAAAACTGGACCACGGCAATGCCACGCGGGTTGTGTACCACTTGCGGAATTCGAAACCGTTGGACCTGGCCTGGCGGATCAAGGCGCCTAATAGCTCAGCTCGTGTCATCGGCTACAGGGTAGAACATAACGGGTGGAGCTGAAAATGAAAATAAAGGGCGAACTCGACTTGCGTGACTCCCCAATCAGGCCAGAAACTGATAGTGTTCGCCCAATTCTTATGCCCCAGGTCCTTCCAGCCGATTCCCGGGAAGTTTCATTCGACAATTTCCGTCTCCAGAATTCCGTCGCGCGCTTGCGTCGGATTTCTCGCCGCGATATGCCCTGGCGTGCGCGCCTCTGCCTGTTGGCCGCCTTCCTTTGCGGTTGTGCGCTACTCGTATCCGCAGCGGTTCGGGCCCCCAACGGCACAGACACCGATCCGCTGAACCTTACCCCGGAGGCCCAGGCCGCCTATCAGTATTTTTACGATCTCGATTACGAGAACGCGCAGGTTCGCTTTGACAAGATTGCGGCGGAACATCCCGCCGACCCCATGGCCGCCGACTACGTCCTGAACAATACCGTGTTTCGCGAGTTGTATCGGCTCGACCTGCTAGACACAACCCTCTACGTCCAGGATGGTTTTTTGTCCGGCAAGCATCCGGTCGTGGAGAATGTGCAGGTCAGCGCACAGATCAACTCCATGTATCGGCACGCGATCAATTTGAGCAATCGCAGGCTGGCCGCCAATCCCGACGATATCGATGCTCTGTTCGCCCGCGGCTTCGCGACCAGTCTGGAGACGATTTATATCGGCATGGTGGAGAAGAAATATATCCCAGCGCTGCGCATGGCGCTCGCCGCCCGCAACGATGACGAGGAGGTGCTGAAGCGCGATCCAAAATATATGGACTGCTATCTGATCGTGGGCGTGCATGACTATGTTCTCGGCAGCCTTGCCCTTCCCTTCAAAGTGCTGGCCGGGTTGGTCGGCATTCATGGTTCGAAATCGAAAGGGCTTCGGGAGCTGCGCCAGGTCGGCCAATATGGCATCGTCAATTCCGTTTCGGCCCGCACCGCGCTCGCCATTTTTCTTCGGCGGGAGGCAGAGTACCCCCAAGCCATCCAAGTCGTCGACGGCCTGGCGCAGCAATATCCACATAATTTTCTCTTCGCCCTCGAACAGGCAAATCTGCTGAAGGATGCGGGGCACGGAATCCGCGCCATCGCCGCCTACCAGGCGCTGCTGGAGCGAGCCGGCAAGCCTGGCCGCTACTATACCGATCCCCATCTGGAAATGGCCTACTACGGCTTGGGAGAAGCCGCGCGCGGGCAGCGCCAGATCGCCACAGCGGCCGCCGCCTATCAAAGCGCCGCCATCCAGCCCACCGCCTCTCCCCTGATGCAGCGGCGCGCGCACCTCAGGGCCGGGCAGATGATGGATTTGCTAGGCCAGCATGCACAGGCAAAAAAGCAGTATGATGCTGTTCTCGCGTTGGGGGCGAACTCCGACCAGGCAGAACTCGCGACCAAGCTGGAGAACTCGCCGTATCGAGGCAAGTGAACGGGAGCAGGCAAAAATTGGGGGAACCTCCAGGCCATCCACTTCGTACCCTCTAGTGCGGCTCCCATGTCCGGCATGACCTGCAAGTCTGGGCGGCGGGGATGGTGCTGAAGCAAGTGCGGCGAGATCATCGCCTAGGGGGAATATCATGTTTTGTCATCAGTGCGGAAAGTCTTTGCCGGCGGGGTCGAATTTCTGCCCCAGTTGCGGCGCGTCTGCCGGCGCCCACGTCTTTGCCGCGTCACCTTTAAATACCATGTACCGGCCCCGCGGCCTGCGCATGATGGCCGGTGTCTGCGCCGCATTTGCCGTTCGCTATGGCTGGGACCTGACGGCAACTCGCGTGATAACGGTGCTGCTTGGAGTGCTGATTTTTCCCGTCATGGAGATTGCCTATCTCGTAGCGTGGATGTTGATTCCGGAAGAAATTCCGCTCATGTCTCCGCCTCCGTTCGTTCCGCCCGTGCCTCCTCCGCCTCCGTCCAACCCGCAGGCGTATTGAGGCTGTTTCCCCGCCGCCGAGAGGCGCCCTCCGGGTATCGCGCACCTATTCTCCCAAAGCAAGGGTGGGCGTGTGGACGTTCGGCGCACAAATTACGGCTTCATCCAATCGTCCTCTTCCACGCATCTTCCGAAGAACACCTCGATCGCCATTTATATTGGAGGTAAATGGAACTTCGAGTCGCCCGTGCAAATTGAACATAACGGAGCCAGCCTGTTCGTCACCACGCTGGGCACTGGCCCAGACGTCATTCTGTTGCATCCCACTCCGGTCCACCATGCCTTCTGGCTGCCCGTGGCGGAGTTGCTTGCCGATCGATACCGCCTAACCCTGCTCGACCTGCGCGGACACGGCAAATCGAGCCTCGGTGCCGGCGAAGCTGCCATTGCGATGGGCATGCTGGCAGACGATACCCATGCTGTTTTGCAAGCCTTGCAAATCGAACACGCGGCCTTTGTCGGCTGCTCCATCGGCAGCTACACGCTGTACGAGTATTGGCGACGTTTTCCGCAAGAGATGGCGGCACTGGTCATCACCTGCGGCAAGCCCCAGCCGGACACGGAAGCCAACCGCGAAAAGCGTCGCGAATCCATGCATGCCGCACAGCAACCCGGCGGATTGCAAAAGTTTTTCGATCAAACGGCGGATACGCTGGTCGGGCCCACAGCGAAACGGCTTCATCCCGATATCCGCGCAGCCGCCCGCGCGATGATGGACGGCTTCTCGCTCGAAGCCATGCTGGCCGTGCAGCAGGGACTCATGCAGCGGCCCGACTCGGTCCCCACGCTGAAGACGATCCATGTGCCTATATGCGCCCTGGCCGGCGGAGAAGACCAGGGCAGCACCACGGCTGAGATGCATATCATTGCCGAGCAGGCGCCGCGCGCTGAGTTTCATCTGCTCCAGGATGCAGGCCATTACGCTCCGTTGGAGCAGCCGCAAAACGTGGCCACCTTGATTGCAGATTTTCTAGATCGCGAATACAGGCCCCGCCATTCCGTCCGCGCTGCGAGGAAAGCCCATTGAGTCCAGTGAACCGATTGCAGGAAATTCCCACCCGGCCGTTTCACTACGCCGGCGCGCAGGACCGTGATTTATTGTGCGATCGCGTGCCTCTGTCTCGGCTGGTCCGCGCGTATGGAACGCCGCTCTATGTCTACTCGGCAACCAACATACTCGGGCGTGTCCGGTTGTTCGCCGAAGCCTTCGCCGGAATGCGGGCCACCGTCTGCTATTCCGTCAAGGCCAACTCGAATCTTTCCATTCTGCGCCTGCTGGCGGCCGCGGACGCTGGCTTCGACATCGTCTCCGGCGGCGAACTCGAACGCGTCCGCCAGGCTGCAAAATCCAGCCTGCGCAGGGTCGTGTTTTCCGGAGTTGGCAAGACCGCTGCCGAGATCGACGCCGCCCTGGCCGCGCGCATTCTTGTCTTCAATGTCGAAAGCCCAGCCGAACTCGATCTGCTGGAGCAGCGGGCCCGGCACCTTCGCAAGCGCGCCCCTGTGGCGATGCGCGTCAATCCCGATGTCTTCGCCGCCACCCATCCCTATATTTCCACTGGAATGACCGAACATAAGTTTGGAGTGGCGATCGGCGATGCCGCTGCGCTCTACCAGCGTGCCGCGCGCAGTTCCTATCTGACTCCCACCGGCGTCAGCGTGCACATCGGCTCGCAGATTCGCAGCGCCGAACCCTTTGGCCAGGCGTTGCAGCGCGTGGTCCAGCTGGTCCGGGAATTGCAGTCGTCCTACGGAATCCAGATTCGGCATATCGATGCCGGCGGCGGCCTGGGCATTTCCTATCAGGCCGACGATGCCCCGCAACAAGGAAAGCGCCCGGCGAACGCCGAGTCCTTCGACCCCAAGGCTGCTGTGTTGGAATACGCGCAGCAAATGCGCGTCGCGCTGGCTGGCTTCGACGGCGAGCTGTTGTTGGAACCGGGGCGTTTCATCATCGCCCAGGCTGGCGCTCTGCTGGCGCAGGTCCTGCACACCAAGCGCAATGGCAAGAAAGCATTTGTCGTCACCGACGCCGCCATGAACGACTTGATTCGTCCCGCCTTGTACCAGGCGTACCACTCGATTCTGCCCCTACGCCGTCAGCAGGACCGTCCCTCCGCTGTGGTCGATGTCGTTGGTCCGGTCTGCGAGACGGGAGACTTCTTCGCCCGCGACCGCGAGCTGGCCGCCCTCGATGCGGGAGACTTCCTCGCCATCCTGGACGCTGGCGCCTATGGAATGTCTCTCAGCTCCAATTACAATTCCCGTCCCCGCGCGGCGGAGGTGCTGGTGGAAGGGAATCGACATCGCCTGATTCGCCGCCGGGAAACCATGCGCGATCTGCTCGCCGTCGAGCGAACCTTCCTGAATGGCGGAGCGGAATGAGTTGCGTCGAAGGAACGCACGCGGAAAGCACTGCTCGCAATCCGGCTGAGGAACTTTCGCCGGAGTCGATCAGTTGCTGGAAGTCATTGGAATCTGTGCCGTCGCCATAGTGCCGATGGTGTCGGTCGAGGCGGTGGGAGCCTTGGAGATTGCCGAGGGACTCGATGAATATTCTCCCGCATCCCGTTGCGGGCCCAGTCCAAGCTTGATCAGGGCGCGCGAGTCGGGAGTGATTTTCGACTGCCAGCCATTATCTGTCTGATACTTCATCATCGCCGCCTGCGTGTCCGAGTCCCACTGTCCAGTCGGGCTGCCATTCAAATAATGCGCCTGGATCAGTGCTTGCTGGATCTCTGTCACCCGCTGCGGCTCCATGGCCCGCTGTCCCAGGACCGCGGGGCGATGATGCCTGGATTTGCGACGATGCGCGGTTCGGCCATAGGAAGTGTGGTGCAGGGAAGCACGGTGGCTGGTTGCCTTGCTTCGTTTTGTCGTCACGTGGCTGACACGTTTGTCATGCGTCTTGGCCGCGGGTATTTGAGAGGATGCAAACGCAGTTCCAGCCAGACTGAGTGCCAGGATCAGAATCCCGGCGGCGGCAGGTACGCGAGTTCGAGGGGGAGG
>JAKAAZ010000135.1 GCA_021802085.1 Acidobacteriota bacterium
CAAATACTCCCTGCAAGCCGCCTCGCTCGAAAAGCGGCGCTCCAACTCCAGCAGATCTCGCGGATAATCTCCCACCGCCGCAAACACTACAGGTTGTGGTCACCTGAGTCAAGTAAATACCCACCTCACGCAATTTTCGAGGGCTTCAGCCCCTGAAAATTGCTTCTGAGTTCCCAGGTTTGGATTGACGCAACCAGCTCTCGCCTTCCTCTGGCTTGAGTGAAAATGAAAAAGCACTGTCATCCTGAGGTAGCCTATCGCCGTGTCATCCATACCGCAGCGAAGGATCTGCATTTCGCCGAACATCCCATCCGCCCGCGCGGAGTCATTCTGAACGAAGGCCGATCCGCGCAGCGGACGGCCGCAATGAAGAATCCAGACAAACTCCGCGCACACACGCCGCCCATCAACCCAGCCCCGTCAAATCCGGGTGCCCATGCTGGAACTGGCCGCATCAATGATTTTTGTATCAGCTCGCGGATTCTATATCGGCGCACGAGTTCTGTATCGGCGCACGGGCTCTGTATCAGGGCACGGCTTGAGCCGTGCCGTAAAATGCCGCAATTTTCGAGGGCTTCAGCCCCTGAAGCATGTTGGATCGGCGGTCACTTCTCGCACCACGAAAAGTGAGGGTGCCCATTCTTCGCGCCCTATGCGAAGGGTGGGAGTGAATAAACTTTGTCATCCCGAGTCCAGCGAACGACATTGATCCGGGGGTGTATTCTTGTGACGACCGTTCCCACAAAATCGACGGCATGCCCGACATTGCAGAGGACGTCTTGGATATAAAAATTCCTCCTTCGTTTTGCGAATACGCCGGCGGTCCGTGTGACCAAAACTTTTTCGGATTTCCAAACTCGAATTCCCTCTTCCTCTTCGGCCAGCACCCCCCAGAAATCTCATCAACCATCGAATCGGCGGTAGAGAAGCTCCGAACGATGATGAGCTCAAAAATCTGGATAACGTGGAAGAATCTCGACGTTCCCGGACAGATAATTTTCTGCGAGATCTGTAAGGCGATGCGACATACAGACTTGGTCGTCGCGGACGTTACTACGCTCAATTTCAACCTTATGTTCGAGATTGGATTCGCCATCGGGCTAGGACTCCCAGTCCTGCCGATCCGGAACGCACAGTACATTGAGGACAAACACCAGTTCGATGAGCTCGGAATACTTGAGACGCTAGGCTACTTCGATTTCCAAACTTCGAACGACCTCAAAGATTACCTAATCGCGAACCCTACGCGAGCACGCCTCCACATTAACGCACCAGCGTTGAACAATGAGTCTCCTCTCTATGTGATTAAGGCGCCGGTCGACAGCGATGGCACGATCAAAATGTTTTCGGTCATAAAGAAATCCCGCCTGCAGTTCCGACTTCTCGACACGCGCGAGACCGGGCGCGTGTCCCTACACGAGGTCTACAAAAACACCCTGTGTTCGCGAGCAATCTTCCTGCATCTTCTCAGCGCGAGCTACGACAACGCGCGAGTGCATAACGCCCGATGTGCATTTATCGCCGGACTAGGCATGGCGGCCGGTAAGCGAGTAGTCATGTTGCAACACCACCAGCAGGCGCAGCCAATCGATTACCGAGACGTGGTACTCACCTACGATCATCCCAGGAAAATCCACGAAATGCTTGTTCCCGCCCTTGGCGAAGTGATCGAACAAATCCAGACGATTCGGTTCGTTCCCACGGCATTGCCGGTCACACAATTAGAAAAACTTGATCTGGGAGATTTGGCAGCTGAGAACGAGATCAAGACGCTCGATTCCTATTTCATTCCGACGGCGCAGTACCATAAGGCGAAACAGGGTCACGCAAGACTCGTCGTCGGGAGGAAAGGAACTGGGAAGAGCGCGTTATTTTACAGCTTGCGTTCGACCTTCCGACCGCTCAGATCGCACTTGGTCCTTGACCTCCGCCCCGAAGGCCACCAACTAGTGAAGCTGCGCGAATTTGTGCTGGCTGGGCTCTCGGGCGGATACCAGCAACACCTTCTAACGGCATTTTGGAATTATCTGCTTATCGTTGAAATTGCTTATCAGATCGCAAAGCACGAGGGAACTTCGCATCATCGGGATGCGCGGCTACGAAATGCATTCGACCGAATCGCTGCTGAGTTTCCGGAAGAAACAGACGACGAGCAGGCAGATTTTTCCGAAAGGCTCCTGAGACTCGTCAACGAAGTGACGGAGAGGCGAAGCCAGATGGCAGAGCCACAATCGAATACCGATATTACGCAACTCGTCTACTCCCGACCGATACGGGAACTCCTGGATGCCCTCACCGAGTATCTAAGTATCACACGACGAAGCGTATGGATTTTGATTGACAACCTCGACAAGGGGTGGCCGATCCACTCTGTATTGCCGGAAGACATCTCAATCCTGCGATCCCTGCTCGAAGCAACGAGGAAACTCGAAAGGCAATTCGCGTCGAGAGGCATCGAACTGCATTCTGTGGCATTTATAAGGAATGACATTTACCAACACTTAATTCTCGAGCCCGCAGAACGCGGAAAAGAAACAGCAGCATTGCTGGATTGGAACGATCCAGAAGTTTTTAAGCAGCTGCTGGCGCGGCGACTTTCATCGGGCCTCGATGGCGATATGGACTTCGATAACCTCTGGACACAATTCTTTCCATCACACGTCAAAGGCGAGGAGTCTTTCCAATTTGTGCTAAATCGTACTCTCATGCGGCCAAGAGAGCTTCTCCGCTTCGTGAGGGAATGTATCGATGTAGGCGTAAACCGGCGGCGGCAAAAACTTACCGAAGCCGACATGCTACAAGCCGAACAAAGCTATTCTTCAGATGCGCTGGTGGACGTGTGTCTTGAAATGAGAGACGTAAATGCGAACTTCGCAGATGTCCCATATGCCTTCATCGGCTCGAAGGTTGTGCTTTCGAAGGCGGACGTAACGACGCGCTTGGAGGAAGCAGGAATCAAACCGGCAGAGGTCAGCCACGTAATTGACATCCTCCTTTGGTTCGGCGTAATGGGGATTTACCTCGATGATGAAGAGGAACGATTTTCCTACCAGTACGAGCACAACTCCAATATGCTCACGGCAGGTGTTGACCACTACGCGTACTGCATCCACCCCGCATTCCGTGTGGCGCTGGGATGCACGGAGGACGGCTAACACCGCGAAGATCGCTCTTTCCATGCCTTCACCCACGCGAGCACGGTTCCTGATTCCCCTCCTGGCCCTCCTCCTCGTCAGCGGAGCAGCCACCGCACGCGCACAGCAATCGCCTCCGCCCACGCAGTCTACGCCCGCGCAATCTCAGCCCGTGCGGCCAGCGCCCGCGTACAATTTGCCCCCGGCGATCCTCGCCAAAGCCATCACCCTCACCCGCCTGCGCGCCATCCTCGCCTTTGGCGGGACAGCGTGGACCATCCTCGTTCTGCTGCTCGTCCTCGCGGGACGCTGGCCCGTCGCGCTGCGCGATTGGGCGGAGCGCATCACGCCGGGCAAATGGCTCCAGGGCCTGCTCTTCCTTCCCCCCGCCATCGTCTTCCTCACCGTGGTCTCGCTCCCCTTCGACATCTACAGTCAGCACATCGAACGCGCCTATGGATTGTCCGTCCAGTCCTGGCCCAGTTGGACCCTCGATCAGCTCAAGGCCCTTGGCCTCTCCATCGTTATCGGCACCCTGCTGCTGCAAGTGCTGTTCCGCGTGATCCGCGTGTCGCCGCGCAAATGGTGGCTCTGGTTCTGGCTCTGCACCCTGCCCATCCTCGTGTTCGCCGTCTTCATCTCTCCCATTTGGATCGATCCCATCTTCAACCACTTTTCTCCGCTGCAGAAAAGTAATCCCGCGCTCACCGCGCAGTTGGAGCAACTGGCACAGCACGCCGGACTCGACATTCCTCCCCAACGCATGTTTTTGATGAAGGCCAGCGAAAAAGTCACCGGCGAGAACGCCTACGTCACCGGCATTGGCGCGACGACGCGCATCGTGGTCTGGGACAACACCATCAGAAAATTGCCGCCGGATGAAATTCTCTTCGTCGTCGGCCACGAAATGGGCCACTATGTGCTGCGCCATATCTACAAGGGGCTGGCCTTCACCGCGCTGGTGCTCGTCGTTCTGCTCTGGCTTGCCTACGTGTGCGTGGGCTGGCTGATTCGCCGCACCCAGCCGAGCTGGCAGATTCGCTCGATGGATGACTGGGCCGCGCTCGCCGTTCTGTTGCTCGTCTTTACGGTCTTCGGCTTCCTCGCCTCGCCCATCACCAACTCTTTCAGCCGATGGGAAGAGCATCAAGCCGACGTCTTCGGTCAGGAAGCCATCCATGGTTTGGTTCCCGACCCGCAGGTCACTGCGCAAAAAGCCTTCGTCGCCCTCGGCAGCGATTACCTCGAAGCGCCCAACCCAAACCCGCTGATTGAATTCTGGCTCTACAGCCATCCGTCGATTTCCGAGCGGGCGAAGTTTGCCGCCCACTACGATCCGTGGCTGCCCGGCCGGCATCCGCGATATTTTCGCAAATAATGTGGCGCATTTTCAGATTTTCACGCGAACACGCCCACGCGCCCACGCTGGAAATTCAGTTGCCTTAGCAACCATTAGCGTCAAAAACGTCCGAATTGGTTGCCAAGGCAACCAATTCGTTTTTGTGCATAATTTCATGAGAGGATCGATCCATGGCTTGTCTATTTTGCAGGATTGCCGCCGGAGAAATTCCCGCGCAGAAATTGTATGAAGATGAATTGTCCCTCGCCTTCGCCGACATTCATCCCCAGGCGCCCACGCACTTTCTCGTCATTCCCAAACAGCACATCGATTCGCTATCTCAGGCAACTGCGGCGGACAAAGGACTTCTAGGCCACCTGACGCAGGTCGCCACCGAGTTGGCAGCCAAGCAAAATCTGGCGAAGGGCTTCCGCGTCGTGATCAACACCGGTCCGGACGGCGGCCAGACCGTCGATCACCTGCATCTGCACGTGCTGGGCGGCCGCGCCATGCATTGGCCACCGGGATAAGAAAACCCCAGTGTTTACAGGCTGATTTGCAGTTGGATAGAGCCGCAAAAATCGCACGGCATCCTGTTACGGTCGAGATCGCAACTCAATTTTCTACGCCGAGGAATCAGGCCCCAATGATTTGCGGCTGGTCGTCTTCTATTTCGACTTCGACGCCGTAGCGCCGCAACAGATTTGGCAATGTCTGCGAGAAGGCGGAGCGAGGCATCACGGTGTCGCAGCCGGCTTCAATGGCTTTCGCCTTGAGCTCCCCTTGCAGGTGGGAGAGAAATCCGACAATCGAAGTGGCGCGCTTGAGTTTCGTCTTGAGCTTTGGAATCAGGGTGAGCGGCTTGGCGTTGGCGTTGTTCAGGTCGAACACGATCAACGTGGGGCGCTCTTCTTCCGGCAACGCCAGCAACTGCGCAATGGTGTCTTTTTCATTCTTGACGAAGGACACTTTGATGCCAAGTTTGCGGGCGGTTTCCTGAATCTTGGCCATGAAGAACAGATCGTCGATGAAGCAATAAATCCGGGCGGGAGAATTGTCGGATGCGGCGGCAATGTTCGCCGAACTTTGCATATCATCCCCAGACCTGTTGCTATTGACTGGCCCGGAAACCTCGCCGTTGTAATTCCCATTGCCATTGCCGTTGTAGTGGGCATTGGTAAATCCGCGCTGCAGCTCAATGGTCGAGGGCGGGCCGTCGGAATAATTTCCATTGACTGCCCGGTAGCTGTGGTCCATGGGGCCGACAAACACTTTCGGCCGACGCTGCTTGCTGCCGCGGCGCTGCTGCTGGCCGTTTCCATTGCCGCGCGAATCGCTTCTGGGGCCGCGCGCGTTGGCCTGACCCTGGGCCTGATTCTGACCCTGCCCCGGATTTTGATTTTGATTTTGATTTTTCTTGAAGAATCGCTTCTTCTTGCGGGGCTGGTTCTCATTGCGGGGAGCGTTGCCCTGGGGAGCCGTCGCGGCGGCGGCATTGCCCTGCTGCCCGTTCGGCGCGGCCTGGGCGGGGTTTCCACCGGACCCGCGGCGTTTCCGGCGACGGCGAAAGCTTTGCTTCGTTCTGGGAGTGTTCGCTTCTGCACCGGTCGGGTTTGCTTGCGGAGAAGGACTCTCCGATAGCGGAGTTGAATCTGTTGTCATCAAGACACTTCCTTGTTTCCTGCGTTGTATAGGCGCCTAATAGTCGCTGTAACTGCGACAACTGGAATGATCCCAGTCCCGTCGTGCGAGGACGCTATCGAGCAACATGATGGAATTTTTGTCTCAAGCTAATTTCATTTGCCCGTCATGGCACATGTTGGCAGCCTGCGGGCGTGACAGTCCAAGTGGGCGCTTACGCTATTGGAGCGCATTGTTCAGGCGCAACCGGACTGTGCTTTTTACTTCCTATCCGTAACATGGTATCGGCGAGCTGCGGGTCCCGGAAAGACGCGGCTTCAGCCAAACGATGAGCAAGTATGATGGTACTCCGTACAGACTGAATCGGCAAGTACCATTACAAATAAACAGGAATCGGAAACCAGGAAGCAAACCTGCGCGGACCTGAAGTCAAGCAAACCGACTCATAGCTGCTTCCGACTCGACGTGACTGTCTCCGGTCGGCCGAAGTTTGTTGCCACGATCTTTCTCGATGGATGCAATCGTACCATTGCGAAGGAAACGGATGTCTGAATGTCTGGTAGAAAAGTTTGCGTGGGGGGACAAACTCAAGACTCTGGAAACTCGGCAATTAGAAACGGGTCACTGGCCTCCCGCTTTGGGTGGACCCGTCGATGATACCTGCATCGATTGTGTTCAGATGGTAGCCGCCCGGTTCCCTGGCATGAAGTTCGGAAACTCTTGTGGCGGCCTACTCGGTCTGAACTTACTGTCTGCTCTAGAACTTTTGGTTCTGAGTGCGTTGCACTGGCTTTCCCATCTAGGATGCAACTCGAGTACCAAAGTCATTCACCACAAAATAAAAGACTTATCTCGACGAATCGAAGGCATCCTACGTGATTCCATAGAAGAAATGTTGATGGCATCCATAAATTCATAGATTGATTCCTCCATCGAGGCCGATCGGTCGTTGAAAAGGAGACTCAAGATCGACATTCGACCGAATACTGCTTCCAACGAACGGAAAACCTGACATCGTGCGATGCGGCCCATAGGACAGCTTTCCAGTCCTCGCGGCAACCTTCCGTTCTCGACATGGCGATGATGGGTAAATCGCGAAACAATCCAGTCTACATCGACGCTTGCGGGGACCTATCCGAATCGAGAGAATGTTGGGTGCCCCATATCTCGATTCTGAGACATGGGAGACCTCGATTCCCAGTTCTTTGGCCAGTCGGGTATCAACAGAATCCAAGGTCTGAAAATCCAGACCTGGGGCACCCATCTTCAGTGATTCATCGAGATGTGGGCCACCCGCCGTTTATCATTAGATAATCCGCCGATCTCAATTATGCGGCTTACCGATAACTGAGTTTAAATATGGCTCTGACACGAAATAACCATTTCGTACCACAGTTGTATCTGAAGAATTTCGCCACAGCTTCCGGCGAGGTTCTCGAGTACCGCATACTCGTCCCTCACTCAAGCGTGTCTGTGTGGAAGCCCGTCAGTGTAGCCGGAACGGGATACGAGAAGAACCTATACACGAGAATTGTGCGCGGAGAAGAAAAGGACGATATCGAACAATGGCTGAATCGCGAGTTTGAATCGCCAGCCAAGAAACCATTTGAAAAAGTGCTCAATGACATAGAGCTTACGCAAAGCGATTGGGAAATACTTATTCGCTTTCTCGCATCTCAGATAGTCCGAACCCCTGCGTATCTCATAAAGAACCTGCCACTTTGGAATCAGATGGCCCCAAAGGTCTTAGACGAGTGTTTCAAAGACGTTGAGGATCGTTTGCGCGAGGCGAAAGCGTCGAACCAGAAGATCATTCGCGATCCTGTTCCTCGCACTGGATATTTTCCTATGCGGATAGAACGAAAAGACCTACCCGGAGAGAAAAAGGTTCAATTTACTGCGAACATGGTAGTGGGCCGTGGGCTTTGGTTTTACTCAATGAAGCACATGCTGACGAATACTCTGAAGGTTCTCTACAAGCACAAATGGACGATATTGGAAGCGCCCGCTCGTTTGAGATGGTTCACGAGCGACGATCCAGTAATCTGCCTGAATTTCCGATCCGAGTCTGATTATGACTTCGGTGGCGGCTGGGATCGTGCGAGGGCTACGATCCTGTTCCCACTTAGCCCACGCCATCTTATGTTTACAGAAATCGGTGCAAGCTCGTATCCGAGGCAGGTTCCCTCTTGTTACCACGCTAGGTTATTCAGGCGCATGATTGCCGAACATGCTCATCGAAGAATCTACTCTTTGGCTGAGGACGGCAAGATTCCGCAGTTAAAGCCTCGCGTGGTGGACGCCGTGGCTTTCCAGAACGAAACGACAGTCTGGCGAGCCTGGTACGAAGATCAATCGAGCGCCGAACAGGCGCTCTAAATGCTTGGCACGAGACCCGACCTCCTTGGGGGCCTACTCTGCACATTGCTTGTCGCATCTTGGAGCGCGATTTGTACCGACAAGTCGGCCAGCATTTATGAATCTGGTTGTCACGCGAAAACATGCGAAATGTCGATTGGCGGTGACAGGGCAAGGCGCGCACGGGCACTCGATGGAGTGCCCGGCTGCCGGGTCAGTGCTGGCAGGTGGGACAGTAGTGGGTGCCGCGACCGGCGATGAGGATGCGGCGAATGGGCGTCTGGCAGGCCAGACATGGCTCGCCGGCGCGGAGATAGACTTTGTGCTCCAACTGAAAAAATCCTTTGGCGCCGTCGGCGTCCACGTAGTCGGAGACGGAGGAGCCGCCGAGGGCGATGGCTTCCAGCAGCACGGACTGGATCGCCCCGCGCAGGCGCTCCAATTCTCTGCCGGTGAGCCGGCCAGCCTGGCGCCGTGGACGGATGCCGGCGCGAAACAGGCTTTCATCGGCATAGATATTGCCCACGCCATGCAGGAGCGACTGGTTCAGTAGCGCCGACTTGATGGGGGTCCGGCGTCCGCGAAAGAGGGCACGGAAGGCATCGAGGGAAATCTCCAGCGGCTCCTGCCCGGTTCCGACGAAACCTTGGCTGTGAGTTCCACTTTCCCCCGCACGCTTGCGTGGTTTCTCGTCGGGCGGGGAGAGATCGAGAACGGAGAGCCGGCCAAAACGCCGCGGATCGACGAAGCGAATCTCGCGGGCATCGTCGAGTTCGAGAATGGCGTGGGTGTGGGGCGGCAGCGGTTCCTGGGGCCCGCAGACCAGCAGGCGGCCCGTCATTCCAAGATGGACCAGCCACTGGCCAAGCCGGGGGCGTTGGCCGCCGGAATCCGGAACCGAGCGACGCGCGGCGCGGCGTTTGGCGGGACCCTTCCGCGCGAGATCGACAACGATATGCTTGCCGACGCGATGGACGCGCTCGATGGTGCTGCCGGTCAGCGCGTCGACGATCCCGGCGGGTTCCGAGCGGAACGGCTCGGGTTTGGAACCCAGCCAGACGGAAACAATGGTGCGTCCGCGCACGCGTTTGTCGACGCCGCGCGCGATGGTCTCGACCTCTGGCAATTCTGGCATTTGTGGGCTGATCTATTCCGAGGCGGACCTGGATCCGC
>JAKAAZ010000136.1 GCA_021802085.1 Acidobacteriota bacterium
GAATGTGCGTCAGAGCTGCACTGACGTTCACAATCACCCCAACCACGACCAGGCCCGTGCCCAGCCAAAGCGAAGGGCTGGTAGCGTGACTCGACACTTGAGAGGGCGGAGAGTTTCTCATGCTTAGCTCGCGCAGAAACAATCCAAAGCGGGCCACCACAAAGCCAAAGCCCATCAGCGCCAGGCCGGTGCGAATCCACGCTAGAAATGTTCGCTCCGCGGCGAAATACACCCGCGGATCACGCTCTTTGGGAGCTTCGTTGTTACGGTTCTGTTCGCTGCTCATAGTGTCCAGGCTAGGAATCTAAGAACGCGACCGACTTGATGCCCGCCAACTCAAACCGCTTCCGGCAGCGAATGTTCTGGCACGCCACCTGGTCCTCGCGCAGCACCATGTAGGACTGTGCCTTGGCGAAGCGGGCGCGATCGCGTTCATCGGCGCGCGGCGGCAGGCTGTTCTTCTTGCGCCGTACCAGCCAATTGAGCTGGTACTCCGCAGCCTGCCGACAATGTGGGCAGGTGAGTGTGTGGGGGCGCTGCTCGGGTTTTTCGTTATAAAAATCGCGTTCTTCCATGCCGTGCCCTCCTGTGGCAGCTTCCAGTATGGCACTCCGGTCGCAAGAACCGCGAATCTACCCGGTGATTTTCTGAGGCTATCTGGTTTCGTTTCGTCGTACACTCCGCATAAATGTTCTTTCGAGGATGGTTATGCCCATAAATCCTGTGCTCGATCCAAGTATGGTCACAACGGCCCTGGAGTTACCTGGCTTCCGTATCGTGCGGAACTGTGGCGTGGTGCGCGGCATCGTAGTGCGTTCGCGCTCGATCTTTGGAACCATCGGCGCCGGTTTGCAGACGCTGGCTGGCGGCAACATATCGCTGTATTCCAATCTGTGCGAGAAAACCCGCGAGGATGCGTTCGAATTGATGATGCAGCACGCGGTGCAGCATGGCGCCAACGCCATCGTCTGCGCCCGCTACGACGCCAACGACATTCAGCAGGGAGTGACAGAAGTGCTGGCCTATGGCGCCGCAGTGGTGGTGGAAAAAATTTGAGGTTTTGGTTGCATTCCGGGAACAATTCCTGATTCATTTCCGATGGAAACTGCCGCTTCCCGCGTAGGCGTCGACCACGCCAAAGATCCAAAGCACGCCCGCCACAATCGCGAAGGGAACCATTCCCAGTCCGAAGGTGAGCGCGCCGAAGAAGCCGCCGACCCCCCATACAATCGACATCAGGACAAACAGAATGATTCCCCGCAGAACTCGTCCGTTGTAGATCTGCCCCAGACCGCATAGGGCGGCGGACAGCAGCGCGGCAAGCAGCGGACTTTTCCGGCTGATTGTCGAAGGCGGATTGGTTGACTGATTCATACGAAACTCCGTGCAATGGGAAAGTCTCTGGCTAGGACGCGGGCGCGTGCAACGGACGCGATTTCTTTAACGCACAGTTGGTGGAATCAGCCGCCCCGTTTGCAGTGCATACAGGCGGCTTTTCCGAATGCGATTCACATGCTTTCAACAGGACTCGTCGATGTCCCGCCGCGTATTTGCAACAAGTAGACGAACCCGGTGCAAGTCTACTTCGAAATGGAGTGAATTTCACCGAATATTCGCTGTTTACACAAAGCTCTTCGATTCGTACTCTAGGGCGAGCGTTGCTGGAAACAACAACGCGCCTCTTTCGCCTATTTTGATTCACAAAACTTAAGCTGAAACGGAAGGCCGGGCGCATACGCGACGGGCCAAGCCGACAACCGCCAACTCACTTGCAGCTTGCAAGAGTATGGTTCTGTCGGGTTTGGATGCTGGCGCGACAGGCAACGATGCGTCTGTTCTCCCGTTTCTCCGCAGTCCAGCTGCTGACAGCTGAACGGCTTCGGGTGCAACAGGAGGGCCGCGTCTCGTTCTTTTCGCGAGCGTGGTCTTGGCGCCCTTGAGACGTGCTGTGTCGTTTTGGCAGCGGGCTGCGGCCGAACCACCTTCTTCCCATTACGGAACGCGGTGTTGTGCTTGCAGGGAGAATGAATGCGTCCAAAAAAAGTAATCTTATGCGTCGATGACAACGATCAGGTTTTATCAGTGCGCAAGTTTGTTTTGGAGACCCGTGGTTATCGCGTGTTGACAGCGAAGAATGCCGAAGAAGCAGTCGAATTGTACGATCATGGCCGCGTCGATCTGGTGATTAGCGATCTGGTCATGCCACATTGCAACGGCAATGATTTGATCCAGCAACTGAAGGAAATTGCGCCGTGGGTACCGGCGGTGTTGGTGAGCGGCAGCATCAAGCAGTTCGATCCGACCAGTCGCGCGGACGCTTTTCTGCCCAAAGGCTCCTGCTCGCCGCAGGAATTGCTGGAGCGCGTTCGGGTTCTTCTGGTCCGCAAGCGTGGTCCGAAGAAGATGATTGCGTCCCCGCCTGCACTCGAAGCCCATACCGCCGCGGCACAAGGGGTTGCGTAACGGAAGTTCGGATTCCGCGGAGTGTTACCGCCGGTCAGTCCAACCGGTACAATGGAACAGAATGCAGCCCGTCATTGTCGCCGAGCAACTCGGCAAGATATATCGCGCAGGTAAAGTCGATGTCTATGCTCTCCGATCCGTTTCCTTTTCAGTGGCACCGGGAGAGTTTGTCAGCATCGTCGGACCTTCTGGAAGCGGAAAGTCCACCCTGTTTTACAGTATTGGCGGGTTGACCCAGCCATCCTCAGGCCGCCTCCTCATTGATGGCGTCGATTTCGCTACATTGAGCGATGCCGAACGGACCCGGCTGCGCAAACATAAAATCGGTTTCGTCTTCCAGAAATTCAACCTGCTGCCCACGTTGAGCGCCATGGACAATATTCTGTTGGCGCACGAAATTGCCTCCGGCAAGAAGAAGGTGGACAAGGAATATTTCGATCACCTCACGGAGCTTCTGGGCGTTCGCGATCGCTTGCATCATCGGCCTTCAGAGCTTTCCGGCGGTGAACAGCAGCGGGTGGCGATTGCCCGCGCTCTCATCGCGCGTCCAGCCATCGTGCTGGCCGATGAGCCTACCGGAAATCTCGATTCCAAGAATTCTGACGCCGTGCTGGCCGTCCTGCGACGTTCCAATCGGGAACTGAAGCAGACCGTGATGATGATTACGCACAATTCCGAGGCAGCTGCCATCGGCGACCGTATTCTGCACATGCGCGACGGCGAACTCTTGGACGCCGAGACCCACGCGGCTCTGGAAGCCGATGGCCGCGCGGATATCGCCCTCTGACGGATTCGGGCAGGGAAGCAGATTGCGCGTGCGTTGACCAGCCACGCTACATGTCGATATACTTCAATCCAGTAAGGGCGGGAGTAGCTCAGTGGTAGAGCGCGACCTTGCCAAGGTCGAAGTCGCGGGTTCGACCCCCGTCTCCCGCTCCAGCGGTGTGTCGCTGCCAGCCTTCCCAACGCCAGCAGCCGCAGTTCTTGTTTCACCCTATCTTGTCGGGCGCGGTACCCAAGTGGTAAGGGAGAGGTCTGCAAAACCTTTATGCGTCGGTTCGATCCCGACCCGCGCCTCCAATCCTTTCAAAGACTTAGGCTAGAGGCTCCAACCCCCTAGCTGCCGTTTAGCTGCCGATAAGCGAAAAACCGCTTATGCGGCAGCCCTTTGCGCAGACTGCGCAGCGGAAATCCCGCCGCTCAACTGCCCGCTCAGTGACTCGGCCGCCGCATCCGCGGAGGCGTCGAGAACATGAGCGTAAATCTTGAGAAGGATGTCGGGACGCGAGTGACCGAGGCGTTCCTGCGCTGCCTTGATCGGAACCCGCTCTTCCACCATCTGGGTCGCTCCCCAGTGCCGGAGGAGACGCCAGGTGATGTGCGGAAGGCCGAGCCTGTCTGCCACTGGCTGGATGCGCCGGGCCAGAAGCGTCTCGTGCCAGATCGGACCGGGCTTCATGGTTCTGCCCTTCTTAATACGGTTCGGAAACATCCAGTCTTCGTCCTGTGCCTTCGTCCGCTCCTTCAACCGAAGCAGTCGATTGACGTCTGCCTCCGTCAGCCGGATCGGACGGTTCGAGCGGTGGTACTTCGGGGTGTGCAGCTTGCCCTGATTGACCGCCCTCACCACCCAGAGGTTCCTGGTCTCGGCAACCAGGTCCTTCCACTTGAAGGCCAGTTCCTCAGGACGGATCGAACTCACAGAGACCAGATAGACCAGCGTGCTGATCGGCTCCTCGAGGGCATTGATCAACTCAACGAGTTGATTGCCGGTCGGGAGTTTCTTCTGTTCCCTGATCCCCTCCGGAGGGAGATCGGCTCCACGTGCAGGATTCGACGTCATGTATCCGTACTTCATCGCGGCGCGGAAGATGGAGCTGAGCCCCCATTTCAGGTTCTTCAGGGTCTGCACAGCCTTGCCTTCTGGTTAATGAAGGTCTGTACCGCTTCGACGGTGATCTCGGAAAGCTGAATGTCGCCGAACTCGGGAAGGTAATGGGCACGGATATTGGTCTCGTATCCGTGCACCGTCGTTCCTTTCTGGTTCGCCATCTTCAGCATCCGATATTTCGCGACAAATCCTCGAAAAGTCATCATCGTCTTTGGGCGGCACTTCGCCTGGTTAATGGGTTCAAGGATGACGGCCAGTTTTTGCAGGGCGGCCTTCTCCGAGCGAATCTCCTTTATCGAACCAAGGTTGACAGCGCAGCGTTTCCGCTCTGTCTTCCCCGTTTCGTTGACGACATTCTCCCGATAGAAGCCCTCCCACCACGCCGGGTCTCCATCCTCACGCAACCGGACACTGCCGGTCTGCAATCGCTTCCGAGTCAATTTCATATTCTCCTTTCCGTTGACTCGGGCAATTCCGTCGGATAACTCCAGCGTAGCATCCGGCCGGTGCCTCTCGCGAGCGCGAATATAGGAGGAAATCTTGTACGGGTCGAATCGAATTCCACGCCTTCCGAGACGGACCACTGGGAGCGGATCGATCGCGCCTTTCTTGGTGCGCTTGTACACCCAGCCGGGAGTAACTCCGATCGCGTCACACAGTTCGCGGGCGGTCAGCAACTGCGGTGGGCCGAATGGCCGGCCTTCTGGTTCATGCCCAGCGATTTGGGATGGAATGCTCCTCATCCTGGCTCTCGAATGTCCACCTAGCAGTTGCGTCTGCGTATCGCCACGCGAACTATCGTGTATCGTTCCGCAGGGAGATTTCTCAGTTGTTTGCTTCTGGAACCCTTCGTGATGCGCCGGTATCCCACAGCCATCTTGGACAGCCTAGCCATGAGATCGTTAAGCCTAGGCATCATGGGTTCATTTCTCTCCTCGGTCAAATGCCGACAGGGGCGCCGAGTTCTATGGCCCTTATTTCTTCACTCCTCGAACAGATTTGACCGAGTTTAGAAACCGCTCCATGCTTGCATCGCGTTTGGAAGAGATGCATATGCGAGAGCGGACAAAGCGATTTGCGATTGCGGCCCTAATGACCACGGTGGATATTGCACTCCTCGATAGGTACATTGGTGCGATCTGGCAGGCATGGTCGAAAGTTCTCTGGAGCCGAGGAGCATTTCTTCTGTTGCTTGCCCTTTTGGTAGCCTCAGCGGCCGTGCTGTGGATCCACGTCTACTACGACCTGCGTCAGACTATGCGCGAACGGCGTGACGCACTCTCCTTGAAGGCAACCTCGCTCCCTGGCGATCTGAGGAGGGACGGCGATGTTTGATTCGCTCGACGACCTCTCCGTCAAACTCGCGGCAACGGGCTATTTCGTCGACCCAGTGATGACCAGCGTCGTGTATTTAGCGGCTCGGTTGCACAAACCCCTGCTGCTCGAGGGGCCAGCAGGAAGTGGCAAGACGCAACTCGCGGTTTCTGTTGCCCAAGCAGTAGGCACGCATGTCGAGCGGCTGCAATGCTATCGCGGGGTGACGGAGGACAAGGCCATCGGGCGGTTCGACGAAAGCCTGCAGCGGCTCTATATGGAGTTCTCGAAAGGCCAGAACGAGAGCTGGCAATCGCTGCAGGCGAATCTCAAGGGCCGTGATTTCTTCCGTCCAGGGCCATTGATGCGTGCGCTCGAGTGCGAGAAGCCCTGCGTGCTGCTGATCGATGAACTCGACAAGGTAGACGAAGGCTTCGAGGCCATGCTGCTGGAGATTCTGTCTGCCTGGCAGCTTTCGATTCCGGAATTCGGAACGGTTGAAGCCAGGAGCATTCCGTTCGTCGTTCTCACCAGCAATGAGGAACGCCGTCTCGGCGATCCCATTCGCCGTCGCAGCCTGTATGTGCGCGTTGAGCATCCGAAGCCGGAGCGAGAAGCGAAGATCATCGCCAGCCGCACTCCTGAAGCCTCCGATAAGTTCCATCGCGAGATGGCGGGTATCGCACTTTCCTTCCGCAATTATTCCCTCGAAAAACCACCTTCGGTTTCGGAGATGATCGACTTCGCGAATGCATTGCAGCTGCTGGGAACCGATCACGTTTTGCCGGAGCACCGCGATGTTCTGCTGCCATTTCTCGCCAAAACGGAAAAAGACCGCCGTCATCTGCTGCTGCGGGAAGGCTTTAAGAGCCTGCTCGACGACGGAGCCCGCTTTGCGCGCAACCTCGCTCATCCCGGAGGCATGCCCGCATGAAATGGATTTCTGTCTTTGTGTTGGTGGTATTGCCGACCCTTGCTCCCGCACAAGCCACTCCCATCTTTGCCGAGAGATGCGTCGAGCACTATGCGACGCACTATGGAGTTCCCCCGGAACTCATTGCCGCGTTGATCGATGTGGAGTCGCGCTGGAACCCGAATGCGGTATCGAGCAAAGGGGCGCTTGGATTGATGCAACTCATGCCCGCCACGGCCCGGCGATTCGGCGCGTTTCAGCCCTTCAATACCGAGCAGAATATCGCAGCGGGCACGCGTTATGTGACCACTCTCATGTGGGAATTTCACGGCGATCTGCGGCTGGTCACCGCGGCCTACTATGCCGGCGACCGCTGGATCAGCCGCAAACAACTCAACTACCGCAACCCGGATGTCGTTGCCTACGTTCAGGCGGTGCGGCGCCGCTACATGGTCCGCAAATTCGGGGCAGCCTCGCTGCCCAGGAGGTAAGAGAAAGATGAAACATCGTTGGTTGATTCCCGTGGCCGTGCTTCTCCCGTTGAGCATGCACGCGTTGGACGATGCCGTGAAGGCCCGAGTGGAAACCATCACCATCCATGCCGATGAGGTGACGCCACTCCATCTGCGACCTGAATTCGAATCGGTGATTCACATGCCGGAAGCGGTGACGTCGGTGGTCCTGGGCAGTCCAGGGTTGTTCCAGGCAGAACACAACGAAGGAGAACCGGACTATGTCTACGTCAAGCCGATCACCCAAGGTCCAGCCCAATCGAACCTCCTCATCGCGACGAAATCGGGCGAGCATGTGACGCTTGAACTGATTAGCGACGGCTCCGCAGATGCAGGTTCCGCGCAGCCTATCGACTTTTTGATCGAATACCACGCGTCGCAGGGCTTTCTGATTTCCTCCGATCGAGGAACGTTTTCGATTGCGAATGAGCCAAATGGCAACGGAAACTCCGCGCCGGGGCTGACGAAACACACTCTCTCTGCGTCCATGTCCGAGGTATCTACCGCTTCAACGGCACTTGGTGCAGAGTACGACCAGCAAGTAAAGATCAATGCTCCCGACTGGACGAAGTGGGAAGGCAAACAGATTGAGACGTCGATCGGCGACATCCGCCAGTGGAACAATCAGACCGTTGTTTCCTATTCCATCTTCAACAGTTCCAATCAGCCGGTCGAGATCGTTCCTCCACAGATCCAGATCACGGGGCGACAACTCAAGAAAAAGAAGAAGCAAGGCAAAGGCATTATCTCCGACCAGCTCGAGATCCGGGAATACCGGTTGAGCGCGACCCGGCTGGAAGCCGGTGGACGTGCGGATGGCGTCGTTGTCTTCGACCGGCCGAACTTCAAACAGTCCACAGAAAAGCTGTTCCTCCAGATTGCTCAGGCGAACCAGGTGGACCGGCCCATCCTGATCCGCCTGCCGTTTACCCCACCGATCGCGGGTAGGAAGGAACCCTAACGCTTATGAATCGCCATGCAATGAATGGGGCAGGAAATCGGGAAGCGCCGATCAACATGGAAGAAGCTGCGGAACTGGAGACGAAGGAGCGGCCTCGACAAAAACCTCCGTTTCCTCCCGACCCCGAGACCATCGCAGGGCGTCCTGAGACCCTGCTGGCCGAAAGCTATGCGACACGGGCCGACCTGAAAGGTGCTGCAGGAATGGAGAAAAGCAAGCTGATTCTGCTTGGCGGCGGTCTGTTGCTGGCCGTCCTCTTCTTCGTTTTCACAGCGGTTTCCGGACGATCTCCAGGCAGGAGGAACCTGACCGGAAAACCATCGTCGCAGCAGACACAACAGCCGAACACCAATCCATTTCAAGGAAGCGTTACACCGCTGATGGACGCCGTGCGGACACCTTCCTCGGAGAACACGGGTGGACAGGTCCATGCGGGGGACATCGAGCGCACGCGCTCCATCACGGGCAGCCAAAAGCCACCCGCATCGAGGTACGCTGCCAACAGCTCGCTGGGCAGCGTGCCGTCTTTCTCCGACACGCAACAGAAGTGGGAAGAGCCGCAACCGTATGGCAAGCCTGCGCCTGGCTCCCCTGCTCCACTGCAGCAACAAGAGAACACCTTGAAGGAACCATCTCTGGTTTTTGTGCGCAGTCCACGGCAGAACCATCCATAAAGTTCCACCGCTGGAACAACGACAGAGGACAATGCTCCGGTCCTCGATCTGACTCCTGGCACGCGCATCGAGGCAAAGCTCGAGACGCAGATCTCAAGCGTGGTCGAGGCGCCGGTTGTAGCTGTGGTCCAGTACACCTACGCATTGGGGAACAAGGTGGTTGTGCCTGCGGGCGCGCGCGTCTACGGCCATCTTGAACAGGCCAATCGCTCCGGATATGTGAGTGTGAAATTCTACGAGCTCGAGTTGCTGGATGGGACCCAAGAGAAGATTGACGCCGTTGGCACGGGCCTCGATCTGGGGCCGATCAAAGGAAAAGTCTTCGGAAAAAATACGGGTAGAAACTTTCTCGTGCAGGCTGCCTCAGGGCTTGGGTCCGCCGCTGCGATGCTGGTTGGCAACAACAACAGCGCGGCATTCTCCGAGAATGACATGCTGCGACAACAGGTGGCCGAGAACATGGGACAAGCCGGAGACTCAGAGATCATGAACCTGGCCGTCAATAGCCGCGTCGTCGTGACCGTCCCGGCTGATACGAAGATCTACGTTGTGTTTACCCGGCACGAGCAAACTCCAGCCACCCTGCATCGAGTCGCTTCCAACAGCCCGTAGCATCTCCTCCAGTCGCAATAATTGCACGCAGGCCCTCGTTCCCAAGCCAGGGCTTCCTTTTGTCTGACGCTAGGAGTCTGTCGGGCATAGCGTTTCGCTAAGGCCGATTCAGCGATTTGCAGGGCTGGTGTTCGATCTGGGGGGCGCAGGCCGTAATCCCGTTGGTAGCTTATAGCAGGCT
>JAKAAZ010000137.1 GCA_021802085.1 Acidobacteriota bacterium
ATACAGCTCAGCGCCGCTGGAACGCGTGTAGCGGACGTTCATGCCAAGCACATCGAGCAGTTTGACCCAGATCGGATTGACGCGTTGGCTGTATAGCCGCTGGCCATTCAACTCAACCGGGTCAAGGTGAATGCCAGAGAGTCCCGAATGTGGCACGATCAGTCACCCCTTCTAGCGTGTATCCATTGAGTGTTGCCAGAAAGCTTCATCAAGGTTTTCATTCGTCTCTCAAAATGGCGCCGAGGGGAATCGTAAGTATTTAAGACATAGAAAATCTTCAACATTAGCGGGCACATAGAAAAAATCCACCGATCAGAAGAAGCCCAAGCAAGGCAACCATTGCAACGGTGTAGAAAAGGTACGACACCGGAATATCGCCATCGTCAACCATGAGAAACTCCAAACCCAAAGCAGTCCGCGGGAACTGCGCGGAAAAATATTGTCCCGATCTCGGCACGTCTTCTTTTTACAGACGTGGCGTATGAAGGCATCCTGAATATTTGTAGGCGGGAAATCCCGGCGGAACGGCTCCATGGAACAGCGATATCGCGAATCTTCTGCCGCACTCCGTATACTCGTATCTGGCGGCCTTTCCGTATACAAGGGTTTGCGGAGCGAGTTGTCGTTCTTCGCGCATGTTTGGCTGTTACTGCAGTCTGTTTGGCCGCATCCGATTCTTTCCAAAGTGCGGCGCGCCATCTAATGTCTTAACGTATTAAGACATAGCAAGTCAAATGAACACCTGAAAACACTTAAGACTCCGTCCCTCTTTTCATGAGAGACTGCGCTCATTACAATTTGATACAGACGCCGGAAGGTGTGAGGCAGATGCCAGGGAAACGATTGAAAGAATCACGGGAAAGACAACTCCCGACCGCAAGCGAGCTTAGGTTGCTGCAGATCCTTTGGGAAGGCGGCGAAGCCACGGTTGAGGATGTCGTCAATGCGCACGTCCCGCGGGATCGGCCCAATTACAAGACCACCCAGACGTTGCTGCGCATCATGGAGCAGAAGGGGTTCATCGCGCACGAAAGTCGGGGACGGGTCTTCGTCTTTAAACCTCTAATCTCACGCAAGACAATCGACCAGCAATCCGTACAGGCGTTACTCTCGCGGAACTTTGGCGGCTCCGCAACCGGGCTGTTCCTCAACTTGCTGGAGGCGGCAACCGTCAGGGAAAAGGACCTGGATGAGTTGGAGTCCCAGATCCGGGAGTATCGTAAAAAGAACGAGCCGTCGAGCGGACGTAACCGGAACTAGAGCGCGGCGCTTCTCGTCTCGTGGATGGCGGAGGCAACGCAAAGCGTCAGCAGGCCAGAAATCGGAGGTGACATGCGTCCAGAGACTCAGCTAGCGATCATGGCAGCATTCACCGGATTTCTACTCAAGACGTCCCTGGGTTTCTGTATCTGTTGGGCAATGAGCAAACTTGTGTCCTTCCCTCGAAGACGGTTTCTGATTTGGTTCGGTTTCCTCATCAGCGCGGGATGCTATTGGCTATGGCTGGCGGCAGCTCTTGTGCCCCACGGATCGCCGCCTATCCCCTTGGAGGTACCCGCGGCTTTGGCCATGACAGCACCGGTCGGCGAGTGGCAAGTCCAGCGCTCCTGGGAGTTTCCCATCTCGATCGTCTTACGGGGTTTGGCAGCACTGTATTTCATCGTATTGGGATACTTCTTCGTCGCGTATATCAAAAAGCATCTTCACCTGCGATGGATACTTCGCTTTACCTATACGGCGCCCGCTGCGATCGAGAACATATTCCGGCCAATCGCGGAGAGTTTGGATGCCGGCAATGTGCGGTTGCTGATGCTCTCGGGGATTCATTCTCCCGCAACCTTCGGTTGGATCAGGCCCACCATTTTGTTGCCGCCGTTTTGCCTGGAACAGAACGAGAGCGAGCTAAGAGACATCTTCCGCCATGAATTGCAGCATGTTCAACGCCGAGATTTCGTCTTTAACGGCATCGCCTCGCTCTGTCGCGCGCTATTGTTCTTTCATCCGGCTGTTTGGTATGCCATGCGCAGGCTCGAATTGGAAAGTGAACTTGCCTGCGATCTGGCGGTCGTCGGCGATTCTCCTGACAGGCGCGCCACCTATGCCGAATGTCTGGTTCGCTTTGCGAGGCTGCATGTAACTCAAGGGCCCACGCCATGGAATCTGGATTTCGCGGGTTCGTCGGTTCAACTCAAAGTGCGGGTTCGCTCGATCCTGACGGAAACCGGAAAAACCCCTGGCTGGTTGCTGGGTTTGCGTGCGACTCTAGGATTGCTAGTCTGCGCTGGATTTTTGGGCGTCGTGCCATCGCTCTTCGTCGTGCTTTCCTATGAGCAGCCGCGGATTGCGCAGCCGGAAAAACCCCAATCGCTCACTACCCACGCCGGTGTTCCTCCGCGGAGGAAACGCACCGACACGGTTCGATTGCATGGGCAGGCTCTGGGAACGCGTCGCGTATTTTCTTCCTCGCCCTCAACCGTCTCAATTTCTCCTCCGGTTGAGGTTGCTGTGGATGCAACACCAATTGTGGCGCGCAATTCCGACCCGCTCCTGTCCAGCGAGCCGCAGCCGACGCTGAAGCTGCGGAGCGATCTGGGTGGAACTGCAGCGTCGCACCCTGCCCGAGCCACAGTCATCCTTTTGTCCAGTCAATCTTCTTCTCATCCAGGAAACTCGATCATCACGAAGGGACGCTCGGTCGCGTCGGCAATCACAGCGGCGGCAAGCGAAGCCGTCCGCATCGCTTCTCACGGCAGCGTCCGAGGCGACCATTGAGGCCACTGCTCGTCTCCATCGTGTGGCGGGGTACGCGGACGGAACAGCGTTAGAGCATTTTCACTATTACTATGAACTCTCGAAGTTCAGGGACTATCGTGAGCGCTACGTGAACCACGGGTTCTACGCAGTGGAGACAGCGGGGTTCTCCGGGTTCCTCAGCCGTGCGGCCTGAGTAAGCTTCCACTGGTCTGGCAGCCATGCGGATAGCTCGCTCATGCGTGCCGAGGTCAGGTTGGCCAGCAGCTGCGTGAGATAGAGTTGCGGGTCCACATCGTGTCGCCGTTCTGCCACCGCGCGGATTGCCCACGAAAAAACTGTTCTTGCGATTGAGCACGACGCGCTTTATCTCGCGCTCGCTGATGTTGTTGTCGATGGCCACCGCGCCGTCCGAGCAGAACACGTTCAGTTCCGTCCATTGGCCCAGGGCGGAGTGGATCGCCTCGGCCGTAGATTTTTTGGGCAGCAACTGCTCCTTCCACTCGAAAAGTTCCACAGTTCTTCGATGACGTGTGAATAGCCAGATTCATGCACCCATTCGACTTGGGAGCTGAGATATTCAGCCGGCGGATTGTCCCGAGCCATTTCCATATACGCGCTGATTGCGCCGGGCAGAAACTCATCATCCGCACCGAGAAAGCATATCCAATCTCCTTCGCGCTTCGGTTAGGCCCTTATTCCATGCATCATAAACTCCGTTGTCAGGTTCGCTCGCCCAATACTCGACTCTGTCGTCATACCGGCGCAGTATGTCGACCGTTTGATCAGTCGATCCGCCATCCAGCACAATGTGTTCAATGCCGGGATAATCCTGCTGCAAAACGCTTTCCAGGTAGCCCGCGATGTATTTTTCTCCGTTGTATATGGCTGTAATCGCAGAAACGGAAGTTTGCTTGGCACAGTCTCCTCGCTTGCGGAGTCCGCCGTCAAGGCGTTGGATTGCATCCTGTTGCATTCCATGGCTCCTTCATGGATTGTACCGTTGTCCGGCAGACGGACCGCTTTCCAACCGCTTGAACCCACGACGCCTCCCCGCCGCAGATACAGACGCAGTCCTCCTGCGGCTCCATGGAAATGGAGAGTTGGAAGGCACGATATCGCTTTGTCGTGCTATCGTCAGATACCAGAAGGTCTCCGCGAGCGCTCTGCGTGTTGTCGCATCCGCCTGCCGACAACACGGGAAAACGTGTGCTTTTTCAACCATGTGAATGATTTGGGCCAGCCCAGCATTTACACTACTAGGGTCAACTCAAATGCTACGCAGATTTCTTCCCCTTTTCGCCGCGATGTTGTGTATGGGAACGATGGCGGCGAGCGCCCAGTTCATGGGTGGAAGCTCGACTTCGCAAACGACCGACTGCTCGAGCCCCGCGAGCGCGTTTTCGCCGGAGTGTACGGGCACATCCGCCAATCCCTATGCGACCGGGCAACAATACAGCACGGGACAAGGCGCGTATGGAACGGCAGGCCAGCCGCAGCAGCCTTCGGCCATCGGCGGCAACGGCATCCATCAAAATGTTCCGACATACGTCGATCAGTTCCCATATGGGAACCAGCCATACAGCCCGTACGCAGGCTTGCGGCAGGAACAGCCCCTCACGGAATTTCAGCGGGTAGTAGCTGGCTCCGTTGGGGCCGTGTTGCCCATCTTCGGTGCGAACCTCTTTTCCAGCAACGCTGCTCAGTTCGCGCCCATCGATCGCACTCCTGTTACCTCCGACTATGTCGTCGGTCCGGGCGATCAACTGTTGGTCCGCGTATGGGGCCAGGTCAACTTCAATATTCATGCGACCGTCGATCGCGCAGGCGACGTGTACATTCCGCAGGTCGGCAACGTCGAGGTCGCGGGCCTGCATTTCCAGCAGCTCAATGACTATCTGAAGGACCAGCTTGGCCGCGTGTTTCGCAACTTCGACCTGAGCGTCAACATGGGCCAGTTGCGGTCCATCCAGATCTACGTGGTCGGGAACGCGCGGCAGCCGGGAAGCTATACCGTCAGCTCGCTCAGCACGCTGGTGAACGCGCTGTTTTCCTCCGGAGGTCCCTCCGAACAAGGATCGATGCGGCGGATTGAATTGAGGCGTGGCGGGAAGGTTGTGACGACATTCGATCTCTACGACCTTTTGATCGATGGCGACAAATCGCACGATGCGCCGCTATTGCCGGGCGATGTCATTTACATTCCCGCAGTGGGACCGCAAGTTGCGATCGCGGGCAGCGTCCATGTTCCAGCGATCTATGAGTTGAAGGGAACAGAAACGGCCGGCCAGGCGATTGTATTGGCCGGCGGCCTGGCAACCATGGCGTCCAAGCAAGACGCGCAGTTGGACCGCATCAACTCTCAGGGGGCACGCCAAACGGTCCAACTCGTCTTGGACGCCACGGGAATGGAGACGCCGCTCCGCGACGGGGATATTCTGCGCATCCCTTCGATGGTCCAGCAATTTGACCGGACCGTGATCTTGCGAGGGAATGTTGCCAACCCAGGGCGCTACCGCTGGACGCCAGGGATGCGGATTTCGGACCTGATTCCAGACAAAGATTCGCTGCTTACGCGCGGATACTGGCAGCGGAGAATTGCGCTTGGGCTGCCCGCTCCAGAATATACGCCGTTATTCTCGCCGTACGTCGCCAATCTTCCCAGCCCAACGTCGCAGCCGAGCGCACAGAATGCCAACGGCCCTCAAGGTTACACGACCGGAACATCGGTGGCCGCCACGGAGAATCAGCAAGCCAGCGAACTCGCCGCTTCCTCTGGCGCTGCGCCGTCCAGTGCCGCGGCAGCCGTGGTTCCACCCTCCGCTGCAAAAGCTGCAGCTCAGCAGACAGTCAGCCAGTCAGGAAGCAGTAGCGAGCTTGGCAATGCAAAGACCACCTCGGTTCCGGAGCTGCGATATTATCCTCCGGGGGACCGATTCTCACAGGGGCAGTTTCCCATCAAGAACGAGGTTCTTCGCGTAGCTCCCAGCATCGACTGGAGCTATGCCGTCATTGAAAGGACGAATCCCCATACGCTGGCGACTTTTCTCGTTCCGTTCAATCTAGGGCAGGTCGTCCTCGACCACAATCAGTCGCAGGATATAACGCTCGAACCAGGCGACGTCATTACGGTGTTCTCCACTGCTGATATTCAGGTGCCTCAGGCGCAACGGATAAAATATGTCAGTCTCCAGGGCGAGATTGTCCATGCCGGAATTTATAGCGTAGAACCCGGAGAGACGCTGCGGGATGTCGTCCAGCGCGCGGGAGGGCTGACACCCAAAGCGTATCTCTACGGTTCAGAGTTTCTACGGGAATCGACCCAGCGCCTTCAGCAAGCAAGACTGAACGAATATATAAATACGCTTCAACAAAACATTCAACTGGCAGCCGCCAATGCGGCCGGCTCGATCGTCAACCCGACAGGAGCGGGGGCTCTAGGAACAAGTCTACAAAGCCAACGGGACCTGATTACGACCCTGCGGAAAATGCGTGCAACCGGGCGCATTGTCCTGAATCTATCGCCAGGTAGCCGAGGCGTGAATGATCTGCCAAACTTGCCGTTGGAAGATGGCGATCAGTTTGTTGTTCCTGTCATGCCTGCCACCGTAAATGTGGTTGGGGCGGTGTACGACCAGAACTCTTTCCTATTTCGGCGTGGAGAACATGTGGAAGATTATCTTCGGGCTGCGGGCGGCACGACACGCAACGCGGACACGCGCCACGAGTTTGTCATCCGCGCGGATGGGTCCGTCATCAGCAAGCAAACCGCGGGAGGGACCCTGTTCGCGGGTGGATTCGGCAACAAGTTAGGGTATCCAGGAGATACAGTAGTGATCCCTGATAACGTCAATAAAACGACAATTCTGCGTGGGCTGACCGACTGGTCCGCGGTCATGTCTCAATTCGGGCTGGGATTCGCGGCCCTCACCCTGTTTGGCCTCTAGGGCTTAGCATGACCATGATGCCAACCGGCACCAACACGGAACATGTCTTCACGGAGCAAGAAAATTCTGCGCCAACGCCGCGCGGAAGTACGTCTGATCCAGATGACTCTGTAAACCTGCTGGATCTTGCCCTGGTTCTGGGAGCGCGAAGGCGGTTCATTCTTCTGTTCAGCTTCCTGGCCGCGCTGCTCACCGCCATCGTTGTCCTTATCATTCCGGTGACCTTCACCGCGACAACCACCATCTTGCCTCCGCAGCAGCAAGAAAGTTCCGGGATGGCGATGTTGGGGCAACTCGGCGGTCTGGCATCCCTGGCTGGCGGCGGTGGCGCGGCCAGCGCGTTGGGTCTCAAGAATCCGGATGATCTATACGTTGGTCTCCTGCAGAGCGAGCGCGTCATGGATGGAATCATTCAACGTTTCGACATGATGCGCGTTTATAAGACAAAAAAGTTGAGCGATGCGCGCAAGACACTGAAGTCCAACACGAAGGTCCTCTCGGAGAAAAGTTCTCTGATCAGCATCTCTGTTGAAGACCATGATGCCAAACGCGCCGCGGACTTGGCGAATGCCTATGTCGCTGGGCTGCACGATCTGATGTCCCATCTGGCAGTCACATCGGCGGCACAGCGAAGAATGTTTTTCGAGCAGCAAGTGACGCAAGAGAAAAACAAATTGGCCAATGCAGAAGTTGCTTTGGAAGAGACGGAGAAGAAGACGGGAATCATTCAGCCGCAGGGGCAAGCCCAAGCAGTCATTGCCACCATCATGCAACTGCGGGCACAGATCGCCGTCAGCGAAGTAGAATTGGGCGCGCTGCGCACCTCCGCCACCGACCAGAACCCGGAAGTGATCACGCTGCAATCTCAGATTGCAGCATTGCGGGCGCAGTTGGCGGATTTTGAAAAAGGCCATCCAGAATCCGCTGCCATGGATGAAAATGTCCTGACTCCCACCTCTCAGGTGCCGGCTGCGAGCCTGGAATATCTCCGCGGGATGCGAGATGTCCGCTATCAGGAAACACTCTTTGAATTTATGGCCCGGCAATACGAGATGGCCAAAGTGGATGAAGCCAAACAGGGCCAGCTGATCCAGGTGGTCGATCCCGCATTGGTTCCCGAGAGGCGCTCCTGGCCTCCGCGGACGCTGCTCACGCTGCTGGCCTTCATTCTGGGGGCCATGTTCTCCAGCTTTTGGGTGATTCTACAGTCGGCTTACCAACATACGATTCAAGACCCGGAGACAGCCATGAAGATGCATCAATTGCGCCAAATGCTACGAATCCGCGGCAGCCGCGTTTGATGTTCGACCTCGAAGATTGGCGAGGTAGATACCCCGTCAATAAGATTTCTGGCAGGTTTGCGTACCACCTAATCGACCCGACGGAGATGGCGGAACACGCTGTTGTACGCGAATATCAACGCCATCTCACACACCGCCCTCCTTACTGCGAATTACATTCCCGAAATGGCAGCGGTATATTTCACTTCGGTAAAATAATCTCCTCTCGATTGCGAGAATTTTGGAATTTTTGCCGAGCGGCTGCGTATACTTAAGTTTTCCAGGAAGATTACCTAAAAACAAACTTTGGTAACTGAAACATTTGTCGAGTCTTCGTTTTTGAAGATGCATTACAGATACACTCGCCTTCATCTCTCATGCCGGATATGAAGGTGAATAGGAAATATTCATCTGGCGATATGGACGGAGCCCAGAGGGTTGAAGTTTGACTACTTCAACCTTGTACTCAATTCGTCAACGCCATGGAGATGCTGAGTTTCAGCCCAAGCGTAAACAAACGTCTGTTGGATGAATTTGGAGATCACAGGCTTGAGTACAGAAATTTACCTCCCGCCAAGCTCGGAATCTATCGTCACCGTTCCTGCGCTTGTTGCGCATGGAGATATTCCGTGGCTTGTCCCCACGGGAAAATCGCCGAAAGCGAAGACGGGTAGCAGGGATCAACAATATCATCCTGACCTCAGTCCCTGGTGCTCCTCCCTCTGGAAACGGGCCTTCGATTTGGTCTGCATCGTCCCGGCGCTTATTCTTATCTCTCCGATTTTGGGAATCATCGCCATCGCAGTTCGCTTGACCTCTGCAGGCCCCGTGATCTTTCGTCAGCAGCGGGCAGGACAGCATCGCAAGCTGTTTACGATCTATAAATTCCGCACCATGGTGGAAAATGCCGAGGCGATTGGTCCCGGACACACAGCCAAAGGGGATCCGAGAATCACCCCGATTGGGCATTTTCTACGCCGTTTCAAACTCGACGAATTGCCTCAGTTGTATAACGTTTTGCGGGGCGATATGAGCCTGGTCGGTCCCCGCCCGAAATTGCCGAACCATGATCCAGCCCCCATGGCATGTCGTCCGGGAGTTACCGGTGCCGCAACTCTCGCCTTTCGTCACGAGTCTCGTATTTTATGCAAAGTACCCGCGGAGCGAATCGAGACTTTTTATCAGGAACACATTGTGCCGTTTAAACTGCGGCTGGATACCGACTACATGCAGGTGGCGACACTGGCGTCTGACGTCCGGCTTCTGCTCGCAACTGTACTGCGGGCTGGCAAGCATCTAACCCACGAGGATCTGTTGCGGCCCCAATTGAGGCCAGTGTCGATTTCGCGGCGAATCACTTCCATTCGCTAGGAGTCTGTCGGGCATAGCGTTTTGCCAAGGCCGATTCAGCGGTTTGCAGAGTTGGTGTTCGATCTGGGGGGCGCAGGCCGTAATCCCGTTGGTAGCTTATAGCAGGCTTTCTGT
>JAKAAZ010000138.1 GCA_021802085.1 Acidobacteriota bacterium
ATTCCATGTGTCCCCGAGCGGCTGATTCATTGGGGAACCGCTTGAAAAAGGCGTAAGCACTGATCGTCGATCTGCTCATGTGCTCATTCTAGATAGGCTAGCTCAGGGAGTAAAGTATATAATTCCCCAATTTAATCGGTAGAAACGATCAGCAGGAAAGTCCGGCTTTTTGAAGTGCGGCCTTCAACTGCTGCATGCTGATGCGCGTGGAGGCCTCAGGCGATCCCGCGCCGCGCCAGTGCGTTTCTAGGCTGACAGCCTTGGTGTAGCCATCCGCTGCGAGTGCATGCAGTTGGCCTGGCCAATCGACAAGGCCAATGCCTACCGGCTCCCAGGTAAATTTGCCGTCCGGTTTGCGCTCGACGTTCTTTGCGTGGCAGTGGCCGATCCGCTTCTTCGGCAGAAGATCATAGCCATTGGGATACGGTTTGGTCTCGCCAGCTGCGCCGGCGTTGCCTGGATCCCAATTGAGCATGAAGTTGCTGTTCGTGATTGCGGAAAGCGCGCGCGCAGCTTCTGGACCCGTGGCCGTGTTGCAGGACATTTCATTTTCGAGCAATAGGATCAATCCGTGTTTCCGACAGGTCATGGCTGCTTCGCGCAGTTTCTGGTCCATTGCGGCGCGGTATGGTTTTGGGTCTTCCAGGCGCCAGAAGTCGAAGCAGCGAATGCGATCGGTTCCGTAGGCCTTCGCGAGCTTAATGCAGCGTTCCAGTACTTCGTCCTGCTGCTTGAATTCCGTGTCTGCATGGAACTGGTCGCGATGCTCGGCGGCTTTAGAAAGCGGTGCGCCCGGCCAGTCAACTTTGAAGAGCGGGCTCGCAATATCTGTGACGCGCAGGTTGTATTTTTCCAGAATGCGGCGACTCTCCGCGATCTCCTGGGCGTTCAGATCGATCAGGTTCTTGTTCCACATGCCGCGCAATTCGATCCAGTTGAGCCGGAACTCCTGCGAGGCAACTTGGCAGCTATGCTCGAAGTCCTGTGAGATCTCGTCATTGATCACCGACAGGCGAAAAGAACAATTCGTCGCGACACTTCCAGATTCCTTAAATATTGCTTGCTCAGTGGGAGTGACCAACCGTTCGCGCCCAGCAAGTGCGTCCAGCGACAGCGGCATTGTTGCCGATACTGCGATCGAACCGGTGCCGTACAAAAAATGTCTGCGGGAAAGCTTCATCGGTATTTACTCCGTCTGATGAACTTCACAAAACATAAAACTGCTTAATACGAAGGTTCGTAATGTCGCGGTGACCGCTTTTGTAAGGGGCCCGAATAAAAGGTGCTTCCGTTAACGAGCAATCATAAAGCGCGTTAGGCCTTATTTTGAAAGCCCATGCCTGCAAGGACACCGCGCATATAGGCAAAGCTGCTGATGACACCAGGCATGGGATCTTCAGCGTGGATCTCGTATTCGAGATCCACAAAGCCTTTGTAGTTAGTCTGGATCAAGGCTTGAAATATCTGCCGTACCGGCATTTTCCCTTCTCCGACAGCGACTTGGCTCTCCTTGGCATCGAAGTTCTTCAGATCTTTCATGTGAATGTTGAAGAGGCGCGGGCCGACCTGATGGATGGCGTCGACGACATCGGTGCCGGCGCGGACACAGTGGCCGACGTCGATGCAGCAGCCCATACGGGGATCCATTTTCCTGACGGCTTTCAGGATGTCGAGCGGCGAGGGCCAGAACTTGTCCTCCGGACCGTGGTTGTGGATGGCGAGGCGGATGTCGTACTCGCGGACGAACTTTTCGATGCGCGGGAGAGTGGCGGGGGCGGGGTCGCCGGCGACGATGACCGAGACTCCGGCGCGCTTGGCGTAGTCAAACTTGCTGCGGATATCGGCGTCTTCGTCCTTGGCGAAGTAGACCGCGCCGACGGCGTGCAGATGGATGTTGGCGGCGGCGTAGGCATCGAGCGCCTCGGTTTCGCCGGCCGGGGCCATCGGAAGATGATCCTTGACGTCCTTGGCGTTGAGTGCCGAGACGTGGAGCTGCTGCATAAATCCGATGAGTTGAGCGCGGGTGAAATCGCGGAAGGTGTAGCTGGCCAGACCGAGGCGTACAGGTGAGGGCTGGCCGGTCACTTGCGCTGGCTGGGCCTGCGCGGAGTTCGTGCGTGCCGCAGGAGAGATGGCACAGGCCGCTGCGGCGAGTGCGCCGGAACGGAGCAGATCGCGACGGGAGACGGAGTTCTGCATTGACGTACCTCCGTTAGAGTGTGGGTGCCCAACCAGGTTGGTAGTCGCGGCCCCAGAGCTTCATAGCGTTCGGGTCGTCCTGAATTTTGCCATCGGCGGAGTCGAGGCGAAGTTCGCGGTTGACCTCCCAGGCGATGTTCGAGAGCTGCAGCATGGTGACCGCCACATTGCCGACAGAGACGGGCGCGTTGAGCTTCGCTCCGGTACGGATGGCGGCGATGAAATTGGCGAAGTGGGCGTCGGTCATGGAGTCGGCGCCGATCAGGTCGGAGGAGGAGGTCTGGCCGCCAACTTTGAACTCGCTGGTCTTCTTGCCGTGGAGGTCGTAGATTTCGTAGCCGTCGCGGTCGACGAGGATGGAGCCGGTGGTGCCCATGATGACCGAACCGCGGTCGCGGTTGTAGAACTTCATTCCCTGGCAACTCTTGCCTTCCCAGTCGATCATCTTGTCCGGGTAGTTGAAGTTGGTTAGCAGCGTGTCGTAAAACTGCCAGTCGTCCTTGAACTGGTACCGGCCGCCCGAGGAGGTAACGCTCTGGGGGTAATCGACGCCGAGCGCCCAGCGACAGACATCGACCTCATGGGTGCCGTTGTTGAGCGCTTCGCCTGTGCCCCAGGTACGGAACCAGTGCCAGTTATATGGCTGCACATTGTCCTTGTAAGACTGGCGCGGCGCGGGCCCCTGCCACAGATCCCAGTCCAGATGCGAAGGCACCGTCACTTCCTTGCCGAATCCGATTGACTTGCGTGTATTGCTGTACCAGGCCTTGGCGTAATAGGGTCGACCGATGAGACCGTTGTGAATCTTCTCGACGATCTCGATGGTGTGCGGTGAAGATCGCTGCTGTGTGCCCATCTGGACGAATTTTTTATACTTTCGCTGTGCCTCGACCAACAAAGCGCCCTCGGCTGGGTTGTGGCTGCAGGGCTTCTCAACGTACACGTGCTTGCTGGCCTTCAAACCCTTGATGGCGATGGGCGTATGCCAGTGGTCGGGCGTGGCGATCGTGATCGCATCCACGTCCTTGCTCGCGAGCACATTACGAAAATCCCGTTCGGTTGCCGGAGCATAGCCCATGGCGCGCTGCACATTGCCCGCATAGCGCGCGAGGATGATGCTGTCCACATCGCACACGTGCGTGATGCGCGCGGACTTGCTGTTGGCCTTGAGCGCGGAAAGATGCGCATAGGCGCGGCTGTTTAGTCCAATCACGGCAAAATTCAATCGATCATTCGAGCCGAGAATCTGAGCATAGCTCTTTGCGGTCGATCCTACAGCCAGGCCAGCCGCTCCTATCGCAACTGTGTCGAGAAATGCTCGTCGAGTTACCATAACTTCTCCCTTTCGCATATCAATTACGCGATTGAACAAACGAACAAACAATAATGCAGGAAACGCGTTAGCTGTTGGCTGGCCTTGAATAGCATCAAGGAGAACATCCTTTCGTTTCGCTGCTAGGACTAATGGAAGGCTGAACGGAGACCATGCATATTCTTCATCTATTTTGCGACGATCACTTGCAAGCAGATGACATCCTTTTCTTGCAACAGATTCTGCTCATATTTCGTTTTGGCAATGTTGCGCTGATTGATCTTCGATTTATCAAGTTCCCATAGCTACAACAAAATATTGCGCATCCTCACTTCCGAGATTTCGAACTCCATGCAATACGCCGGAATGTACAAAAGCAGCAGCTCCGGGTCCAATGGAACCTGTCTTTCCCCCAATGGTCACGGTAAGATTTCCCTTTATCATTAGAAAAAGCTCCTCATGCTCATGCCGATGTGGTGGATGAGGCGAACTTCCCGGCGCGAGTGTCGTCTCATGCACTTCCATGTGGTCGCCTGTATGGGTTACTCCATCTAGAATTGGCCGGGATGTATTCTTCCCGTTCGATGTTACAGGCAATTGGTTATACGGCTTGATGAAGGATTGAAGTGGTTGGCGGTCAGATGCGAATACCGCGAATGTGGTCAGCATGGGGACAGCCACACAAAAAGAACGTCGAGTCGAATCCACAGAAGCCTCACTCGTTGATATGCAAGCTGAATCACTACATCAATCAATTACTGCTTGGTCGAGGACAATGGGTCTCCTTGCCCTCATCAAAAATGCAACGTTGCCGCGATCTGTAAGGCACGACTGCCCGCCGAGGAATCCGCACCCCCCAGTGTGGACGTAACCTGCCCAAAACTTGCGCTTGTCAGACTCGTAGTTGGATTTGCAAAGACAGGATGGTTCAATGCATTGAACGCCTGTACGCGAAAATTGAGGTTTATGTCGCCATGAATATCGAAAGTTCTCTGCAGAGAAGCATCGAAAGTGACAAGTGCCGGACCACTGTACACGTTTTGGCCCATGTTTCCAAGCGCCGTAGTGGTTGGCTGCACAAAGGCGCTGGTATCGAACCACGGATGCTTCGTACCGATACCATGTAGCTTGCGGAAAGGCTTGATTTCGTTGGGAACCTGCGTGTTCGAAGGGGCATTCAACTGCGCGCCGCTCGCGGTAAACAACATGGGCGTGCCTGTATCCGCGCTTAGCAGTCCGCTCGCCTGCCAGCCTCCCAGCAGCGTAGCTGGAATACCGGAGTTCGCAAGGCGCTCGCCCTTGCCGAGGGGCAACGTATACACAAAACTCTGGACGAAGGTCTGGCTGCGGTCCCAGGTGGTTCTCGCATAATTGCGCTGGAAATCAATGTAAAAGCTATACCCTCCCAAGCCACCGCCGCTTGAGTTGTAACCCATCGCCTTCTGCCACGCATATGCGGAAGTCGAGATGAGACGCTTACTTAAGCTGTGCTCAAGCCTGGCTTGCAGTGAATTGTAGTTGGACGAAGTTTGTCTTGGTAACAACTCGGTACCAGCCGTGCGTCCGAAGGTGGCATACTCGGGTTGGCCCGCGGCTCCTGCACCCGCCACGAAACCGGCGTTCATATTGTAGTTGCCGGGGATTTCTCTCCCCTGGTTGCCGACATAAGCAACATCCGCTGTCCATTTCTGTCCCAGATCGCGTTGCACTGTGAGATTGTAGGACATGACATAGGGATCTCTGTACCCAGTGTTGACAGTGGTCCAGGCGGACGATTTAGCGGCGTTTGGAATGATGCCATCTGCAGGAATCACAGGTTTCGATTCGGGAGGAAATCCTGCCGCCATGTTCTCAATGGTGACGTTGTTACTCTGGACGGCTGGCGTGTATGAGCTAAGGGAGCTGTAGGCGATGTTTTGACGCACGGGATAGTTGAATGCATAGTTATTATCCTGAAAAGGCGTGTGGCTAATGCCGAACCCTGCGCGGACGACCATGCGCGGAGTCGCGCGGAACGCCAACCCGATGCGGGGTTCAAAATCCTTGGCGTTTACGTTCATCCCCAAGTCTTTTGGGATGTTCCCGTAGCCGGCCACTTCCAGACTGTTCGTCACCGGATTGTACTGAGAGAATCCTCCAGACTCACGCGGGTTTGCCGGAGGGTAGAACTCCCAGCGCAAGCCGTAGGTCGCGGTGAGCCTGCTTGTTGCCTGCCAAGTATCCTGCAGGTACACAAAGTACAGAGTTTGACGCCATGAGGCGTCGCCAACATTCACATCGCGTCCTACCGAATTGGGAAGATCGAGCAGGAAACTGGCGAAGTCGTTTCCATAGCTGGTTTTCCCTCCTGGAGTGTTCAACGCAGTCTGGCCATCCGCATAGGTAAAGACTCCACGCGGGCCATACGTCTGCCCCTGCGTCAGGTCATCGCGAACTCTGCGCACCTCAACACCGAATTTGATAGAGTGGTTCCCCAGCAACTTTGTCCAGTCGTTGACAAGATCGATGTTCGTCTCACCACGTTCCCATGGCATGGAAGAACTGTAGCCTATGAGTGGGCTCGAGTAGCTGTTGATAGAGATGGTGGGAGCTCCACTCGTGAACGGGCTTACGTTGACTCCAGGAATGCCCAACTGTGTAGCGGTATCCAGGCCATTACCGGCCGGTAGCGCGTTGTTCCTGTAATGATCAATTCCGCCGCGCGCTTCGACGAAGAGTTTAGGAGAGAAGACGTGCGTGTATTCGAGCGCGGTGTTGAAGACGTTATTGGTACCTGTCCCTTCAAAGCCGCCAGCGGCTGGACCGCCGGCGGAGTTGCCAAAGATGGGCTGCTGGTAAGTGGTGTTCTTCTCCCAACTATAACGGTAGGCCAAGTGGTCGACGGCCCGCAGGGTCTGGTCCAGTTTGACATCAAACTGGGTAACGCTCTGATCGAATACGGGATTCGCCTGATAGTTGTTGGTCACACCGGCACCCGGGACATTCGGAAGCGGAACGAGAGCCAAGACTTTCGTGGCAATAGGGCTGATGCGTGTTGGCGGGATGATGTTCCCCGGAAACTGTTGGCGGCCGGTCCCGTCCGGATTCCCGGTCTGCGGATCGTAGATAGGAGTTGGACTCGCCGATAAATTGCCGGCATCGAAATCGGCAGTCGGCACCGTCAGAAGGGTATATGCGGACGTATAGTTCGTATTTCGCATAAAATCCCCAAAAAAGAAAGTGTGGTCTTTTACGATCGGGCCGCCGAGCGCAGCGCCATAATAGTTATACGTCTGACGCGGGCGTGGCGCCGTGTTATTGAAATAGTTCCGCGCCTCCAGCGCACTGATCTGGTTGAACTCATACGCGGAGCCATGGAATGCATTGGTGCCGGATTTCAAGATGACGTTGGTGACCGCTCCCGCGGAACGTCCGAACTCAGGCGCATAGTTGCTTGTTTCCACGTTGACTGTTTGTATTGCGGCTGCGGCAGGAATATAGACCTGCAGCAGGCCAGTCCTCTCATTGTCGTCAATACCTTCAATCTGCAGATTGTTTGAGAGTTCGGACTGTCCATTCACGTCGAAAGACTGCGAATTCTGTGGATCGAAAAAAGATGAGTGGTCGTAAATGGGTGCGCTTACACCTGGAACCAGCGACTCAAGCTCTTGGAAATTCTGCCCATTTCCAACCGGAAGATCGACAATCTGCTCTGAGTCGATCTGCGCGCTGACGTCGGCACGGTCTGTCTGCAGCAAAGGGGCCTGATCGGTCACCGTGATGGTCTGCGAAGCAGAGCCGAGACCCAAAGACACATCGACGCGGGTAGTCGTGTTGACCGGAACGCTTACGCCGTTCGTGATTTTTTTCTCAAAGCCGGAAGCGGTCACGGTTATTGTATAGGTGCCAGGGAGTAGCAAGGTAAAGTTATAATTGCCACTCTCATTGGCGTTCGCTGTGGTAACAGTGCCTGTGCCCTGATTTGTAATTGACACCAGAGCATTTGGAATGACCGAACCAGCTTGATCGGTAACTGTACCGACAAGCGTTGCCGTTACGGCCTGCGCAAGACCACGCGGCACAGCCCCTGCAATTATCAGAACAGTAAACAGCAGCGCAAGAACAATGGTCTTCGTTTTCACTGAACAGCCCCCCAAATGTTTATAGCCATAACTTTGCCTACAGACCTGACCCTGGTTCGATCAGTCGGCAGGCCCTTTATCGAAGCGACATCATATATAGTTTGCAGACGGTACAAATGTCAACAATATTTTTTTTTACCCCCATTCGGCGGCAATTTTTACGGAAATTGTCATGGCGGTCGCAGGCCGGCGACGGGAACTTCCAGGGACAAACGCGAAAATTGGGTCTCGAAGAAGACTCTACGCTGGGTCCTCGTTCATCACCAGCGCCACAGCGCTGCGCAGGCGCGCTGTGTTTCCTTCCAACGAGGGTCGAACTTTCGGCGTGTGCGCCATCGGGTTCTGCTTCATCTCCGCCTGCACGGAGGGGTTGAATAGGTACCATGCCATTGTCACCTCGCCCACGACTACGATCTCGCTCGGAGCGAGCGCGGATGTGATCATGTTCAGGCCCCTGCCCAGAGCGTGCGCCATCCTTTCAATGGCTGCGAGGGCGCTAGGATCGCCGTCCTGCGCCATTTTGATTAGGGCATCGAAGGTCTTTGGTGGCTCGCTGCCGCTGATCTCTTGAAAGTAGCGAAGCCCTGCGCGGTTGGAGGCCGTCGTCTCCCAACAACCGTGGCTGCCGCAGCCGCATCTGAGGCCGTTGGGCTCAACTTGTACGTGGCCGAACTCGCCAGCCATGCCGTCCTCGCCACGGAGCAGATGACCGTTGGCGAAGATGCCCGTGCCGATACCCTCTGACACGTTGACCACCACCAGATCGTGCGCGCCATCGCTCTCTCCAAACCATACTTCCGACAGAGCGCAGGCGTTGGCTACATTGTCCATCTCGACGCGAAGGCCGGTTGCGCGCTGCATGCGCGACTTCAAGCCGAGCGCGGACCAGTTCAGATTCGGCGCGAAAACCGGCTTCTGAAGGCTGCGATCCATGCGTCCCGGAAGACTGATGCCGATGCCGTCGAAGGACTTGTCGGAATTCGCTGCCATCAGCTTTTTGACAGCTGATGTAATGGCATGGATGGCCTTTGCGGAGTTCTCCTGCAGCGGGACAAGATTTTGGGCGAGGATGCGTCCGCCTATATCCGTTACGGCCACTGTGGTGCGCAGGGGATGGACATCCACCGCGATCACGGCGCGTTGATTGTTGAGTTGCAGAAGGATTGGCCGACGTCCACGGGGCAGTTTAGCTGTGGCGCCCTCCACGATCCAGTGCTCCTTGATGAGATCCTCGACTATCAGGGAGACCGTGCTCCGCTGCAGGCCGGAGATCCGAGCAATGTCCGCGCGAGACAGCGGCTGGTGGATGCGAATGAGGTTGAAGACGAGGTTGCGATTGATCTGCCGCGGCGTCGTGTTGGACGCGCTTTGGCGGCGAGTGAAGTTGAATCGCTGGGGTGATTGTGTCATTCCGGGAGTCTTCAAATTCGTCAGAACGCTCCTTGAGTCCGTGGAAGCAATACATTGATCCGTCGATCCAGTCGCATTGTGCGATTCCAATCCAAAGCCAGGAATCTGCGGGAGGCATCGAACGTAACACCAGCGAGCCAATAAAAGCTGCCCTCTCTCCGAGCAATAGCTTCCTTGATTCTGGAACAAACAATCTTTATATCATCAAGGTTCGATCTACTTTGTAGCATGTTTGAACTATATTTGCATCCACGAACTTGATAACGTAGGATATTTTTGGGAATTATATACTTTACTCCCTGAGCTAACCTATCTAGAATGAGCACATGAGCAGATCGACGATCAGTGCTTACGCCTTTTTCAAGCGGTTCCCCAATGAATCAGCCGCTCGGGGACAC
>JAKAAZ010000139.1 GCA_021802085.1 Acidobacteriota bacterium
GCACCAGTTCCATCGCCTGGCCGGGCAGCATCCGGTGCAACAGCGCAAACGCGTCCAGCAGATAGCGATGTCCCTTTTCGCGGCTAAACCGTCCGGCGGCGCCAAAGACAAAGGAGCGGCCCGAAAATCCCAGTTCCTTGCGATTCGGCGTCGGCTCTTGCAGCAAACCTGTCTCTCTGGGGGCGAGCACCGCGTTCTGAATCACCAGTGGCGAACGGCGCCCGCGGCGCATCCGGCCCAGCTCGCGAGCTTGTGCCGGAGAAATGCAGACCACCCAGGGACAACGAGTCAGCAGACTGCGCTCCAGGCGCTCATACAATGTCACCTGCCAGGTTTCCGCCGTAAAGTCCCAAACAAACGGCACCCACGGAATATTGGCGTGCTTGGCGGCGAAGTGACCGACGACGGTCGCCTTGTATCCATGCGTGCACAGCAGATCGATCTGCCCGCTGCGCAGGTATTGCGCCAGATCGTCGACCAGACCGGGGCGGATTCCGCCTGGAACGGAGACCGTCTCGATGCCGTAGCGACTGGCGTATGTCAAAAGTTCCGGCGGCTCCCCATCGTCTTGAAAGCTTCCTAGGACTACTTCATAGCCCGAATCTCGTGTATCGCGGGCGTGATACAGTAGCTGCTTCTCCTGACCACCGACAGAATCACTCGCGATCAAATGTAGTATGCGTGACAAATCGTTCTCCTTTGTTGCCCTCGCGGCACTACCATCTGCGCCCCAGGGAAGCGGCGGAATCAGCGAGACCCACGCCCGCACAGGACAATCTTTACGGTTTTGAAAAGTATCAACAGGTCAAACAGCAGGGAAGCATTCTTGACGTAAAACAAGTCGTATTCCAGCTTGGTGCGCGATTCCTCTACATTCGACCCATAGTCCGCGCATACTTGCGCCCAGCCGGTAATCCCCGGTGGGATGCAGTGCCGTAGGTCGTAGTAGGTAATTTTCTCTTCGAGCATCCGCACGAAATGCGGCCTCTCCGGGCGCGGGCCAACCAGGCACATCTCGCCGCGCAGCACGTTGATCACCTGCGGCAGTTCGTCCAGACGCAGCTTACGGAGTACAACCCCAACCCGCGTCACACGCGAATCCTTGGTGGTAGCCCAGACCGGTCCCGAGGCGCTCTCCGCATCCTGACGCATGGAGCGGAATTTGATCACGCGAAACGTGCGCCCGCCCGCGCCAACGCGTTCCTGCGTATAGAAGACTGGCCCTTCGGATTCCAGCTTCACGGCAATCGCGATCAACATTCCGATAGGCGCTAACAAAACAGTCAATATCGCAGCCGCTACAAAACTGGCGGCTCGATGGAACGAGCGCTTCATGGGAGTAGGAACCAGAGCGGCTCCAAACGCCAGCCCATTCGACCGGACCGACTCGACAGGAACACGGCCGGTCACCGATTCGTACAACTCCCCCGCGTCCTGCACCCGAATGCCAATGCGTCGCAATGCAAGCAAGTCGGCCACCGACACCGTGGATACACCAATCTCGGAGCTGATCACGATCCGATCCGGACGGAACGAACGGGCCAGGTCGCGCAGCCGGTCCACATTCCCCACCACGGCAAATCGAAAATCCTGCGGCAGCGGACGACTTTGGTCGAGCACAACTCCCGCCAGCTTCAACGGCAGGCCGCATTTCCCTGCCAGTTGTTCGGCCAGCAACTGCACCGTCACCCCGGAGCCAACCAGCAGCACCCGTTCGCCGCTGCTCATTCTGCGTTGCCACCAGTCGGAGACCCGGCGCTGCAAATACAGCACGATCAGAATCAGTGCCAGCGCAGGCTCGATGAAATGATCGTGCGTCAGGCGATTGCGCGCCAACAGCCAGACCAGCGGCGTCAGCAGCAGTGCGCTCAATCCCAGCCCGCGCAGGCCTGACACCAAAACCGTTTGCTTGCTGCGCAGCGTTGCATTCTCGTAGAGATCGGAAAAATAAAACGACCATATCCCGACTATGGCAACCAGCAGGACTACGACATAGAGCTGCACGTCGGCCAGCGTGTCCGCGGGAGCCAGCGGTCGAAACAACAGAAAGCATCCCGTCGCCAGCAGCAGGGCGTCGGCTACCATCAAGAGCAATTTGCTGGACGGCACATACAGGTTGAACATGCGAAACATGTCAGCTCTCCTTGCGCTTCGATCCGTATCCGTAGCCGTACCCGGAATTGCGATAGTAATCTTCGCTCTTCAGGTGTTGAATGCGATTCACCACGCAACCCGCCACCTTATCCTGCAGCATGGTCAGTGCCTCCCGCGCGCTGCGAATCGGCGTATTGTCGACATTCAGAACAAAGAGCGCGCAGTCCACCAGCGGCACCAGGGAGTGGGTATCGGCCACGGCCAGCATCGGCGCCGAGTCCAGAATCATCACGTCGTACTCGGCTTTCATCTCCTTCAGCAGCTTCTCCAATCGGCTGCTTTGCAGCAGCAGGTCCGGCTCCTCCAGTGGATCGAAGCCGAACAGTACGTCCAATCTACGATTGACCTGGTAGATGGCACGCTGCCACGGCGTCTCCCCTGTCAGCCAGGAGGTCAAAGTACGCCGGTCCGGCTCCACGCCGAAGATTGTGTGCAAGCAGGGCCGCCGCAGATCGAAGTCGATCAGCAGCACGCGCAGTCCCTCGACACCGCTCAGTGACCCAGCCAGATTGGCCGCCACCGTAGTCTTCCCTTCGCCGGACAACGTGCTCGTAATCAGCATGGTGCGCAGTTGAAAATCTTTACTCAGAGCCTTCACCCTGGTTCGCAGCAGACGGAACTGTTCCGCCATCACCTGCTGCTTCGGGTTGAGAGCTGCCTCTGCGGGCGCCAGCGTGACCAGCGACTGGCTAACCTTGGCGAGATCCACGCGCTGTGCCGCCAACTCCTGGTCGCCGATCGGACGCGGATACAGAACAGCGGGTTCAGACGTGGACTTGATTTTCGGTTCGATTGGCCTCACTGCGGCACCTTCCTGCTGAATATTCGTCACTGTCATCGGTAGTTCTCCCTGATCTCGCTTCCCTGTCTGATGTAGCTGCTGAGGTGGAAATCCCTAGCTTTTGAGCGTGGCCGCGCCCCATGTCCCATCCGCAAGTTTCGAGCATTTTGGCAGAGCGACCATCACCGGCAGCTTCAGATACGCAGCCACCTCGTCGGAATCATGCATGGTATCGTCGCCGACCTCCACCACTAGTGCGCAGATGAATCCTACGAGCAGTCCCAGCAATACCACGGCCATGTTCAACAACAGCGGATTCGGGGTGAACGGCAGCACTGGAAGATTCGCCGGTTCGGCCACAGCAAATTGCTGGGCTTGATCGCGTTGACCTAGCGCCGTCACCATGGCCGCTTCCTGCTGCTGTTCCAGCAACGCGTTGTAATTCTTCTGCATTTCCTCGTAGTCGCTGTTCAGTGCGGCAAATTGCGTCTGCACCGCCGGCAATCCGCCCACCGATCCCTGCAGATGGGCAAGCCGCTGTTCCAACTGCTGTTGACGGGCCTGCCGCGCCTTGATGTCCACATTCAACGCAATCAGTTGGCTTCTAAGCTGATCGTTTATGGAAGGCCCAGTCAGTTGCGGCGTCTGCTCGACGAACGTCGAGCTGGTCGCTGGCGGAGCATTCTTGATCTCATTTTTCAATACCGCGATGTCGTGCTTCAGCCGCACTACGTCTGGATACAGCGGTGTATATTTCAGCAGGTCGGCACGCAGCTCCTGCTGTTTCTGGGCCAGTTCCACTTCCAGCGGCGAGGCAGGCGCCGGCGCCGAGATTCCCTGGTCGCCGTTTTGTTTCACGTTCAGCACGGACTGCAAGTACACGCGCTGCTGGCTCGCCTGAGTCAGCGCATCCTCGTTGGTTTGCAACGCAGCCTGCGTCTGGCTGATCATCTGCATGTTCGCCTGCGCCTGCTCCGGCAGACTGTCCAGGTGCGACATCTTGAATGCCTGTATCTTCGCCTGCTGCGCTGTCAATCGCTCGGCCGCTGCATTCAGCTGCGAGGTCAGAAAAGCGTACGCTCCTTCGGCCCTCTCGCGTCCCTCTCGCAGGTTTTCGTCCATGAATAACTCTGTGAGTGCTTTGGTCACCTCTTGCGCCTGCTGCGGAGTAGCGCCGGTGTAGGAGATCGTGAAGGCTAAAACTCCTCCTCTGCCGTCTTCCGCGTCTGGCACCTCGTCGACGGAGATGTCCTTGCGCATTACAGCAATCACGCGAGTCATGCTGGCCTTCTTGCGCAGCTTGGGGTAGAGATTGTACTTCTCGATGATCTCGGGGAACCCTGTCCCCTTCATCACCTGCAGGTTGATTTCCTCCAGGCGCGTTGTCCCGTCACCGCCGCCGTTCGATTTCACATAGACGGAGGGCATCCTCTGCGCTGTCACCATGATGGTGGCAGTCGATTTGTAGGTGCGCGGTACCAGCGGTATCAGCGCCACACCCACCGCAATCAAAATGACCGACGGAATGATGAGCCAATACTTGCGGCGTTGGATGACGGAGACAATATCGCCGAGAGACGAGGGTGGTTTACGTTCCATTACTGCGCACCTCCACGGGTGATTGCATTGCCAAGGTTGAATTGGATTCCGCCGCCGAAGCGATTTTGGGTGAACCCAACCGACGGCTGTCCTGGCCCGATTGAAAAAGTTTCGGAAAGCAGGGAGAAGAGAGCGAACAGTTGCATTTTCGATGTCAATTGATAGGCGATTTGCCCCGAGCCGCCATAAAAATCTCCGGCGCCATACCCATAGGTCGCGCTTGCGCCCATATAGACGTACGACCCCGCTCCGCTGAAAATCCAATGGCTCCCCATGGGGAGATAGGCACTACCAACGGCAGTATCGGCCACAATCGGGGGCTCGAATATATCCACCATCAGCGCGCGACTGTATGTGGCCGAGAATTGGGACTGCCGGACCTGACGGCTGATCGAAGCGGTTATGGCATAACTCGTATCGTTCGCACTGCCAAACAACGCACTGGAAGACTGAGCAAAGAGCGGCCCCACGCCCACCCTGGCGGTCAGAGTTGAGCTCAGCTGCCGTTGATAGACGCCTTGCACGGTTTCCAATGCCTCGTGTCCCCCCGGCCGCAGGCCGTACATGTACACGGGAGTTGCCTCGACACCGACACTATCGCGCGGCGTCCATTGATAGTCCAGCCGCAGGTCTGCCCCGCTGGTGATGAACCTCTCCGCGATGTCCGGATTCGCTCCCGCGACATTGGCCGCCGGAACCATCAAAATATAGGCTCCTGTCAACGTGCCCGTAAACGTCATCCGCGCGCTTATCAAATGCCGGAGGCTGACAGTGGTGGCCGCGTTCGTCAGCTCAAAGCTGTTTTCCAGCAATTGCGTGCCCAGCGAGGGTATGGCAACTCCAATTCCCCCGATGGCAAGCGATTGCGGCACATACTCATTGAGACTCAGATAGCGGGCCGCGGTTGTGTCCCACTCCACCACCGTGCGCTCGGACATGGCGTGATTGAGGGTCTGATAAAAGGCCTGGCCAAAATTGTTGACTGCGGAGAATTGCGGATAAGTAGTGTATTGGGGCTGATACAGCGCGTAGTAGTGCGTCCGGCTGCTTTGCAGTTTCAACCCGGCGCTCGCGAGGAACTGCGCATAGGCCGCGTTCTGCTGGTTGGTCTGGGTGCCTAACAAGTTTGTCACTTCGCCCCCCGATGCCGTCAGGCCCAATCCAAACCGATCGAACGACTCGTTCTCCGCGCCGATCGCGTTCACTCCTTGATTGAGCGTCAGGCTCGATCCCAGACTTTGCCCAGCCAGCGGCTGATCGGCGGGATTGGTACCCCCGCTGCCGGCCGGAACCGCCTGCGCCAAGGCCCGATTCGCCTGCATCAGCAGCAGCCATGAAGCCATGCACAGCGCCGCGACAAAGGCCAACAGCCTCCTCCCAATCCGTCGATGAAACGACCGGAACTTTCTCATGGAACCACCACGGTGTCACGGGTCTGCAGCAGGATGTCCTTGCTGCCCTTCTTGCCCTTCAGCACGTTGCTATATTGAAACTTCAGCCGCTCCTGTTGACCGTTGGGCAAGACGCGCAGGACATACATCTTGTTCGGCTTTGCGAATTCCCTCAATCCACCCGCCGTCGCAATCGCATCAATGACGCTCATCGGAGGAATCAGCGCATACGTCCCCGGACGCTGAACCTGACCCAGAACATTCACCCGCTGACTGCGAATCTCGGCAACAATCACGCTCACGTCGGGGTCCGTCAGATACTTCGTGAAGCTCGCCTCCAGCTCATTTTGCAGTTCCGTCGGCGTCAGACCGGCGGCCTGCACATCTCCCACCAGAGGAAGAGAAATTTTTCCATCCGGCCGCACCGGAACATTGCGCGATACTTCCGGCTCATGCCAGACATTGATGGTCAGCACATCGTCCGCGCCGATCCGATACCTGGAGTCCACGATCGGCGTTACCCGCGTATCCGGACGCGCCAACGCAGTGTCCCCCGCCTGCGTCTTGAACGAGGTGCCGACCGGCGCTGCGGGGGCATTGTCGGGCGTGTTGAATACCTGGCTGGGAGATGGCTCCGCCTGGCCATGCAAATAGCCGCAGGTCAAACCCACCATCGCAACGGCCACTGCGAATTGTGCGAGTCGACCCTGTATTTCTTTTCCACTCTTCATTGGTTCTCCTCAGGGGAACATGCGCCCGAACCTGTATGCCGCAGTCGGGGTAGGCCAGCATCTTTGATCTTGTAGAGCAGTGCCCGATAGCTGATATCGAGCGACTGGGCGGTCTTCCTGCGGTTCCACCGGTGCTCGTTCAAGGCGCGCAATATGATCTGTCGCTCCATCACGCGCACCGCCCGCTGGGTCTGGATTCGCAGTGGAAGATTGCTGTCAGGAATAAAGGGCGAGAGTGCGGAGGTTGTATCGCTGCTGTTCATCGCTTCTACAATCGCCTGTTCGGTCCCCAGCACCACGTAGCGCTTGACCAGGTTCTCCAGTTCCCGCACGTTCCCGGGCCAGTGATACGACTCGAGCAGTTTGCGCACCGAGCTGGAGAGTGGATCGAGCGAACGGCCAAACTTCAGCTCATAGTGGCGCAGAAAATGGTTCAACAGCAGCGGTACATCGGAACGATGGTCCCGCAGAGACGGCAACTCGATCGAAACAACATTGATGCGGTAATACAAATCGGAGCGGAACCGGCCGGCTTCAATGTCCGCCTGCAGGTTGCGATGGGTGGCGCAGATCAGCCAGATATCCACAACCCGCTCCTCTGTTCCGCCGAGACGGCTGAATCGGAAATCCTGCAGCACCTGCAGCAGTTTCGCTTGCACGGTCGCATCCAGATCGCCAATTTCATCCAGGAACAGCGTGCCATTCTGCGCTTGTTCCACCTTCCCGTTGCGGGTATGGTTCGCTCCCGTAAACGCGCCTTGCTCGTAGCCGAACAGCTCGCTTTCAATCAGCGTATGCGGCAGGGACGGACAATTCACCTGGACAAGCGCCCTGTCCCGCCGCCCCGACAGCATGTGCAGATTCTGGGCAACCACGTTTTTCCCAGTGCCGCTCTCGCCCGTAATCAGTACCGGCATGCCTGCCGACGCTGCCAGCTGCACCTGATGGCGCACAGCCGACATCGCCGGGGAGTTTCCCAGTAGCTCCGGCATGGACGAGAACGTTGGTGAAACTAGTTGCATGGTTTTTTCACTCGGCCCTAACCATGCACGTACAACGCCAAACAGAACGGCTCCCCCCTCCTGCCGCTTCAGTGGACAGTCCATTCGGGCGAAACCACCTGTCAATCCAGCGGTAGATCGATTCTCATAATTTTCAGGACCTGCACTCTTCGCCCAGCCGTGGCGAGATTCCCCGAGCTGGATGACATGTCCCTGCAACCATGTTTCCCCAAAAGAAATAGGAAGTTATCTTCGCATTGGGTAAAAGTTTTCACACTCGCGGGAAGGGATGCCCTCGGAGCGGGATGGGCAAAAGAATGAACGAAATCGGGGCACTGGGCCCGCGCTTTCCAATGGCCCAGGGAACCGGAGCGCCTGTGGCCGCCGGGGTGGGGAAAACCCCCAAAGGTTACCCCTCGGAGTACTCTTGTTGCGGTTACTAAAAGGCTCTTGTCAATTGCATTGTGAACATGCAGAATCAGTTGAGCAACGGACGCGAGCAAGACACCACGGAAGTGCAAGCGTCTGGAAATGAAGAGGGAATGATGCTCAAGCGAAAAGGACAAAATATAGCTTGCCTGACCCTCGTGGCCTCTTCCAGGAAAACACGCTCATTTCCTGCACGCAACAAACTTGTGCAAACAACGCATCTCCTGTCGCAGGCAAGAAACTGGGAATTCGCTGGCGACTCCGCAGTACCTTGCCGTTCTTTTTCCACCGAGTAGACGAGTCTCTGTTATTCGTAAGCTTTAGTGGGCTGTATTCTTGTACGACTTTAGTGGCTGTATCTTGTACGACATTTCTGTCTGGGATCTCGAAATCTTAAAGTTGCGACGATCTTTTTCTCCTCCATCGTGCACTGGAAATCCCCAGATGAACAAACATTCCGCGTTCTATTGACGGGATGATTGTCGAAAGAATCCGGAGGGTGGTGTATTTATGGATCAGCGACTGCGCGTTGTTCTTGTCGAAGACGAGATACAAGTACGTGGCTACATACAGAATCTATTGGAATGTTTCGACTGCGTGGTCGATTCGCCGCAGTCGATTGACGTTGCCGAGACTTGTCGCGCCGCGGCCGCATCCGATCTTGTCTTGATCGATACAACGCTTCCGGGCGTCAACATGGAGTTGTTGCTGACCAAGCTCGGTCAGATCCATCCCCGGCTCAGCGTGGTTCTCTTGATCCCTGCCGGCAATCGTTCCGGCTTCCTGACCGCCGCCCGCGAGGGAGTCTACGACGTACTCCCCAAACCATTCCTCAAGCATCAACTCGATGCCATTCTTCGCCGCGTTCGCGATCGCATTCTGAGCGCGGCGGCGCAAATGTCCAACAGCAGCATTATCCGCGAAGACCTCGGCAACGGCACGTTTTTTCTGGCCGCTACGCCCGCCATGAAGAAGATCTACGATCAGGCCGCCGCCATTGCCCATGCGGACATTCCCGTTTTGATCACCGGCGAAAGCGGGGTCGGCAAGGAGGTCGTCGCGCGTCTGATTCACCGTCTGTCGCGCCGCGCGAACGAGGAATGGCTCAAGATCAACTGTGCCGCCTTGCCCGTCGACCTGCTGGAAAGCGAGCTGTTTGGCTATGAGGCTGGCGCCTTCACTGGAGCCACCAAGTCCAAGCCGGGCAAATTTGAGATGTGCGACAAGGGCACCCTGCTGTTGGACGAGATCGGAGAAATGAGCCCGCAATTGCAGGCCAAGCTGCTCCACGTCCTGCAGGATGGCACCTTCTCACGACTGGGCGGCCGCGGAGA
>JAKAAZ010000140.1 GCA_021802085.1 Acidobacteriota bacterium
ACCGACTGTTCTAGAAGTGTTCCCCCCGCTGTTTACACTCCCATCCGGGCCCTGGCGCAACCCAGGGCCCTTTTTTATGGTCATCGCTGCATCACTCAGCTCTGTGTCATGATTCCCGCGAATGCTCTACGATAAGAGCTTGGCCCTCCATCCTATGAATGCTTCCAGTCCCTTGACTCGCGTCCGGTTCGCTCCTTCGCCAACTGGATTTCTGCATGTGGGCGGCGCCCGCACTGCCTTGTTCAGTTGGCTCTTTGCGCGTCATGCCGGAGGCGCTTTCGTCCTACGCATCGAGGACACCGATTTTGAACGATCCTCCGCCGACATGGTTACCGGCATTCTGGAGGGCCTGCGCTGGCTGGGCATGGATTGGGATGAAGGCCCCTTCTATCAATCCCAGCGCCTCGATCTTTATACGCACGCTGCCGCAACGCTGCTCGAAAGCGGCCATGCCTACCATTGCTTTTGCACCCGCGAAGAGCTGGAACTGCGACGCGCCTCCGCGACGGAAGCCGGCACCGTGCCTCGCTACGACGGCCGTTGCCGCAGCATTTCGCGGGCGGAAGCGGCACGGCGTCTTGAGCAGGGCGAGCGCGCTGTTGTCCGCTTCATGGTTCCCCGCGAAGGCGCCACTACATTTCAAGATGCCGTGTTTGGACCGATGGAATTTGCCAATGCGGAGCTGGAAGATTTCGTCCTGCTACGTTCCGACGGCATCCCAACCTACCACTTGAGCGTGGTGGTGGATGATCTGGACATGCGAATGACGCACATCATTCGCGGCGCGGACCATCTCTCGAACACGCCCAAGCAGGTCCTGCTGTATCAGGCGCTCGGCGCTTCCCTACCCGTTTTCGCGCACCTGCCGCTAATTCTGGGGCCGGATAAAACACGGCTGTCCAAGCGTCACGGGGCCACCAGCGTCATGGCCTACAAAGACATGGGGATTGTCCCTGAAGCCTTTCGCAATTTCCTCGCGCTGCTAGGCTGGAGTCCCGGCGAAGCGGCCAAGCGTCCGGATGGTCCCGACCGCGAGATATTCTCCACATCTGAACTGATCGAGATGTTTTCACTTTCCGGCATTGCCCACTCCAACGCCGTCTTCAACAATGAAAAGCTTGCCTGGTACAACACCGAATACATCCGCGCCTACGATCCCGCGCGGCTGCTTCCGCTGATTGAAGACGAGTGGCGCCAGGCGCAATACCAGACCTCGCGCAGCCGCGAGGAAATTCTTGCGGCCATCGCGCTGCTGCAACCGCGCGCGCGCAGCCTGAAGGATTTTTCTTCCGCATTCCTGGCATACTTTGGCGACGAATTTTCGATAGACGACGCTGCACTGAAGAAGTATCTCTCCGACCCCGCCGTTCGGCACATGCTGGCCGAACTTGGGCATCGATATGCAGCGCTGGAGAGCTTTACGGAAGCAACGACGGAAGAACTGCTGCGGGCCTTCGCGGCGGAAAAGGGAATCAAGGCCGGCGCACTCATCAACGGAGCCCGGGTTGTACTCACAGGCCAGGCAGTTGCGCCCAGCCTCTTTGCGGTGATGCTCTGCCTCGGGCAACAGCGTGTCGCGCGCAGGCTCGAAGCGGCCATCCATCTGCCCGCCGCGTAGTCGGCATCGCTCGTCTTGCACGCGAACCGCTACATCAATTCCTGAACAAAACCCTTAGCAATCTCAGCGGGGATTCGGTTGTTCTGGTACACGAGCGGACCCGCGTTCAAGACTGGTTCCGCGCCGTGCAATGTGGGCAGATCGGTCCGCTCGAAGAATTTCCCGATCGGAATTTCCTCACCCCAAATCACGGACTTCTCCATCGCCATCGCCCAGTCGGTCGAATCATACTCAGGATTGTCTTCGAGCTTTTTCACCCGCGGGCGAAACCACTGAAACGTGTTGTCGTGGTTGTATGTGACGCACGGACTGAAGACATCGATAAACGAAAATCCCTTGTGCTCAATGCCCTGCTTGATCAGCTCGGTCAGGTGCTTCTGCTCGCCGCTGAAACCGCGCGCGACGAACGTAGCCCCGGCGGCCAGCGCCAGCGCAACGGGACTCAGCGGCGACTCAATATTTCCGTACGGCATGCTTTTGGTCTTCATGCCAATCCGGCTGGTGGGCGACGTCTGCCCTGTGGTCAGCCCATAAATCTGGTTGTCCATCACGATGTAGGTCAGATCGACGTTGCGGCGAATTGTATGCACGAAGTGGTTGCAGCCGATGCCGAATCCATCTCCATCTCCGCCTGTAACCAGCACGGTCATGGCGTGGTTTGCGAGCTTCATTCCCGTGGCAACCGGCAGAGACCGGCCGTGCAGCGTGTGCATCCCATAGGTCTCGATGAAGCCGGGAAAATTCGACGAGCATCCGATACCGCTGATCGTGACCACTTCATGCTTCGGAATTTGCAACTCGACCAGTGCCTTTTGCACGGCGGCGAGCACTCCAAAATCGCCGCAGCCGGGGCACCAATCGGGATCGACCCTCCCCTTGTAATCCGCCATCGTGATTGATTTGGGAGCCACTACAGCCGTGTCAGTCGCCATTGTTCGGTTCTCCTTTATACGGAAGCGATAAATTTTCGTGCCGTTCTGTTACCACGCAGCGTTCTATATCGTTGTCCCTACACCATGATTTCGTGCGCCGGCACAGAGAGCTTCGTCTTACCCGCGAGCTGCTCCTTGACCGCTTCCACAATGTGGTGCGGCGCGAAGGGCTCGCCATCGTACTTGCGAATGTTTCCGTCCGGAACAAAGCTGGTTTCGCTACGCAAATAGCGAGCGAACTGGCCACTGAAATTGTTCTCCACGATGATCGTGTGCCGCGCGCCCCGCAGCAGATCGAGGATTGCGTCTCCGTGCAGTGGAACCAGCCAACGCACGGCGAGATGATTGGCGGAAATACCCGCCTCCCGCAGCAGTTCGCACGCCTCATGGATCACGCCATGCGTGGAACCCCACCCAATCAAGGTCACGTCGGCATCGGCGGGACCATGCAGTTTGGGCGGCGGAACCGAGGCGGCGATGCCGTCCATCTTGCGCATGCGTTTTTCCATCATGGCTCGGCGCTTGCCCGCGTTCGTATATTCGTCGCTGATTAGCACGCCGTTTTCATCGTGTTCGTCGCTGGAGACTACATGGGTGTAACCGGGCACGCCGGGAATGGCGCGCGGGGACACTCCGCTTTCGGTGATTTTGTATCGCTTGTACGGTTCGTGGTCTCCGCTCCCATTCGACGTGATCATTTCGCCGCGATCGATGACGGGATTGAAGTCCAGTTCCTTCGGATCTACGCTAAGGCGGCCTTCAGAAAGCAGCAGATCGCAGAGCACGATTCCCGGACACTGGAAGCGGTCGGTGAGATTGAACATCTCCGGGATGAGCTTGAAGCAATCGGCGATGTCGAGCGGAGCGGCAATCACCTTCGGGTAGTCGCCAAAGCCCGCGCCCAGCATCTGCCAAAGATCGCCCTGCTCGGTTTTTGTGGGCACGCCGGTCGAGGGTCCCGCGCGCTGGCAGTCGATCACAACGATAGGAATTTCCGCCTGGGCCGAGAGTCCCATGCCCTCGCTCATCAGCGCAAATCCGCCGCCGGAGGTGGCGCACATGGCACGAACACCGGCGTGGGCCGCGCCGATCGCCATGGTGACGACGCCAATCTCATCTTCCACCTGGCGCACCATGATTTCCGCCTTGCGCGCATGTTCTGCCATCCAGTGCAGAACGCCAGTAGCCGGGCTCATCGGGTACGCGGAGTAGAATTTCACCCCTGCCGCCGCGCCTCCCATCGCCATCGCGACGTTGCCGCTGAGCACCGCATAGCGTGCGTCCGTCATCGGCAGCGGCCATGCCAAAGCCTGGAAGTTCTTGCTGGCATACTCATACCCGGTGCGGGCCAAATGAATGTTTTCATCAATCACCGCCTTGTCCTTTTTGCGGAACTGCTCGGCGAGCACGTCCTCCAACACGGAAAATCCAATGCCCATCATGTTGACGGCCGCGCCGATGGCCAGTGTGTTTTGCCCGACCTTGTTGCGGGTAATATCGGCCATTTTCGACACTGGCATGGGACAGAGCTGCACCCCATCTACGGGCGTTCCAGCCTGAATCAGGTCCGCGTTGTACAGGCACGCGCCCCCGGAAGTCAGCAGGCGGAGATGCCGATCCATCGTGTCCTGATTGAGCGGAATCAGAAGATCGAGATGATCCCCGGTATTGGAAATCTTCTGCGGCCCGGTGCGAATCGTCAGGAAGGTATGGCCGCCTCGGATGATGGATTGATAGGCGTTGTACGCATTCAGATGAAGCCCGCGACGGCTGAAAATCTTGGCGAAAATGTCGCCGGGGGTGGCCACACCCTGACCGGCGGCGCCTCCGATCCCTACAACGAAGGACTGACTCATGCAAATCTCCCAATCTGGCTCATAGTGTTTCCAAGCCTTCTGCGCAAGCAAAATATCTCGAATACCAGGATTCTACGGTCGGTCCGAACTACCCGAAAGTGCGGATCGCAACGATCTCGTCGAATCTGTGGCCATCGTAGCCTCTGCCCTATAAAACGGTCAACAGTCGTTTCTACGAACTGAAAACCCTCCATCTCTCGATGACCGGACACCGAGCGAGTTCGCCAGCCCGATCGCGGCCAGCCGCGATCGGCTGAAACAAAAACATGCCAAGAACTAACTCTCTGACTGGTACTGTTTTTCCCGGCCCTTCAATCGGTCGAAAACTATCTCTGACCTTGGTACAAGAAATCTAGGCCCTTTAACAGCTACGTTACACTAACTATCCGCTGCTACAAATCGTCGTCCAGACTCGTTGTGCCAGAGCTACCATGATGTCGGCCGTCGACGCCCCTCGATCGCATGAATGTGACCGATGCCTGTAGGAGTTATTTCCGTTTCAGGGCTTCCAATTCATCCAGAGTCCGCGGCCAATCCTTTCCGAGCAGCCGAGAAAGGATACGGTCTGCCAATACCTTGCTCCCGGTCTGACATTGTGCGCAGTAGTTCGTTTCGTGTCGGCATAACGAATGCGCTGCACCGGTTGACCGCATCGAGGGCAGGGCTGCCCAAAGCGTTCATGTACTGCCATGTCTTTCCGAAATGCCGTGACCTTCTTTCGAAAATTCGTACTTGCTTCCGCGTTCAGTCTGTCGATCCAGAGTTGTAATGTTTCGCGGGTCGCCGTGAACAGCCGCTCCCATTCCTGCCGCGTCAGAGTATGGGTCAGAAGAATCGGCGAGAGCTAGGCTGCGTGCAGGATCTCGTCCGAATATGCGTTGCCGATGCCGCTCAGAATGCGTGGATCGGTTAGTGCCCGTTTCACAGTTCGATTTTCCGCTGTGAGTGCCGCGCGGAAACCATCGAGATCAAGGGCAAACACATCGACACCGCCGGGATCGATCGATAGCATTTCTTCTTCATTGCGGAATAGATGGAGCGAAGCGCGACGCTTGGCTCCATCTTCGGTGAGCACAAGCGAACCATGCGGAAAGTCGAAGGCCGCAAGGCTATTCCGTCCGCCGAGTTTTGCTCCGACAGGGCGCCAGTGAAGGCGTCCGGCAATCATCAGATGCAGCACTATCCAGATGCCGCTATCGAACTCGAGGCGATCCGTTTGCCAATTCTGCGCAGAGAACGGATTGCATGTCCCTCGATCTCTTCGACGGAGGGATGGACTGTCCGCAAACGAAACGGGCTCGCTGAAGATCTCTTGTCCGATAAGGAATGAGCTAAACTACTTACCAACTTGATGCAAAGTACGAGCAGGCCATGATGATTGGATTGGTTAACTACGCGAAGGAGCCCCACTCGGTTGAACTTCGGGAGATTCCGGTTCCTGAAATCGGTGAGGATGACGTTTTATTTAAGGTGCAGGCTGTATCCATCTGTGGGAGCGATCTGCACCAATATGCAGGCAAGCAAAGCTGGAAGGTGAACTATCCTGTCGTCCTCGGGCACGAGTTTGCCGGCACGATTGCCAAACTTGGCTGCCGCGTCCGTGGCTTCAAGGAAGGCGACAGGGTGGTGAGCGAGACAGCCGCCCTGCTCCCACCGGATTCGGCATTTATTCGTCAAGGGCTCTACAATTTAGAACCCAAGCGGCTCGGTTTCGGATATGGGGTCGACGGAGCGATGGCGCCCTTCGTCAAAGTTCCGGCGCGCTGTCTTCATGACGTTCCAGCCGCTTTGGCACTGGAAAAAGCCGCGCTGACCGAGCCATGCTGTGTGGCCTACAATGCTGTCTGCGTCAACTCGCGCGTGCGCCCCGGTGACACAGTCGCCGTGATTGGGCCGGGCCCGATCGGCCTGCTTTGTGCCGCTATGGCGAAGCTTTCTGGAGTTGGGCATCTTCTCGTAGTTGGCACTCCCGCCGATGTAAAGCGACTGCAAGTCGCGAAGCAGATGGGTGCGGACACGGTTCTTGGAGCGCAAGGCGAAGATGTTGCCGAATGGATCAAGAATTTTGGAGACGGCTATGGATTTGACCTGGTCATCGATGCCGCGGGAGTTTCCGCTGCGCTCAAGATCGCGCTGGATATTGTCCGTCCGGCAGGCCAGATTACCAAGGTAGGATGGGGTCCCCAGCCGCTTAACTTTTCGCTCGATCAACTCGTCCAGAAGGGGGCCACGCTTCAAGGCAGCTTTTCCCACAATTGGATGATTTGGGAGAAGGTTCTTTCCCTCTTGTCTAGCGGCAAGATCGATCCCAGCCCTATACTGAATCGGATTTCTCCCCTCAACGAATGGCGCGAGGCTTTTGACGAAATGCATTCGGGCGCAATCGTTAAAGGAGTACTCCAGCCATGAATAACCTGCCTCCGGCTCGCGTATGCGCTTAAAGGACAAAGTCATCCTGGTGACCGGTTCTACCACCGGCATCGGCGAAGCAATGGTTCGCCTCTTCGCTCGCGAAGGCGCTCAGGTCATGATCCATGGAAGACGGAAAGACGCCGCGCAAGAATTGGCCGCAGAGGTAGGGAAACGCGCATCCTTCGTCATCGGAGCGCTCGAAGACCCGCAAACTCCCTCAAAACTTATCGCTGAAACAATCGCTCGCTTTGGTCGAATCGACGGACTTGTGAACAATGCGGCTGTGATTACCCGCGGCGTTCTCGAAGATGCAAATCCAGAGACATTTGACCGCACGATGGCGATCAACTTGCGGGCGCCGCTTCTTCTGATTCAGTCCGCTCTTCCCCACTTTCGAAAAAACGGCAGAGGACGTGTCCTGAACATCGGCTCGATTAACGCCTATTGCGGAGAACGCACGTATTTGATTTACTCCATCTCCAAGGGTGGCTTGACGACCCTGACGCGTAATCTTGCAGACGCGCACGGAACCGAGGGTATCCAGATCAATCAGTTGAACGTCGGCTGGACATTGACGGCGAATGAATTCGCATTGAAGTTGAAAGACGGCCTACCAGAAGACTGGCCTTCCAAGCTGCCCAGGAGCGTCGCCCCGTCGGGTCGCATCCACTCCCCAGAGGAAGTCGCCATGGCTGCGATTTATTTCCTTTCGGATGAGGCGGCTCTTATCAACGGCTCGATTCTCGACGTGGAGCAATTCCCGGTGATCGGACGGAATCCTACAAAGGAAGTCTCTTGAATACCCCTGTGAGGCCCAAACTGGCAGCTTTCCCGAAGTGCTATATGGACCAGCTATGTGTCGATCGGAGCATGACGATCTTTGACTGGATCGAACTTGCGGCCACGCTCGGCGTCGAGGGGCTTGAATTCTATTCTGGTTTTATAGAAGATGACGAGACCTTCCTCGACAGGGTCAAGGCTGCTCTCGAACGGCACAAACTTGCCATGCCGATGTTCTGCTGCTCTCCCGATTTCACTCAGCTCGATCCCATCCTCCTTCAAAGAGAGATCGATCGCGAAAAGCGAATGATTGAGATCACCTCATTTTTCGGCGGCCGGTTTTGCCGTGTTCTCTCCGGTCAACGCCGCCCGGGACTCACCCGGGAGAACGGCGTCGCCCAGGTTGTTCGAGTCTTTCGGGACCTTTTACCGTTTGCCGAACAGCATGGTGTCGTCTTGACGATGGAGAACCACTACAAGGATAACTACTGGCAATATCCGGAATTCGCCCAGAAGTCCGATGTGTTCGTTGAAATCGTCGAGCAGATCGATTCCCCCTGGTTTGGCGTCAATTTCGATCCATCCAATACGATTTTGGCAGGCGAGGATCCGCTGGCGCTGCTCGAACGCGTCAAGCACCGCGTCGTCACAATGCATGCGAGCGATCGATATCTGAAAAGTGGCACGATCGAAGACCTACGCAAGGAGGAAGACTCTGTCGGCTACGCCAGTCGCCTATCCCACGGCGTAATAGGGAAAGGGATGAACGATTACGATACGATCTTCTCGACGCTCAACTCGGTTGGCTTTCGCTCCTGGATTTCCATCGAAGACGGTCTGGGCGGGATGGACGAACTGCGGGAATCGGTCGATTTTCTCCAAGCCAAAATAGGCCGCCACTTCCGGGATTAATATTGGAATCCTCATCGCAAGGAGTGCTCATCGGGCTTTGCAGCCAATGCGGAGTTGATCACCGGATAAATTCATTATGAAGACCATCGTACAAATTTCCCTGGACCTCACATCCATCCCCGAAGCACTCGAAACCGCACACCTCGCTATTCGTTCCAGGGTCGACTGGTTGGAGGCGGGCACACCCCTCATCATCGCCGAAGGAATGAACGGCGTTCGTGCCCTGCGCGCCGAGTTTCCCGAGGTTCCCATCGTCGCCGACCTGAAAACCATGGACGGCGGCTGGCTCGAGGCCCAACTAATGGCAAACGCCGGGGCAACTCACGTCGTGGTGATGGAGCGTGCCCATCCGGAGACCATCAAAATGGTCGTGCAGGCCGGAAAGGATTTTGGCGTAAAGGTCATGGGAGACAACCTCGGTGCGGAGGACATGATAGCAGCGGCAAAGCGGCTGGAGGATTTCGGCTGCGATTTCGTGATTCACCATATTGGCTACGATGAGCGTCGCGGCCTCGCGGCGGCGGGAAAGCCATACCCCAGTCCTCTCGATCAGTTGCGAGAGATCGTCGCGGCTGTCCGGGTACCCGTGCAGGCCGTGGGCGGTCTTTCGATTGAGCAGGCGATCCGCACTCCCGAGTACGGAGCACCTCTCGTTGTTCTAGGCGCGCCCCTCACCATCGACGCTGATTCGTTTAAAACAGCCTCTGGCAACTTGGAAGATAAGCTCCGCCTGGTTTGTGACCGAGTCCATGCCTATCGCAGGCTAGAGCGGATTGACAGTAGGTGTAGTTATTTGTGAAAGGGAGTCATTCTGAACGGAGCGCAGCGGAGTGAAGAATCCAGACGATATGCGCCTGGTCATTGCCGCCGTAACCCTCTGGATT
>JAKAAZ010000141.1 GCA_021802085.1 Acidobacteriota bacterium
CTGCGCGCACCTCAAAGGTGCAGGAAAATAGACCATAGACACTCCTCATTCAACCCGCATCCTGCCACTCCACGCGGCTTTCTGGATATCGCATCAACTTGAACGCAATGTTATCCACGGATCAGGGATCAAACATCGCTTCTTGCACCACAAGGCTATGCTGGAAAGAGTGGAATCAAAACACTGTTAGAGGAGATGGACGTTATGGCAAAATTTACGCTGGTTACCGCGCTGGTACTCATCGTTTTAGGAGTGGCGGTATTTATCGCGACGGGCAGCCACGCACCCACCGCACTGATCCCGGCATACTTCGGAGTTCTTCTCGGCGTTTTCGGCGTCCTGGCGAATACGGACAACAGCAAGCGCCGCATGCTCTTCATGCACATCGCAGTCACCGTTGGTCTCATCGGGGTCATCTTCCCCGGCTGGCGAGCTGCGTCGGCTTTCCTCGCCTCCACCCGCGGAACCGTCATGGTGCGTCCCCTGGCGGTGAAAGAAGAATTCGCAATGGCGATCATCTGCCTGATCTTCGTGCTGATGTGCGTTCGCTCCTTCATCTTGGCGCGCCGGGCGCGAACGTAAAGGAAGGATTTATGGCGATTCGACCAGCATGGGTAGCGGGGGGAACACACAGCGGACGAAAGTCCGAGTCTGCCGGGGGCCGTGTGTCGGCGGACAAACCACAGAGCAAGAAGAAGCCTGAGCTACGAAAGGTTTTGCCGGAAATCTGGGCCCTGGTGCGTCCGCGCCGCTGGATTCTTTCGCTCGGCCTGCTGTTGATGATCTTCAATCGTGTCTCCGGCCTGGTGCTGCCCTATTCCAGCCGATACCTGATTGATGGGGTCATGCACCAGCATCGCATCGGCCTGCTGCCATGGATCGTGGGCGCTGTCCTCGTCGCCACCAGCATTCAGGGTGTCACCTCGTATGCCCTGACGCAGTTGCTCTCGAAAGCCGCACAACGATTGATCGCGGAACTCCGCGTGAAAGTGCAGCAGCACGTGGGCCGACTGCCAGTCGCCTTCTACGATGCCAACCGTTCCGGCACCCTGGTCTCGCGCATCATGAGCGATGTCGAGGGCGTTCGCAATCTTATCGGCACCGGGCTGGTCGATTTTCTGGGCGGCCTGCTCACCGCTGTCATCGCCTTCGTCGTCCTGATGCGCATCAGCCCGGTCATGACGCTGCTTGCCTTTGCCGTGGTCGTCGCATTCACGATCGTCCTTCAGTTTGCCTTCAAAACCATTCGCCCCATCTTCCGCGAACGGGCGCGCATCAATGCCGACGTGACCGGTCGCCTGACCGAATCGCTCGGCGGCGTACGCGTCGTCAAGGGCTATCACGCGGAGGAACGGGAAGCCGGAGTGTTTGCGGGCGGCGTGCAACGGCTGCTGGAAAATGTCATCCGCACTCTGACCGCGCAGTCCGTCATGAGTCTGGCCTCCACCGTTCTGTTGGGCCTGGTCGGCGCACTGGTCATGTACTTTGGCGCCCACATGGTGGTCGCTGGAAAAATGACCACAGGCGACTATGTGGAGTACATTCTTTTTCTCGCCTATCTCATCGCTCCCATCGTGCAGGTGGTAGCCATCGGCACGCAATTGACAGAAGCCATCGCAGGCCTGGATCGCACCAGCGAAATCCTCTCCGAAGCCGATGAAGAACAGGATCCCTCGCGCACCGTGCCTCTTGGCCTCATCCGCGGTAACGTCGCTTTTCGCGATGTTGTCTTCGCCTACGAGCCGACCAAGCCAGTCCTGCACGGAGTTTCCCTCGAAGCTGCGCCCGGCACCGTCACCGCGCTCGTCGGACCTTCCGGCTCCGGCAAATCCACCATCATCAGCCTGCTCTGCGCCTTCCATAAGCCGGACTCCGGCCAGGTGCTGGTCGACGGCATCGATCTCGCCACCGTTCGCCTGGGCGATTACCGCACCCAGCTGGGCGTGGTGTTGCAGGAGTCATTTTTGTTCGACGGCACCATCCGCGAGAACGTGCAGTTCTCTCGTCCGCTGGCCAGCGAAGCGGAAGTGTTGGAAGCCTGCAGAATTGCCCGCGTCGATGAATTCGCCGAGCGCTTTCCCGAGGACTATGACACCATCGTCGGCGAGCGCGGCGTCAAACTTTCCGGCGGCCAGCGCCAGCGCATTTCCATTGCGCGCGCGATTCTCGCCAACCCGCGCATCCTGATTCTCGACGAAGCCACATCGAGCCTCGATTCCGAAAGTGAGGCGATGATTCAGGAAGGCCTCTCTTACCTGATGCGTGGCCGCACCACCTTCGTCATCGCGCACCGGCTCTCCACCATCCGCCGCGCCGACCAGATCCTTGTTGTCGAAGAAGGCAAAATTGTCGAGCGCGGCACGCACGAAGAACTGTACGCAGCCCACGGCCGCTATTGGGACCTCTACACTCGCCAGCATGGATTGCAGGCGAATCTTTTCCTCGCCCCCGGCGAAGGCGATAACATTCCCGACGCCGACAATCGACGCGAAGCGAAGAACGCCGATCTCAGCTTTTCCCAGGCGCTACGCGGCGTCCGCTGAGCTAAAGCGAATTGACAGTAGGTGTACTTATTTGTGAAAGGGAGTCATTCTGAACGGAGCGCAGCGGAGTGAAGAATCTAGACGATATGCGCCTGGTCATTGCCGCCGTCACCCTCTGGATTCTTCGCTTCGCTCAGAATGACTCATCCCATTTCCAACTACAGCATCTATAAAAATGCTCTATATCTCGATCTTTTCCACGCCCAACTGCCACAGCAGGAATGCATAGTCGAACGCGATTTCCTTCAGATAGTCATAGCGACCCGACGCGCCGCCGTGACCGGCCTGCATGTTCGTATGCAGCAACAGCAGATTGTTATCGGTCTTCAGGCTGCGCAATTTCGCCACATACTTCGCCGGCTCCCAATACATTACCTGGCTGTCGTGCAGCGACGTCTTCACCAGCATCGCCGGATATTCCTTGGCCACAACATTGTCATACGGCGAATACGCGAGCATGTATCGGAACGCCGCCTCTTCGTTGGGATTCCCCCACTCCTCATATTCGGCGACCGTTAACGGCAAGGAGGCATCCAGCATGGTATTCATCACATCGACAAATGGAACGTGCGACAGCACTACCCGAAAAAGATCGGGCCGCATGTTCGCTACTGCGCCCATCAGCAGGCCGCCCGCGCTGCCGCCTTCAATCCCCACGCGGTCCTTCGCGCCATATCCAGCCGCAACCAGGTGCTCCGTCGCCGAGATAAAGTCGGTGAACGTATTCAGCTTTTCCATCATGCGTCCAGCATCGTGCCAGGGCTTGCCCATCTCGCCGCCGCCGCGAATATGCGCATACGCCAGTACCACTCCGCGGTCCAGCAAGCTCAGCCGGTTCGAGTTGAATCTAATGGGCAGGGAATATCCATAGGAACCATAGGCGTACACATACACAGGATTCCTGCCGCGCTCGAAGCTATCGCGCCGATACACCAGGGAGATCGGCACTCGCACTCCATCGGACGCCGTCGCAACAATGCGTTCCGATGCATACAGGCTCCGGTCGAAGCCGCCAGGAACTTCCAACTGCTTCAGCAGCGTGCTCTCGCTCGTCGCCAGTTCATACTGAAACACAGAGCCCGGCGTGACCAGCGACGTGTATCCATACCGGTAACTCTTCACGTCGAATTCGCGATTGGTTCCGGGAGTCGTCGTGTATGTCGGCTCAGGAAACGAGATTTCGCGCGGAGTTTGTCCGGCTTGCTCCGCCAAACTTCCCTGCCCCGTCAAGTCATGAATCCGCAGACGCGGCAGTCCCTGAAACCGTTCGCACGCCACAAAGAAATCCCGGAACAGGTCTACATCTTCCAGCATCGCGTCGTCGCGATGCGGCAAAACTTCTTGCCAGTGTTCACGCCCGCATTGTTCGACCTTCGCTGCGACCAGACGAAAATTGCGTCCAGTATCGTTCACGCGGATAAAAAACTCTCCATCGCGATGGTCCGCCGAATATTCAATATTGTCGCGTCGCGGCTCTATGCAGCGCAGCTTCCCCGTCGGATCGGTCGCAGCTAAAAACCATTGCTCGCTCGTCGTGTGGCTCGCCGCTTCCACAATCAGGAATTGCCCGTCGCGCGTGCGCCCCACCCCAACATTGAACCGTTCATCCGCATCCTCCCACACCGCGTCGCCCGCCGAAAAACTGCGCCCGTCTTCGTCCAGCACCCGCCGAACAATCTCATAGGGGCGCTTGGTCTCCTCATCCTCCACGCTGTAGAACAGCGTGCGATCATCCGCCGCCCACGTGACAGACCCTACGCGTTCCGCCAGTGATCCCAGCGTTTCTCCCGTTACAAGATTCTTCACGTGCAACGTGTACTGGCGAAAGCCCGTGTTGTCGGTTGTGTACGCCAGCCAGTTTCCATCGTCGCTGACCACCGACGCGCCAATGGACATGAACGCCTGCCCCTCCGCCAGCCGATTCACATTCAGCAGCACTTCTTCGTCCGTAAATCCCTCTGCGGGAGGAAGCGAGCGCGAGGCCGAACCCGCCTCCGCCGGAACGCGGCAGTAGATGGGGTACTGTTCCCCCTCCACGGTACGCGCATAGTAATCGAATCGCCCCTCGCGATACGGCACCGAAACATCCGTCTGCTGGATATGACTCAGCATCTCCGCATACAGCGTGTCGATCGGCGGCTGCAGCGGCTCCATCACCGCTGCGGTGTAGGCATTCTCCGCTGCCAGATATTCGAGCGTCTCAGGGCTTTCTTTTTCCCGCAGCCATCCGTAATCGTCCTGCAAAACATGGCCGTGGAGGGAAAGCGTGTGTGGGTCCTTGCGGGCAACGGGCGGGGTCAGTTTCGTCATCAGTCGCATTCACATCCAACTATAGAGGAATCGGCGGCCTACACTGGAAGGTTGGCTTTTGCGGCCCGTAAGTCCGGCGCTGCTGCCCAGAATCCGTCGGCCAGAGATTCTCACAAGCCGACAGCGTACAATTCTTCGGGGAGTATTGAGTGACTGGGAAGATTCGGCAGAAATGGGCAGCGTATTCGATCGCCGCCAGCGGAATCATCGTTGCAGGGTCGGTCCACATGCAAGTGGCGGCCCAGACCGCTCCGCCTATAGAAGCAGCTCCGCAGTTGGTTCAGCAGGCGCAGACGCTGCACCTGCCCATCCAGGTTTTCAGCCAGATCGATACTTCGCCCATCGCGGATCTGCAGCCATCCGACCTCACCCTGGCTGTGGATAAGAAACCGCGCGACTTCCAGCTTTCCCGCCCATGGAGCCGCCCCGTCAACCCCGGGGCAACTCAAGCGACCGGCCTATCCGCAGGCACATCTGCCGGTCAGCTTACGAAGGAATCTCCAGCTCCAACCGGGGACCGGCCAAACCTGCTGATCATCGTCCCTCTGGCTTCGCCGCTGAATCGGAACTATGCCATCGACGAGGCGGTCGCAGCTCTGAAGACAGCACCCCCGTCCGGCTGGAACATTTCCATCCTCGATGACAGCGGCAATCAGACCGCATATACCCGCCAACTGCCACGGGTCATCGCCGAACTGGAAAAGATCGGCGCGGAAAGGCCCATCCCCACCGATCTCAAAACCTGGCGCAGCACCGCTATCCTGGCCATTGCCAGCATGCGCGATCTGCCCGGACGCCGTGTCGTCCTGTCGCTCGGGGATATCTTCCATGAAGTGATATATCAAGGCGGGAACCCCGTCTATGACGATTTTGACGCGACCGATGTGTCCACGGCGGCCCGCAATGTTGGCGCCGTGATCTATGCCGCCGAAAGCGCCCACGAAATCGACATCGTTCGGCTGGTGTATCCGCATTACTCCACCGTCGGCTCTGGCCCCTGGATGCTGCTGTCCCAGAATGGCCAGCTGGCAGGCTGGCTTACCAGTTCTGCCTCCGACACCCTGCGGCAGATCCACCTTGACGGCATGGCTGCGTACGATTTGGATCTGACTCTGGAGCCGAAGCAGATGGATGGATTGCCGCATCTTCTGTCTATCACAACGCGGCGGCAAAATTCTATTGTGGATGCCCCAGCCTATTACATCGCGCCCAGCCTCGCCCAACTGCAGGATCTCTCCAGAGTTTCGGAGTCCGTGCGGCAGGCTCTGCAACATCCGCCATCCGATGCTTCCGCGCCGCTCCAACTCGCCACGCAGATGGAATACTTCCCCCATCCCGATGGCAAGACGGGCACGCAACTCATCAGCACCGGGCTGTTTTGGACCAAAGACACTCCGCCCCCTCCTCAGTTGGAGATGGCCCAGCAATTGGAGCAGATCGACACCGGGTTCATGATCGGTACCCTCGTCGGCCGAATGGAGTGGTCGTTCGCCGGACCGGTGTGGAATACGGCCATGGACGTGTTCCCAGGGACATACAAACTGCGGGTGGCCGCAGCCGCCGTAACCGGAAAAATCACGGCTGGACTAGCCACGAACTTCACCGTTGCTTCTGCCGGCCCCGATGAAAGTGTCCGGATCAGCTCACTGGTCATCGGCAAAGCGTGTGCATTCTCGCCCCCGGCTGAAACCGAAGCACAACCCCACGCCATCGATTACCTTCGCGCAGGCAACTGCACGGTGCAGCTCGATCCCAGCCATTTCTTTTCTCCACAAGACATCGTCTGGACGCTGGTCCGCATCACCCCGGTCGGCAAGCTGGCCGGCCATCCTTCCAAGGAATGGAAAGGCAGCTTCCTCATGGTCAACATCCAAGGTGCCAAGCTGGCGGAAGTACCCATCCGCTGGCTGGCCGCAAGCGATGGCAGCCTGGTAGGCACCACGGCGTTCCCACTGGACAATCCCAAGTTGAAATTGGTGGATGGAGCCTATGCCGTTCTGCTGAAACTGAAAGGCCCCGGCATTGAACCCGACTACGAGGAAGATGCGCCTTTCCTTCTTTACGGCGCAGGCGGAAGCGCGGAAGGTTCGCCTTCTCAGCACGGGCACCGTTAAGTCGAATTTTCAGAGAAAGAGAGTTGGCCATTCTACGGCGAACCTCTATACTTGCGATCTCGGCAATCCGTATGCAAAAGACTGCTCCTGGACGAGTATTCGCGACAATCCATTCAATCGTTCGATTACCTTCTGCCAAAACAGACATCTAATTGAGGGGTTGACGGCCTACACTGGAAGGTCGGCGATTGTAGAGATGTGAAACTGGGCCGCTTTTGTAGAATCGATTGTTGGGAAACACTGGGCTGGCGATAGCGGGATGCATTTGGGGAGTGTGTGCTTGAAACGTAAGCATGGGCAGGACTGGACAGCGCGGTTCACTTGGATGGCCAGTGGAGTGGTCGCTGCGGGGCTACTCTGTGGCCAGGGATATGCCCAGGCTCCCACCCCTCAGCCGCTGTTGCCGCAGTTCATTCAACAGGCGCAGACGGTGCACATCCCCATCAATGTCTTCAACCTCAGCAATACATCGCCCGTCAAAGACTTGCAAGCTTCCGATCTGACCCTGGATGTCGATGGCAAGCCGCACAGCTTTCAGCTTTCCCGACCATGGGGCCAAACCGTCAACCCGAAAACTCGGCATCCGGAAGACTCACTCAACCTGCTGATGATCCTTCCGTTTGACGGACCTCAGTACCGCGTCGACGCGATCAACGATGCAATCGCCAGTTTGAAAGCGAAGCCGGAGTTAGGCTGGAACATTTCCATCCTGGATGATGGCGGCGACCAGACTCCCTACACGCGCGACATGACCACCATTATTTCCGAACTGGAGAGGATTCGCAGCGAAAATCCTGCCGATACAGACCTCGATAGCTGGCGCCTGACAGCCTCGCTCGCCATTGCCAATATGCGCGACCTCCCAGGCCGTCGCGTTGTCATGTCGCTGGGAGATATTTTTCATGAGGTGGTTTTTGATGGTGCCACAGTGGTCTATGAAAATTTTGAAGCCCACGATGTCGCGTTTGCCGCCCGCAGCTCCGGCGCCGTGATTTATGCCGCGGATAGCTTCCAGGAAATCGGCCGGCTGCGGGGATTGTTTCCCTTCTACTACACGCTTGGCTTTGGCCCGTGGATGCTGCTGACCAGGGACAATCATCTGGAAGGCTGGATCTCCAATTTTGCCGCCGATACCCTCAGTGAGATTCAGCAGGATGGCATGTCCGCCTACGATATAGATATCCACCTCGACCCAAAGCAGATGGATGGGCAGGCCCATGCCGTTTCGCTTACGCCGGGACGGCGGGGAATGATTGTGAATGCCCCAACCTATTACATAGCGCCCGACCTGGCCCAACTGCAGGAACTCGCCAAAGGCTCTCCCGCTCTGCGGAAAGCTCTCGAGAACCCGTCTTCCGACCCATCCGCGCCGCTCCAACTCGCCACTCAGATGGAGTACTTTCCCCATCCCGACGGCAAGACCGGAACGCAACTCATCAGCACCGGGCTGTTTTGGACCAAAGACACTCCGCCCCCTCCTCAGCTCGAGATGGCGCAGCAGTTGCGGCAAACCAGCATTGGATATACGTTGACGACTGTCGTCGGCCGCCTGGCGTGGACTTCCCCAGAACCGGTGTGGAATACCGCCGTGAACGTGGCCCCGGGGGCCTATCGACTGAATGTGGCTGCTGCGGACGAAACCGGGAAAATAACGGCTGGAGTCTCCACTGCTTTCACCGTCGTTCCCACAAATCCCCATGAAACTGTCAGAATTAGTTCGCTGGTTCTCGGCAAAGCATGTGTGTTCTCACCTGAGCAGCCTACTGCCTCCGGTCAGCCCCAGAGGGTCGATTATCTCAGGGCAGGCAACTGCGATCTGCAGCTCAATCCCAGCCATTTCTTTTCTCCGGAGGACATAGTCTGGACGCTGGTTCGCATCACCCCGGTGGGAAAACTTGCGGGCCGTCCCTCCAAGGACTGGGAGGGAAGCTTTCTGATTTTCAACGAAGCAGGCACCAAGCTGGCGGAAGAGCCAATCCACTGGCTGACTGCGGAGGATGGAAGTTTTGTCGCCACCACTGCATTTCAACTTGGCGATCCAAAACTCGAATTGGCGAATGGGAAGTATGCTGTCGTGTTAACGCTGAAAGGCCCTGGCATTGAGCACAATTACGGAGAAGACGCACCCTTCCTCGTCTATGGCGCGGACGCCGCAGAGAGCAATGCGCCTTCTCCCAGCCGACGCCGAAAGAAGTAGTCCGCCGCGCCACAAAGATCGGCTCCCGAGCCATTCACCGAGATGAACCAGGTCCAGGATTAGAGCGAATTTACAGATACTGTAATCGAAATGGAAGGAGTCATTCTGAGCGAAGCGAAGAATCCAGAGGGTGACGGCGGCAATGACCAGGCGCATATCGTCTGGATTCTTCACTCCGCTGCGCGGAGCCTGCCCTGAGCGTAGCCGAAGGGTTC
>JAKAAZ010000142.1:0-7827 GCA_021802085.1 Acidobacteriota bacterium
AGTCTGTCGGGCATAAGGGTTTGAGATTTTGTAACCAACATAGAATCAACAACATACCAAACATGGTAGATTTTGTAGGTTGTTGATTTTAAAGGGTATGAAATCTATGCCCGACAGGCTCCTAGTGTCCTGAGTCTTAAATTCGTTAAAGAAATGATTTTCGGTCTTATATCAGGGCACGACTTTAAGTCGTAATGTTTTCAGCCTTGTATCAGGGCACGACTTTAAGTCGTAATGTTTTCAGCCTTGTATCAGGGCACGACTTCAGTCGTGCCGTAAATGGAGCAAAACAGATGGGCTTTAGCCCCTGAGTGCTGCTGTTCGAATCGCTTCCATAAATCGAATTGTTGAATGAACTTCAGAGACAGGACACTAGCTGCTGCCGATTGATTTTTTATGCGTACATCCAGTTCAGAAACGATCCAAATCCCATCCGATCCAGAATCTCGCGAGCAGGTTTACGATGCCTTTCGCCGCTGGGGCTACTTGCAGGCGCGCCTCGATCCTTTGCAACAATATCTTCCCGCGGAATCGCTTCCGGAACTGGCGGCAACAGGGGAATTTGCAAAGCAAGCGCGCGCCCTATACTGCGCCACGATTGGCGTCGAGTTCATGCACATCGCGGACCCGGAGCGCAGACGCTGGATAGCCGAACGGCTGGAGGCCGCCGCGCCTGCTGCCGACTCGCAGCGCAGTCTGGACCTTCTTGTTCGAGCAGACATCTTCGAGCACGTGATCCAGAAACGCTATCTGGGGACCAAGCGTTTCTCGCTCGAAGGCATCACGGCGCTGATCCCATTGCTGGATGCGGTGCTGAACCGCGCAGGCGACCTGGGCGCGGAGAAATCCGTCCTGGGGATGAGCCACCGCGGCCGGCTCAACGTGATGGTGAATACGCTGGGCAAGTCCGCCGCCGACATTTTTTCCAAGTTTGAGGATGCCGATCCCCGCGCCAGCCTGGGCAGCGGCGATGTGAAATATCACGTCGGCGCGACGGGCGCCTTCACGACCAGGGGCGGCAAGGAAGTGGCGCTGCATCTGGTCTCGAATCCCAGCCATCTCGAGGCGGTCGATCCGGTGGCGATGGGGCGCGCATACGCCAAACAGATGCGCTACGGCGCGGAGGGACGCGAGCGCGTATTGCCCATCGTTATCCATGGGGATGCGGCGTTTGCCGGCCAGGGGATTTGGGCCGAGACCATCAATCTGGGCTCGCTCGAAGGCTATTCCGTCGGCGGTGGCATTCATATCATTGCGAACAATCTGATCGGGTTTACCGCCGAGCCGGACGAATATAACTCGTCCCGCTTCGCCTCCGATCTTGCGCGCCGCCTGCCCGTGCCGATCTTCCACGTGAATGCCGAAGACATCGATGCCGTGGTCCGCGTGGCCACGCTGGCAGTCGAATATCGCTATCGATTCCACACCGACGTGGTGATCGACCTGATCGGCTATCGCCGTCACGGTCACAGCGAGGTGGATGACCCGACCATCACACAGCCGCTGCGGTATGCAAGGATCCAGAACCATCCGCCGCTGTATGAAATCTTCGCGCAGAAAATCGGCGTGGATCCGGTAACGCGGGTCGAGCAGGCGGAATCGGAATTTGAGCAGGAGTTGAAGCTGGCCCGGCAAATGAAGAAGAAAGCCCGGCTGGCGGATTTGCCCGAGTACTGGTCGCACTACAAAGGCGGTGCGTACCGCGCGAAATACGAAGTGGATACAGGCATCTCCGCCGAGGAAATTCACGCGATCGCGGACGGATTGACCGCCTATCCCAAAGATTTTCACATTCATCCAAAGATCGCGAAGCTGCTGGAACAGCGCGCGGAAATGGGTCGCGGGGAGCGACCGCTCGATTACGGCATGGCGGAGGCGGTGGCCTTCGGGTCGCTGCTGGTGAAGGGAACGCCGGTGCGACTCAGCGGCCAGGACAGCCAGCGCGGCACCTTCAATCAGCGGCACAGCGTGTTGATCGATGTGGAAAATGAAAAGAAATTTGTGCCGTTGAATCATCTATCGCTAAAGCAAGCCGGGTTTGAGGTGTACAACTCCATGCTGTCCGAGGCTGGCGTGATGGGGTTTGAGTACGGCATCAGCCGCGACTATCCCGAAGCTCTGGTGATGTGGGAAGCCCAGTTCGGCGACTTCGCCAACGGCGCGCAGATTATCATCGACCAGTTTCTCTCTTCAGCGGAAGACAAGTGGGGCCTGCTGAGCGGGCTGGTGCTGCTGTTGCCGCATGGGTATGAAGGGCAGGGCCCGGAACATTCCAGCGCGCGCGTCGAGCGCTATCTGCAGATCGCCGCGCGCGACAATATCCAGGTCTGCCAGCCGTCCACGGCGGCGCAATATTTTCATCTGCTGCGCCGGCAGGCGCTGCGTCATTGGCGCAAGCCGCTGGTTGTTTTCACTCCCAAGAGTATGCTGCGGCATCCCGATGCGGTCTCGCCGCTTGCCGACCTGACCCGGCCGCGTTTTCTAAATGTGTTGCCAGAGACCGAACTGCAGGGCGTGACCCGGCTGTTGATCTGCACTGGAAAGATCGGCCACGAGCTGCGGATGGAACGCGAGAAGCGGAAGCATTCCACCACCGGCATAATTTTCATTGAGCAGTTGTACCCATGGCCGGAGCAGGAATTGCGCGCGGCCATCGACGCGCAGCCCGAGGCCAACGATCTGGTTTGGGTGCAGGAAGAGCCGGAAAACATGGGCGCGTACTCGTTCGTGCTGCCGCGCCTGCGGGACCTTGCGTTCGACCGCCAGGTCCGCAGCGTGAAGCGTTCCGCCGCCGCCAGCCCGGCCACCGGCTCGGCGAAGGCGCACGCGCTGGAGCAAAAAACTCTGATCGATCTTGCGCTCAGCCGCGCCTGACCGCGCAAGCCCGGATTCGCTAAAGCATTTTCACGGATAGCGTAAGGTTTGGGTGCCCCATCCACCCTAGCGCAGCTAGGGTGGGATAGCGCTATGTCCGCATTACAGCAACTGTGAAACTGGTCTAAAGTTTGAAAGATATTGCGTTCAAAAAAACGAGATGAGTCATTCTGAGCGCAGCGAAGAATCCAGAGGGTGATCGCCGAGCCTATGGTGTGAATGTCTCCTGGATTCTTCACTTCGCCGGGTGTCCAAACTCAAATCATCGGATACAGCATCACGCGGTCACTGGATCAGCGCGCCGGAACCACGTAGAACAGGATTGCGAAGTAGTGTGCCACGCTGCCCGCGAGCACGCACACGTGCCAAATCCCGTGGAAGTATGGCACGCGATCGAAAGCGAAGAACAGAATCCCCACTGTATAAGCAACGCCGCCTGCGCCGAGCCAGAGTACCCCATGCCAGGAAACCGCATGGAACAGCGGACGCATCGCAAAGATGACCAGCCAGCCCATTCCTAAATAAATAATTGCGGAGGCCACTTCAAACCGGCCAATGGCAAGGCTCTTGAAGACCACGCCGGCAATGGCCAGCGACCAGACGATGGCGAACAGCGTCCAACCCAGCCGGCCGTGTAGCGACACCAAAGTAAACGGCGTATACGTGCCGGCAATCAGCAGGTAGATGGACGAGTGGTCAAGGATGTGAAAGACGCGCCGCGCCCGCGTGCGCACCAGCGAATGGTAGAGCGTCGAGCAGATGTAGACCAGCACCAGCGTTCCGCCGTAGGTGGAGCAGCCGACAATCTGCCACGCATTTCCGCGGGTCGACGCATCGATCAGGTAGGCCGCGCCGGCCAGCGCGAATGCGGCGCCGACTCCGTGGGTAATCGCATTGGCGAGAATGTCGCCGAGTCGTGGCTGTGCATGCATGGCGGGAATGTTGGGCGCAGGCGGCGGTATCATTTTCGGATTACCTGACCAAACTGTAAGTCCATATCTCAAACCTTCAATCCAATCGACCGCATCAGCGCCAGGCCATTGCTCTTCGTGATGATCCCCTCGCGCAGCAGGAAGTCGAACCGCATCCTGCCTTCCTCCAGGTCATCCTGAAAATGCATGTTCCAGAGCACGCCCTGCTGCAACCCGCCCATCTCCGTCAGCGCCAGATCGTGGGTCGTCAGAATGCCGACAGCCCCGCGCTCCACCAGCCCGCGCAGGACTCCCTCCGCGCCAATCCGGCGGTCGTTGGAGTTGGTTCCCTGCAGCAGTTCATCCAGCAGAAACAGCAGCGGCGGCCGTTTCGCCGCCAGATCGTAAATCCGCCGCAGCCGCGTAATCTCCGCATAGAATCGCGAGCTTCCCTCCTGCAACGAGTCGTTCACCTGGATGCTCGCGCCCACCTGCAACGGCGTCAAGCGCAGCCGCCGCGCCCGCACCGGCGCGCCCGCCATCGCCATCACCGTATTGGTCCCAACCGTGCGCAGATACGTGCTCTTGCCCGACATGTTGGACCCGCTCACCAGCAGCACCCGCGTCTCCGCATCCAGCCGCACATCGTTGCGAACGCACTGCGCCGCCGGAAGCAGAGGATGTCCCAGCCCCTCTCCGTGCAGAATGGGCACGCCGTCGGACGATTCAGCCAGAAACTCCGGAAAGGGATCGCCCGGATGTTCATAGTGATATGCCGCCAGGGAAAGCAGCGCCTCCATCTCTGCGGTCGCTGTGAGCCAGCCCCGCACCGCGCGGCCATGGCGGGCGCGCCAGTCCTCCGACGCCAGCGCTGCCTGCACGGAATACATCAGCGGCACATCCAGGACCTTCACAAACAGGTTGTCCCGCGAATCGATGAAATCCACGAGGGTGCGCAGCCGCGCAATCGCCTGCGATCCCTTCTGATTGTGGCTGGTCAGCGCCTGCTGAATCGACTGCAACCGCGGCGCGCGAAATTTTTCCCGCTCCAGCCGCGCCAGCAGGGTAGAAAGTAAATCCAGATTCTCGAACGCGCCCTCGGTGGCCGAAAGCACCGCATCCAGCCGTTTCCTCATGCCATAGGAGATGCTTCCCTCCACAATCAGCACAATCAGAAACGGCAGAACCATTCCTCCCACCGCCCACACGACCGCCGTTCCAATGGCCAGCAACGCCAGCACCGGAGCCAACCAGCGCAACCACCGCTGCCGTATCTCCACCGGCGCTTCCGCCCACCGCAGCAGCGCCTCTGGATGCACCCCCGCCCCGGCCTCTTTGCCCAGCACTGCCAGATCCTCGCGCAGATCCAGGTTGCCGCGCAACTCCGCCACCGCCCCTTGTCGCCCCAGAATCTCTTCGACCGGCGCGGGCGACAGGAGCCACGCTGCCAGCGCGTCTTCTCCCATGCGCGTCCGCGCCGTCGAGAGCAGCTCAAACAGGCTGCCCACGCCAAACACATCCAGATCGGCGGCATAGATGTGCCCGCTGTCGCCATGCCCCAGTCCGCGGAAGCGTTCGCCCTGCTGGCCGCCGCCCATCCATCGGTCTTCAATCCGCGCCAGCCCGCGCTGGTACACTTCGACCACGCGCAACGCGCATCCCCGCGCCCGCAACACTCTCGCATGGTAGACGGCGACCACCGCGAAGGCGGCCACCGGAACCGTCAGCCACCACGGCGAAATCAGATGCAATCGAAGCGCGCACCACGCCTGCGCCGCGATGACGACCGCCAGCAGCAAGCGAACATTCCCATATCGAATATGCAATTTGTCGAAGCGGCGAATTTCGAGCCGTCGCGCGTCGAGACGCCGCCGGTATTCCTCGGCGGGCCCATTTTCTTCCGATGTCACGGAGACTCCGGAAGTCGAGGACACTTCAGGGTACTTGTTTTCTTCAGCAGACACGGCGCGTGGCATCCAACCCTTTCCCGTCTACTGTACCTCTTGCTTTCCCGAAGGCTCGCATGGCAAGGGAACGCGAGCCGTGGAACGCAGGGGCGATATACACTGGAGATAGCCGCGAAAGCGGCATGAGGGACAAACAGCATGTATCCAGAGATCATGGTGATTCCGATGCGCGAAGAGCTTACCCGCGCCGGCATTCAGGAAACGCGCACGGCCGAAGAGGTCGAGCAGGCGCTCGCCAAGCCCGGTACGACGATGGTTGTCGTCAACTCCATCTGCGGCTGCGCGGCCGGCAAAATGCGCCCCGGCGTGCGGATGGCGCTCCAGCACACTACCCTTCCCGACCGGAAGATCACGGTCTTCGCCGGCCAGGATCGCGAAGCCACCGATAAAGTCCGCAGCCACCTGGAGGGGAACCCTCCCAGCTCGCCCGCGGTCGCGATTTTTCGCGATGGCAAACTGGTGTTCCTGATGCAGCGCTCCGTGATTGAAACTTCCGCCGCGCCGGAGATCGCAAACTATCTGACCCAGGCGTTCGACGAGATTTGCACCAAACCCAGTGCAGTTTCCCAGTAGAAAGCATCCCTCCCAGCAGCCGAAATAGCCCTCCGCGAGATGGTTGCCTTAGCAACCATCTCGGTCAAAGCGGTTGCCTTGGCAACGATATTTTCGGGCTGCTTTTTAGGTTGTAAATCTCCCAAATGGGGAGCCCGTTGGAGGATGCGGAAGACGATCCGCGCCACTTTTTAGATTCCCGCGCAGGCCATCCGCTGCCCCGCCGTCGCGCGCCGGTGCGCCAGCCACTGCTGCCACCGATCCAGACCTTCTCCGGTGAGACACGACACTTCGATGATTTCAATTCCAGGATGTACCTGCCGCGCGTTCGCCTTGGCCTGTTCCAGACTGAACGGCACATACGGCAACAGATCGATTTTGGTAAGGATCATCAGCGCGGCCTTCGAAAAGATCGATGGATACTTGAGCGGCTTGTCCTCGCCTTCGGTCACGCTCAACACTACGATCTTCGCTTCCTCGCCCAGGTCGTAGCTCGATGGACAGACGAGATTGCCGACATTTTCGATGAACAGCAGATGGATCTCCGTCGACGACCATGGCTGAAGCGCGCGCTCGATCATTCTGCCGTCCAGATGACAAACCGTTCCGGTCACAATCTGCTGCACAGGAAATCCATAGCGCGCCAGCCTGCGCGCATCGTTTTCCGTTTGCAGATCGCCCGTCAACACTGCTACTTTGTCCTGCTTGCTGAAACCTGCCAGCGTGTTTTCGAGCAGTGTTGTTTTTCCGGAACCCGGCGAGCTGATGATGTTCAGGCACAGCGTGCCGCGCTTCGCATAGCCCTGCCGCAGCTCCTCCGCAATGCGCTGATTCTCGCTTAGAACTTTCTTTTCCACCGGAACCACCGTCGTCATTCTTCCACCTCTACGCTCGCCAGTTGCATTTCATCGCCGCCAAGCAACAGGCTATTCTCGCTGGCGCAGCCCGGACAAGGTTCACTATAGATGCCAGACTCATATTCGCGTCCGCAATCCTGGCAGCGATTGCGTCGTGGAACCATTTGAATCATCAGCGCCACCGGCGCATATTCCGCCTGCTCGGACATCACGTCCCAGGCAAAGCGCAGTGCGTCTGCGTCGACGCCCGCCAACACGCCGATCCTGACCGTCACAGCGACCAGCCGCGCGCCTGGCCTGCGTGCCGTTTCCGCATGGCTGGCGCGCAAAATCTCGCTGGCGATTCCAACTTCATGCATGGCAATCCGCGCTTCCCTCGCAACCCACTTCCCGGGCACCACTATAGCCTATGAGGTAGACGGATGGCACTCGGTGATGGGGTATCGCGGGCAGGGCTTAAGGCAGGTTTGTGCCCCGGCGTTAGGAATCTGTATTCCGATTGCTCCTGTTGGAAATACTACTGAGGTGCGGTTTTCCTTAACAGTTCCTCGCGTCTGGATTCAACAGCCTGGGAAAATGCAGCAGGCTGCTTACGAAAGATAGTATCGAGGAGCACCCTCGGCATCCTCGAATTTCTTGCGATGCGAACGTTCGGACACCCGGCTC
>JAKAAZ010000142.1:7837-9349 GCA_021802085.1 Acidobacteriota bacterium
TCCAATCCGCTGAGGAAGTTTTCAAGGGCTGTAGCTGTAAATGATGTGCGATGATGGACGCACGCCCTGTGGAGATACTCGAACAAGTCGCCCTGGCTCCCTACACGACCTTCCGCATCGGAGGGCCGGCTCGCTGGTTTATCGAGGCAGCCAGCGAGGACGATCTGGCCCAGGCAGTGACGTTTGCGCGCGAGAAAAGCGCGCCGCTGTTTGTGCTGGGCGGCGGCAGCAACCTGCTGGTGGGGGACAAAGGCTTTCCCGGCGTGGTGGTGCGGGTGGCGCTGCGCGGCATCCGCGAAGAGCCGAACGGCGAGTATGCGATTTTTACCGCAGCCGCGGGCGAAGACTGGGACCGATTTGTTTCCGCCGTGGTGGAGAAAGACTACGCCGGCGTGGAATGCATGGCTGGAATTCCAGGCACCGTCGGGGGAACGCCCGTGCAGAATGTGGGCGCGTATGGGCAGGAGGTCTCCTCGACCATCCACTCTGTTCGCGCGCTGGATCGCGCGACATTGCAGATGGTGGATTTCCCCGCTGCCAAGTGCCAGTTAGGCTATCGCAGAAGCATTTTCAACAGTACCGGACGCAACCGGTACATTGTGACGGAAGTGAGCTATCGACTGCGACACCATGGCGCGCCGCATCTTGCCTATCAGGATTTGGCGGCTGCATATTCCGACAATGCTGAGCCGCCCACGTTGAAACAGGTCAGCGAAAAGGTGCGGAGTATTCGGCGCCAAAAAGGGATGTTGCTGGTCGATGGCGATCCGGATTGTCTGAGCGCAGGCTCTTTCTTCAAGAATCCAGTGGTGTCGGAATCGCACCTGGCGGACATTTCCGCGCGCGTCGCCAAGGAGGCGCATCGTGCCGGGCAGGTAGAAGTTGGCTCCATTCCGCACTTTGCCGCCGACCCGGGATCGGTGAAGCTGCTGGCGGGATGGTTGATTGAGCAAGCCGGATTTCCCAAGGGTTTTGCGCTGGGCGCGGCGGGCGTTTCCAGTCGCCACACGCTGGCGATTGTGAATCGCGGCGATGCGACGGCGAAGGAAATTCTTGCGCTGCGCGATGAGATACGGCGGCGCGTTCTGGCCCAGTTTGGAATCTGCCTGGAGCAGGAGCCGGTCTATCTAGGCCAGTAGCAGGGACACTGCACAGGGAATTGCGGGAATCCCAACCAGAGCGGATTTACAGATACTGGTTTCAAAATGAGAGGAGTCATTCTGAGCGCAGCGAAGAATCCAGAGGGTAATGGCGGCGTTTACGATGCGGATATCGTCTGGATTTTTCACTTCGGTCGCCGCCGCGACCTCCGTTCAGAATGACTCTCCACCATAAATGACTATACAAACTGTAAATCCGCTATAGCCGCAAATGACGCGGCTAGAAGCCTGTCGGGCATAGCGTTTTGCCAAGGCCGATTCAGCGGTTTGCAGAGTTGGTGTTCGATCTGGGGGGCGCAGGCCGTAATCCCGTTGGTAGCTTATAGCAGGCTTTCTGTGCCGTTTTGGTTCA
>JAKAAZ010000143.1 GCA_021802085.1 Acidobacteriota bacterium
CGCCGTCTACCCACTCCGGTTGCGAGTTATGATTGACCTCCCTGTTCCTGAAGCCCTCACGTTCGACGATGTCCTACTCATTCCCGCCTACAGTGAAGTGGTGCCGACGCAAGTTGGCACGCAGACACAAGTCACCCGCAACATCAGCCTGAACATCCCACTGCTCAGCGCCGCCATGGATACCGTGACGGAATCGCGTCTTGCGATTGCCATGGCGCAACAGGGCGGCATTGGGGTTGTCCATCGCAACCTCTCGATCGAACAGCAGGCCGCGGAAATCGACAAGGTGAAGCGATCGGAAAGTGGCATGATCGTCGATCCGGTCACGATTGCGCCCGAGCAGCTGATTTCCGAAGCGCTGGAAGTGATGCGGCGCTACAAAATCTCCGGCGTTCCGGTCACCAAGAACAAAAAACTAGTCGGCATCCTGACCAATCGCGATCTGCGTTTTGAAACCCGAACAGACATCCCCGTCGGCGAGGTGATGACGAAGGACAACCTCGTTACTGTGGCCGTCGGCACAACGCTGCAAGAGGCGGAGCAGATCCTGCATCAGCACCGCATCGAAAAGCTGCTGGTGGTGAACGATCAGTACGAATTGAAGGGCCTGATCACGGTCAAGGACATCCAGAAAAAATTGAAATATCCGAACGCCGCGAAAGATACGCAGGGTCGTCTGCGCGTGGCGGCGGCCATTGGCGCCACAGGAGATTTCCTGGAGCGCGCCGGCGAAATGGTGCGCAATCGCGTCGATGCGCTGGCCATCGATTCCGCCCACGGCCACTCATCGCGAGTCTTGGATGCAATCCGGCTGGTGAAAAAGCATTTCCCCGACATCGACCTGATGGCAGGCAACATCGCCACCTATGAAGGCGCGAAAGCACTGATCGAAGCGGGCGCGGACGCCATTAAGGTTGGCATCGGTCCGGGATCGATTTGCACGACGCGCATGGTGACCGGCGCTGGCATGCCGCAGATCACCGCAATTTCCGAGGCCTATCGCGCGGCCAAATCCACCGGCGTTCCCGTCATCGCCGACGGAGGCGTCAAGTACTCCGGCGACGTGACGAAAGCCATCGCCGCGGGGGCCAGCACGGTCATGATCGGCTCGCTATTTGCCGGTGTCGATGAGAGTCCGGGCGAGACGATTCTCTTCCAGGGCCGCTCATTCAAGACCTATCGCGGCATGGGTTCTATCTCCGCTATGTCTCAGGGCTCCGGCGAGCGCTATTTCCAAAGCTCACGCGACCTGGGAGAGCAGGGCGAAGCCTCCGGTACCGTTGTCTCCCGCGAAGGCAGCGAGCAAAACCGGCTGGGAAAATATGTGCCCGAAGGCATCGAAGGCCGCGTGCCGTATCGTGGACCCTTGGAAGCCATGGTTTATCAGTTGGTCGGCGGCCTGCGCTCCGGCATGGGCTACCTCGGTTGCTGCACCATCGCTGAGTTGCAAGAGAACGCGCGCTTTATTCGCATCTCCAATGCCGGTCTCCGCGAGAGCCACGTGCACGACGTCATCATCACTCGCGAAGCGCCGAACTACCATGTAGAGTGATTGGCACAGACTATACTGTTGAGCGCGTGGATTCCACCAACATTTGCGTTGCCTGGATCGCAGTCTCGTCCCTGGTATTTTGTTCTCGGGACGCAGCCGATCTGCGCCTCAACCGCTTGAATGTCGGAATCATGTCGGCGCCAAAGAAAGAGAGAACATGACAAAGATCATGCCCAATCACATGACAAGACTGCGATTCGTTGTCACCTGCGGGATCGCGTTCTTCGCGTTGCTTCCTGCTGTTTTGGTTTCTCCAACGTCAGTCCGCGCGCAACAGGCGCAACCAGCAGTCGGCGCAGACGCAATCTACCGGCAGGCAAATGCGCCGATCGAGAAGCGCGTGGATGACCTGCTGGGCCGTATGACGCTGGAAGAGAAGGTGCGGCAACTCGATCTGTATGCCGGAGCCAAGGCCCTGGTGGACAAGCGGAAAGACTCCACGCATGCCGCGGCCGATGCAGTCTTTCTTCCGGAGAAGGCGCAGGCGCTGTTTGGGGACCTTGGCGTGGGCGGCATTCACGATCTGTATCCGACGCCGGAACAATCCAATGCCATCCAGCGCTGGGCGATCTCGCACAATCGTCTCGGCATCCCTGTTCTGTTCATCGAGGAAGGGCTGCATGGATTCGACACGGGAACGGTGTTTCCGGCGCCGATCAATCTTGCCGCGACCTGGAACCCGATGATCGCGCGACAGACGGGCGCAGCCATTGCATCCGAGGCGCGCGCCACTGGCGTCGGCATGATTCTTGCTCCCGTGCTGGACGTTGCCCGCGATCCTCGCTGGGGCCGCGTCGAAGAAGATTTCGGAGAAGACCCATACCTCACCGGACAGCTTGGTCTGGCGTATGCGCGCGGCGCACAAGGCGAGAGCCTGAACAGCGATGCCACCGTGGTCGCCGAGCCCAAACACTTTGTCGGGCATGGTTCTCCGGAGGGTGGCACGAATACCTCGCCGGTGCACATTGGCGAGCGCGAGTTGCGTACCGTGATGCTGAAGTCGTTTGAACCCGCGATTCGTCAGGGGCACGCCATGGGGGTGATGGCCGCCTACCACGAGATTGATGGAATCCCAATCACCGACGATCCCTTCGTGCTGAAAACCATCCTGCGTCAGGAATGGGGTTTCCAGGGATTCGTGCTTTCTGATTTGGGTGCGATCCGGCGCCTGTATACGGTTCACGATGTCGCTGCAACGCCGAAGGACGCGGTTTGTATGGCGATTCGTTCCGGCGTGGATATGCAGTTTTACGACTTCGACCACGATGTATTTCAAAACGCGTTGATTGATTGCGTGCGCGAGGGTTCCTTGTCGCAGGCGGACCTGGACGAGGCGGTTCGGTCCGTGCTGCGCGTGAAGTTTGCTCTCGGTCTGTTCGATCAACCTTTCGTGGATTCCGGGTTGAACGCAAAGGTTCACCGGTCGCAGGCCCACCTTGCTGTCTCGCTGGAGTCGGCACGTGAATCCATGACGCTGCTGAAGAATAACGGCAACCTGCTGCCGCTGTCGAAATCCATCCAGCGTATTGCCGTCATCGGACCCAACGCGGATGTGGCGCGGTATGGCGACTATGAAATGGAGTCGAATGGCGAGCGGATCAGCATGCTCCAGGGCATCCGTTTGATGGTTCCGCAATCGACGGTCACCTTCGATGCGGGAAAAGATATTCCGTCCGCTGTCGCCATCGCGAAACAGGCAGACATCGTGATCCTGGGCATGGGAGAAAAACAAGGCATTTCGGGCGAAGGCTTCGACCGATCCAACCTTGACCTGCCGGGTAATCAGGAACAACTGCTGGAAGCGGTCGTGGCGACGGGCAAGCCCGTCGTTCTGGTGCTGGAAAACGGCAGACCTTTAACGATCGGCTGGGCAAAGGAGCATGTCCCCGCCATTCTCGAAGCGTGGTATCCGGGAGAATTCGGAGGAAAAGCCATTGCGGAAACGCTCTTTGGCGACAACAATCCAGCCGGGCGCTTGACCATCACCTTTCCGCGCAGCACCGGGCAGCTGCCCGACTTCTACAACAGCGATCCTTCGCGGATGGAGAAATATGTCGACGATAACGGCAAGCCGCTGTTCCCGTTTGGATTCGGTCTTAGCTACACAACCTTCCGCTACGGCCATCTGGCGGTCGAGCCTCCCGCGCCTGGCAGCCACGACGATGTTCAGGTAACCGTGGAGGTTACAAATACCGGAAGCAGGGAAGGCGACGAAGTTGCCCAGTTGTATATGCGGGAAGATGTGACCAGCGTCGAGACGCCTCGCCGATCGCTGGAGGGGTTCTCCCGGATCCATCTCAAGCCGCAAGAAACAAAGACGGTCTCCTTCCGCATCCCGCAGGAACAGCTTGCAGTCTGGAACGTCGAAAGGGAATGGGCCGTCGAGCCTGGGACTTTCACGCTCTGGGCAGGAGGGTCCTCAGAGGCTTCGCTGACGGCGAAATTTCTTCTAAAACCGTGACGAGGAGTCGGAGGATTTTTTTAGAGCCGCCGCAACTCGCCAGAGGTCCTTGCCCAAGAGCAATGGCTCGCATTTCGATTTGCTGCTCGACTTGGGATGCGTCGCGGCCTCCCCCCTGATTCCGTTCGCGGTGGCAGGCAGTCTAGCAGTCTATTGGAGTTGACCGGCACAACCAGCTTCGAGATCAGGACCGGCAGCCGCCGATGCAGGAAAACTGCCGAATAACGGCTTCATTGCTGTGCCAGCCCGCGCGTTGATTGCATTACACGACCACTTTTCCTTGCTCTGCCCGCAACTTGTCCCATTTCGCCGCGCCCAGACGCTGAAAAATATCTTTGACGGCCAAAGTATTTGGAAAATGCAGCGGATCGCGCGAGGTCCGAACGGTGTCGAGCGCCGAATCGTACGCGGCAATAGCTGCGCCCAGCAGTACATCCGACAGCAGTACGACCCTGTATCCCAGGCTCTCCACGTCAGCCAGAGAGAGTAAAGGACTTTTTCCACCCAGCAGCATGTTCAAAACGCACGGGCCTTGCACGCGCTGCGGAATCTGCTCCATCTGCTCCATCGACTCAGGCGCTTCCACCAGTGCCAGATCGGCCCCCACCGCAAGCGCGGCGTTGGCGCGCGCAATCGCTTCCTCAAATCCCATCACGGCGTTGCAGTCGGTCCGGGCGATGATGATGAAATCCGGGTCTAGCCGCGCGCTCACCGCAGCTCGAATTTTGCTGACGAATTCATCCCGTGGAATGACCTGTTTTTTATCGAGGTGCCCGCATTTTTTTGGAAATACCTGGTCTTCGATGTGAATTCCGGCAGCCCCATGCCGTTCATATTCGTGGACGGTCCGCGCCATGTTGAGTTCATTGCCATATCCGGTGTCTGCATCGGCGATGACCGGGATCTTTACCGTTGCGGCCATTGCCGACGCATTGGCCACCATCTCCGACATCGTTGCCAGGCCGTAGTCCGGCAGGCCAAGACGGCTGGCGGAGGTCCCCATGCCGGTCATATAAATTGCGGAGAAACCGGCCAATTCCACAGCTTTGGCGGAGAGGCAATCGAAAGCACCCGGCGCAACAATAAACTCGTTATTCAAAAGCAACTGACGTAACCGGCCTGCCGAATTCATTGGGAACTCCTCACTTGGCACACTACAAAGATGGTTTCTCCGCTGCTTTACTTGCGGTATGGACGATATGAAGCTGGGAAGCGACATCGATGAGGGCACCCCGTTGCAATAGATATAACGACACAGCCTGAAAATACTCTGAAGAAATCCTCATTTTGTGCGCGCAATGGAATCCGAAGAAAACGCGGACCCATCTCCTGTTTAGAGAGTTCTATCGATCTCTTATGTGTGTAAGACTCGTATTGTCAAAAAAAGTATGTCGAACGCCGCATAAAAATATTCCAGGGAACGGCGGGATGTGAAAAATACGATGGCGGCAGGGATATGTCCCGTGCTGATTGGCATCTGCCGGGATGGGTTCTCTATACGCGCGGCGGGATCGAGCGGTTCCCGTGCCTGCCTACCGTTTTATCTTTCGCTGGATTCGACCGCTTCGGTTTTGTCCGCGCTGCGACGGTTGTTCGCTGGCGCTACCCTTCGATGCGTACTCCCGCCCGCAATACATCGTCGGTGAGACCTGCCAGGGCATCGTAGAGATAAATCTGAAACGTTCCTGGACCTTGCGCCCGTTGCGCGGCAATTTGTCCCGCCAAACCATACGCGACAAGCGCGGCTGTGGTTGCGGTAATGGAATCCCGTTCAACATCTGCGCAGGCGGCCACGACGGAAGTTGCCATGCAGCCAGTGCCGGTAACCGTCGCCATCATCGGATGTCCATTCGCGACGCGCATCAGGCGCATGCCATCCGTCACCACATCCACTGGCCCGGTCACGGCCGCTGCACAGCCAAACTGTTTGGCAAATTCTGAAGCCACTGCGGCTGCATCTCCGGTCGAGTCGATCGATTCGACGCCTCTGATTCTGGCGTCCAGGCCAGCCAGAGCCGTGATCTCCGCCACATTGCCGCGCACGATCGCGACGGATAGTTCATTGAGCAAGCGATGGGCGCTTCTCGTTCGCAACTGTGTGGCGCCGGCTTCCACAGGATCCAGAACAATGGGAATTCCCATTGATTCGCGCGGCGGCCCGCCAGAACCATCGCTTCCACCTGTTCGGGCCACAGGGTTCCAAGGTTCAGCACAAGGGCGCTGGCGGCGACCATCTCCGCCACTTCCTCTATGGCATGTGCCATCACTGGCAGCGCGCCCATGCAAAGGGTGATGTTCGCAGTTGCATTCATGACCACAAAGTTGGTGATGTGATGCACCAGTGGACGTCTGCTCCGGACCTTCGCGATCACCTCGCACGCAGTCTGTGTCGTGTCGTTCATATGCAGCCTCTAGCTAGCTGTATCAATGCGCAGGCGGAATCCTATGCGCCGCGGCGCGGCGTGCTGACGTGACGCCTTGCCGCCCGGATGCCCATGCAACGATGGATTCCGGCGACTGCGTCGCGCAGGCTCAATGGACGTGATATGGCGCACATACAACCATACGTGGATTTATGGATAGTGAAGTTCAGGATTCTTTGCAGGAAAACCGTGCAGCTGTGTGGAAGGAACATGGTTTCATGAGCGTCTTCAAAGATTCAGGACATCTTTTCCGATTGGCCGCGCTCTATGCAATTGGCACATTGACATTTCTGGGGATACGCGCCTTTTTTGTTCCGCGAAGCTTTGGGCAATATGGACACTACCGCGGAGCCGCCATCACGGAGATTGCCGCCCATCCGATCCATTACGCCGGCCATCAGGCTTGCGAGACCTGCCACACCGACGTCCAGGAAATCAAAAAGAGCGGCATGCACGCGCAAGTCAACTGCGAGGCCTGCCATGGCCCGCTGGCAAAGCATGCCGATGACCCTTCCATCCAGCCTGCCAAGCTGGACACCGCTGTGCTGTGTGTCCGCTGTCACGCAGCCAGCGCCGCCAGGCCGAAGAACTTCCCCCAAGTGGCGGCGGTCGACCACTCCAATGGCGTTCCCTGTGAGACCTGCCACCAACCGCACAGCCCGGCCATCGGCGCAGGAGGCGCGAAATGAACATTAGCCGGCGTCAAATGCTGATCTTGCTGCCTGCCGCGGCTGTCGCATGGGAATCTGTGCTGGCGGGGACCCCGGAATCCTCCCCCAACTATAAGATGACCGACCATTGGTGGAGCATGCTGATCGACATTTCCAAATGCATCGGCTGCGGCAACTGTGTCCGGGCCTGCCAGTCCGAAAATGATGTGCCGGACGGATTCTTCCGCACCTGGGTGGAACGCTACCACGTGACGGACTGGCACCTTGAGAACCCTGAGGTCATCTCGCCCGACGGCGGCAAGGAAGGATTTCCCGCCGTCAAAGAAGATGACAACGGGAAGTATTTTTTCGTCCCCAAACTCTGCAACCAGTGTGCGGATTCGCCATGCACCCAGGTCTGTCCCGTGGGAGCAACCTTTATCAGCCCGGATGGGGTCGTGCTGATTGACCAGACCTATTGTCTGGGTTGCGCCTACTGCGTCCAGGCCTGCCCCTACGGCTGCCGCTACATTCATCCCCAGAAAAAAGTCGCGGACAAATGCACCCTTTGCTACCACCGGATCACAAAGGGACTCACGACCGCGTGTTGCGAGGCATGTCCAACCGGCGCGCGCCAACTGGCCGATTTGAAAAATCCCAAGGATCCGATCCACGAATTTCTGCGGACCCACAACGTGCAGATCTTAAAGCCGCAAATGGCCACGGGCGCAAAGGTTTTCTATAACGATTTGGATGGTTCGGTGCGATAAGCGCCTGCTAAACACATGGGTGCATTGAAGGAGATTGGCAACTATGACGACCGGTGTGGAAGGCTACATGTACCCGAACGAGATCACCCTCTATTGGAGCGTGCTGATCGTTTTATACCCCTACATCACGGGACTGGTGGCCGGGGCATTCATTCTGGCTTCGCTCGAGCGTGTCTTCCGTGTCGATGCGGTGAAGCCCACCTACCGGCTGGCATTGCTGACCGCGCTGGCATTCCTGGTGGTTGCGCCTCTGCCGCTGCAGTTGCACCTGGGACACCCGGAACGCTCGCTTGAGATGTATTTCACTCCCCATCGCACCTCGGCCATGGCCATGTTCGGGTTCGTGTATCTCTGGTACCTGATGGCGGTTCTGACGGTGGAAATCTGGCTCGACTACCGGCGCGATATCGTAGTGATGGCCCAGTCTTCCAGCGGCATGAAACGCTGGATCTATCAGGTGCTGGCACTGGGTTCCAGCAACATCAGCGAGCGCGCGCTTGCCATCGATGAACGGGTAGGCTGGCTGATCACCCTGGTAGGCATTCCCTCCGCTTTTCTGCTGCACGGATATGTCGGGTTTATCTTCGGCTCGATCAAGGCAAATCCATGGTGGTCGTCGCCATTGATGCCGGTGGTGTTTATTTTCTCCGCCATGGTGTCGGGGATTGCCGCCGTGATGCTGTTGTATATGCTGATCATGCGGCTCCGTCGAGAGAAGATCGACATGTTGTGCGTGGATACGGTAGCGCGCTATTTGTTCTACATGTTCATTATCGATTTCAGCCTGGAAATGCTCGACCTGATCCATCGGATTTATGAGGCGGATGAGTCGTTTCGCACCCTGAATTTCATGGTCCACACGAAACTCTACTTTTCCCAAATAGTCCTCCAGATTTTTGTGGGGACCCTGACTCCGATCCTATTGCTGGCCTTGACCCAGGTGCTGAAGTTCCCAGAAATGGCGCGGAAGCGCATGTATACCGTCGCTGGATGTCTGACCCTGATCGGCATCTTCGCCATGCGCTGGAATGTTGTGATCGGAGGACAGTTGTTTTCAAAAAGCTTCCTCGGGTACACAACCTACAAGATGGCATTGGTTACACGGGAGGGACTGCTCATGTCCATTGCCTTGACCATCCTCCCCCTGTTCATTTTGTGGGTGTTGGTAAAACTTCTGCCTCCCTGGCCGGAGAGAGCTCAGGCGGCGATTCCCGCGGAGACGCCCACGCAGTAGCGCAGTGCTTGTGTAGCAAAAGCGGTGGCGATGATGGACGATCTTCATGACACCCTGGCACGACTGATTGCGACGGTGGAGATCCTGGAGCGCCGTGTCGATGCGCTCGAACACCCATTCCAGATACAGCAGCCGATCCCCACACCGGCGGCAATCCCTTCTAGGAGTCTGTCGGGCATAAGGGTTTGAGATTTTGTAACCAACATAGAATCAACAACATACCAAACATGGTAGATTTTGTAGGTTGTTGATTTTA
>JAKAAZ010000144.1 GCA_021802085.1 Acidobacteriota bacterium
CAACCAGCTCATTCAATTTCATGCGGCGAACTCGCCGTTGCGCCAGGGGTCGTATCGCGCACTCGCGGCAACCGCCAACCACTTCGCGCGCGAGTCCCATATGGACGAACTGGCCCACGCGGTCGGAATGGATCCGCTCGAATTCCGCATGAAAAACCTGTCCGACCCAAGACTGCGCGCCGTCTTTCAGTCGGCTGCGGAAAAGTTCGGCTGGGGCCAGTTGAAGTCCACATCCCAGCGCGGGTTTGGCATCGCCGGCGGGACAGACAAGGGAGGCTACGTGGCCACCTGCGTCGAGGTGGAAATCAATCCCGCCGACAAAAAAATCAAGATTCGCCGCGTCGTTCAAGCCTGGGAATCGGGAGCCATTGTCAATCCCGACGGCCTGCGCAACCAGGTTGGGGGAGCAATCGTTCAGGCCATTGGAGGCGCACTGTTCGAGTCCATTCAATTTGCAAACGGTCGTATCCTGAACCCGCACTTCGCGGAGTATCGCGTCCCCCGTTTCAGCGACACGCCGCGGATCGAAATAGTCCTGATCGACCGCAAGGACCTGCCTCCGGCGGGTGCGGGAGAAAGCGGCATTGTGGGTCTGGCGCCCGCCGTGGGGAATGCCATCTTCGCCGCCACCGGAACGCGTTTGAGGAATATGCCAATGGCGCCGCTGAGTACAGCGCCGGGAGAGACTTCATCTATGTTTCGTTCATGAACGCCTGCTCGTTGCGTGGTTCATAGCTCCGGACTGTACCCGCGAATGCGGGGTGACAGAACGAAAGACTTGGACCGCTGAAGATAAAGCTTCCCATAGCATGGCCCGAGGCATAAGATTTGTTCGGCAGTAGAGGAGGCTCGTATGCTGAATCCTTGGTTCGCGCTTGCACTCATGTTCTTCGTGCTCTCTCCACAGGCGCCTCAGACGCCACAGGCATCGCAACAGCCGGCTGCAGCGCCTGCCCAGGCGATTACTCCGCCGGCAACACCTGCAATATCGGTCATTCCTGTCGAAGCCGCTCGCATGGTGAATCCGGTAACGCCCACGCCCGAATCCCAGGCTCGAGCCAAACAAATATTTGGATACGACTGCGCCATGTGCCACGGAGCGAACGGCGACGGTAAAGGCGCGGTTGCGACGGATATGAATCTGACAATGAAGAACTTCACGGATCCGGCAGTCCTGAAGAACAGGACGGATGGAGAACTCTTCTACATCATCAAGAGCGGCCAAGGCCAGATGCCCGCCGAAGACGACCGCGCCAAGCCGGACGAGATGTGGAACATGGTCATCTACGTGCGCTCGTTATCGAAGCAATAATGAGAACAGGAAAGCCGTCGCTCGTGACGTTCGCTGGCAAGCTTCGATCGTCGAGGGTATTGCTTTCTCATAGCTGAGTCGTCACGGCGCTATAGCCGATTTGGTGCTATAGCCGATTTATAGATGCTGTAGTTGAAAATGGGATGAGTCATTCTGAGCGGAACGAAGAATCCAGAGGACGACGGCGGCAATGACAGGCGCATATTCTCTGGATTCTTCACTCCGCTACGCGGAGCCTGCCCTGAGCGTAGCCGAAGGGTTCAGAATGACTCCCTTTCACAAATAACTGCGCCAACTGTCAATTCGCTTTAGAAAAATGTCTGCACTATGTCGATGACCTGGTAGCTGGAATCCAGCACCGGCAGGTAACGCCATTTGTCGAAGGTCAGGCACGGGTGGGAGATGTCCAGTCCGATCATGTCTCCCACTCGGACATCATCTCCCTCGGCAATCGTCATGTACGCGTGCTGGTCCATCATGCGGACCAGCCTCCAGTGGGCAGGGCTGGCATGGGGCGCGATCTCTCCCGGCCTGTACTGCAATGCAGGAGTCGGCAAACCTGCGTCAAAGGCTGCATCGCGCTTGCCTAGAGTCAGGATCGCCTTTTCCTTTTCTGGAATGGACTGCACGTAGGCCCAAAGCTGCAATGCGGGCAACAAGCCGGAGTGCATCTTCCGCGCAATCGGATTCCTCGCTTGAATCTGCTTCTGTGCTTCACGATAGACGCCGACATCGTGGGTGAGATAGCAACCGGGCCGCAAAATAATTTCGACAGGGTATCCAATCTCCGCTCCAGCGAATACTTCCGCCACAACGTCATACCAGGCGGAACCGGCGCCGGAAAGTATTGCGGGATTCCGATCAAAACGGTTTTCCCTTGCCAGCCTCGCAGCAACCTCAACGGCGCGATGGAGAAATTTCCGAATTGCCGTTTCGTCTTCCAGCACCCCCTCGTACAGTTCAATGCCGCCGACAGCGATTGAATCGCGCCAACGATGCAGAGACGCCAGAAGTGCATCCAGTTCTTCTTGATTGCGAACGCCGGTGCGTCCGCCCTCCACTCCCAGCTCGATCAGGATGTTGAGTCGCTGTTGATGCGCATCGAAAAATTTCCCAAGTTGCTCCGCCTCGTCCACAGAATCGACGAGGCAGTAGTACTCAAAGCTCTCGTCGTGCAGCAGACGCGCAATGATTTCCATATTTTGTTTTCCCACCAGCTGATTGGCCATCAGAACGCGGCGGACGCCATGTGCATGCGCCACCCGCGTCTGGTGCGCGGTCGCCAGCGTGATGCCCCAGGCCCCAGTCTGCAACTGGCGCTCGAAGAGCTTGGGCGCCATGGTGGTTTTTCCGTGCGGAGCCAGCTTCACCCCATAGGCCTCGATGAACTGCTGCATCCAGGCAAGGTTATGCGCCAGCTTGTCTTCATATAAAACCGCCGTCGGCAGGCTGATATCTTCATGGAGCAGGTTCCATCGCTGTTCCACGATCTGGCGCGTGGTCATCGCCTCGTTCATTGCGCCCAAGCCTTTGTTCAAAGGCCCAATCGTCATCTCCGACAAATCCGTCTGGAAGTTTGCGGCGTTGCTGTTCGCGGCCTCTGTCATCGCATTACCTCGGTGAATCTCAAATGATATAAGCTTTGTGAATTACTGGAAAAGAGCAGCGCACGCATCGAATCTTTCTTTTGAGCTACAGATGCGAACCTCCCCAGGCAGAGATCAGAGATGCCGAACTGCACCACCTTAATCCGTAGCGTTTTAGTTGCAGACGGCAGCGGAAGGTCGCCTGAGATCGCGGACGTCGCCCTCGACCACGGGCGCATCGTCAGCATCGGCAATCTGCGCGATTGGAATGCGCAGAACACGTTCGACGGCGACGGGAAGGTTCTGGCCCCGGGTTTTATCGATGTCCATACCCACGACGATACCAGCGTGGTCCGTACGCCGGAGATGCTGCCGAAGCTATCGCAGGGCGTGACGACGGTGGTGGTTGGAAACTGCGGCATCAGCGCCGCGCCAGTGCAACTGCGCGGCGAACCGCCCGATCCGATGAATCTGCTGGGTGAGGCGGGGGCCTTTCGCTATCCGACTTTTGCCGCATACGTCGAAGCCATCGCCGCCGCACGACCCGCCGTGAATGTTGCCGCTCTGGTTGGGCACACCGCGCTGCGCAGCAACCATATGGATCGCCTGGATCGTTCGGCAACAGATGCTGAGATCCAGGCCATGCGTGGTCAACTGCAAGAAGCGCTTAATCACGGCGCAGCGGGCCTCAGTACTGGACTGGCTTATCTTTCCGCATTCTCCGCCTCCACAGAAGAAGTGATGGGGCTGGCCGAGCCGCTGGCCGCCGCGGGTGCAATCTACACCACCCACATGCGCAGCGAAACCGAGACGATCCTGCAAGCGATGGACGAGGCAGTTCGGATTGGAAAGCACGCTCGCGTCCCGGTGCTGATTTCGCATCTGAAATGCGCCGGCATCGCGAATTGGGGACGAAGCGCGGAAGTCTTAGGGTGGCTCGATCAGGCGCGGCAAAGTCAGTCGATCGGCTGCGACTGCTATCCCTATGCGGCCGGTTCCAGCACGCTCGACCTGCGCCAGGTGGATGAGCGCGTGAAGATCCAGATCACATGGTCGAAGGCACATCCGGAAAAGGCCGGCCAAACTTTAGCGCAGATTGCCGAAGCCTGGGGAGTGCAGCAAATCGAGGCGGCGCGGCGCCTGCAACCCGCGGGCGCCATCTATCACAGCATTGCGGAAGACGACATGCAGGCCATTCTGCGACATCCCGGCACGATGATCGGCTCCGACGGCCTGCCCAACGACCCACTGCCACACCCGCGTCTCTGGGGAACATTCCCGCGCGTGCTCGGCCGCTATTGCCGGGAGCAGCATCTGTTTCCTCTTGGCGAAGCCGTTCGCAAAATGACTTCTTTACCCGCGCAACAATTCGGACTGGTGGACCGCGGCTGGATCCGTGAGGGCTACTATGCCGACCTGGTTTTGTTCGATCCCGCAACGGTGCGCGACGTGGCCACCTTTGACGATCCGGTTCGCCTCTCCGAAGGCATTGAGGCGGTCTGGGTCAACGGCAGTCTCTCATATCGAAACCAGACTGCGACACACCACAGGGCCGGACGCTTTCTTCCGCGCAAACACCTCGCGAGCAGGCAATAGACTGGATTCAACATGTTCACCAAAATAAATTTCCGGAGGGAAATATTCCAATGAAGCGCTATGGAGTGGAAGGCGGCAAAGGGATCGGCGGGCAGCATTTGCCCTTTGCACGGGCGGTCGAAGCGGATGGATGGCTCTATGTTTCCGGTCAAGTGCCGATGGTAAACGGCGCCCTCGTCGAAGGCAACATTACCCCGCAGAGCCATCAGGCCATTCAAAACCTCCTGGCGATTTTGCATGAGGCGGGCTACGACGCGGAGCATGTGGTGCGCTGCGGAGTCTGGCTCGACGATCCGCGCGATTTTCCCGCGTTCAATCGCGTATTTCAGGAATACTTCGGAGCCAATCCTCCCGCGCGCGCCTGCGTTGTCTCCAGCATGGTGGTCGATTGCAAATTGGAGATCGATTGCATCGCATATAAATCGTCCGCAAGTTGATCACGCCCGGCTGTTCCCGGTAAATGCAGTGTTCCGCTTATCTTCTGTAATCGAGAAACTACATGCACACGGCTCTCGTCCCCAGTCACGGCACATTTCTTTTACTCTCCGCACTGTGTTCCGTTATTGTTCTGATCGTCCTGATTGCGCGCTACAAGGCCAACCCATTTATTGCATTGATGTCCGTTTCCATCGCCTTGGCGATGGTGACCGGCATGCCGATGCAGACTATCGTTCAGTCGTTCGAAGCAGGTGTGGGCGGCACGCTGGGTCATATCGCCGTGGTGATCGGGCTGGGAACGATGCTCGGCAAGTTACTGGCGGAATCGGGCGGCGCGGACCAAATCGCTCATACATTGATTCGATTCTTCGGCGAAAAACGCGTGCACTGGGCCATGGTCGCCATCGGCTTCGTGGTTGGCCTGCCCGTCTTTTTTGAAGTTGGCTTTGTTCTTTTGATTCCGATCGCGTTTACCGTAGCCAAACGCACCCGTACCTCCATGGTTCTGGTGGGTCTTCCCATGGTGGCCGGCTTGTCGGTCGTGCATGGACTCGTTCCTCCGCACCCCGCCGCCTTGATGGCGGTCGCCGCCTATCATGCGGATGTCGGCAAGACCGTTTTCTATGCCCTCATCGTGGGAATTCCCACGGCCATTCTCGCTGGACCGCTGTATGCGAAATTGATTGCGCCCCACATCCATCTCGATCCAGAGAATCCCATGGCCGAGGAATTTCTGGAGCGGGACGCAAAAATCAAACTGCCCAGCTTCAGCCTGACCATGGCTACGGTCCTGCTTCCTGTCGTTTTGATGATGATTGGCAGTTGGGCCAACGTGTTCGCCGCGCCGAACACGTTGGCCAATCAACTGATTCAAATGATCGGTAGCGCCGATATCGCGCTCCTGATCGGCGTGCTCATCAGTTTCATTACTTTCGGCAAGATGCGAGGCTTCAGCCGGGACACCATCCTGAAATTTACCAATGAGTGCCTGGCCCCTACGGCCACCATCACCCTGTTGATAGGAGCGGGCGGCGGCTTTGGCAGAATTTTGCAGGATAGCGGCACCGCCATGGCCATTGTGGATGTGGCGCTCCGTGCCCACATTTCACTTCTTCTGCTGGCGTGGCTGGTTGCCGCCGCTGTCCGCATTGCTACCGGATCGGCGACCGTGGCGATGACCACGGCGGCGGGAATTATTGCGCCCTTCGCGCTGCATGTCCATGGAGTCCAGCCGGAATTGCTGGCCATTGCCACAGGCGCGGGATCGCTCGTATTTTCCCATGTAAACGATGGCGCTTTCTGGCTGATCAAAGAATATTTCAATATGACCGTGGTGCAGACGTTCAAGACGTGGACCGTTTGCGAAACGATTATTTCCCTGGTCGCACTTCTTTTCACCCTTGGTCTGTCGCGGGTTGTATAGTCTTCGGTGACATGGTTTTCGCTGGATTATGGTGAGATTTCCGTACTTTTAAGATGTTCTCAACATCCGGAGGATCTCCCGTACTCCACGATTCCCTTGTTTCGTAGTAGCCTCTTGAAAAGAGCTACGCCTATAGCATGAATAGAAAACTATTCATCGGAGGACACCATGCTGCACCCAACGCTTCGATCCGTCCGATGGGTCCTTGTGGGCTTATTTCTGCTTCCCTGCTCCGCTGCCCTGGCTGCCCACGCGAAAATCTTTGTCGCCCGGACTTCCACGGGGGTGGTCGTGCGTACACCGACCGACACCATGCGCATCACAGTGTGCGGCGCGGCTTCGGTGCATGTCGTCGTCGCTCCCAATATAGAGAACGATGGCAACGTAACGGCCGGAACTCCCAAGGAGCCGTGGATGGCACAGCCATGTACGCCCGCCAAGTTCACGCTGCATATCGCTGCCAAAAAACCGGCAACATCCCCTCCCGTACGGATGTCGAATCCTCTGGCAGCCACCCTGGATACGGGACAAATACGCGTCCTCATTTCGCTCGACTACGGCAATCTTGAATTTCAGGATGAGCAGGGAAACCGGCTACTCCGGGAATTCGAGGACAGGCCGCGAACCTACCGGACGGTGATGCGCAACGGCGAACTGATGTATGCCGTGGAAGACCGCTTCTATCCGGCGGTACGGGAAGGACTGTACGGACTGGGTCAGCACCAAAACGGTGTGTTCAATTATCGCGGGACCGTCGTTGAACTGGCGCAGGCGAATACAGACGTCGATATCCCGCTGCTGGTATCGACCCAGGGATATGGAATCTTTTGGAACTCGGCGGCCGTTTCCTATTATGACAATCGTTTTGCAACGGAAATGCGATTGACCTCGCAAGCGGCCAATGCGATCGACTATTACTTTCTCTACGGTCCGGAGATGGACCAGATCATCCATCAGTATCGAGAGATGACCGGTCATGCTCCGATGTTCGGTGTATGGGCGTACGGATTCTTTCAGTCGAAAGATCGCTATCAAAGCGATGACGAACTGTTGAAAATCGCCAATGAATACCGCAGTCAACACGTACCATTGGATGTGATGGTGCAGGACTGGTTCTGGTGGGTGAAGCAGGGAGATCCGGAGTTCCGGCCGCAGGCATACCCCGATGTTCCCGCCACGCTGCAGAAACTCCATGACGAGCATGTCCACGCCATGCTCAGCGTCTGGGCCGTCTTCAATCCGCAATCGAAAAATTTCCAGGAGATGAAGGCCCGTGGTCTCACCATTCCAGGCACGACAGACTACGATGCCACCAACCCGGCCGCGGGAGATTTTTACTGGAAACACTTCGTCGGCAAATTGTTCGCGCAAGGCTGGGATGCCTTCTGGCTCGATAGCTCCGAGCCGGAAGTCGCCTACCCCCATAGCGGCCAGAGCGACGCCTCTTTGCAAGACAGAAAACTATTCATCGGCAACGGAGCGCGCTACACGAATATTTTTCCGCTGATGCACACCGGAAACGTGTATCAACACTGGCGCGAAACCACGGAGCAAAAGCGCGTCTTCATTCTGACTCGGTCCGCATTTGCAGGCCAGCAGAGGAATGCGGCTGTAACATGGTCGGGCGATGTGTACAGCACATTCCTGTCCTTCTCGCGACAGATACCCGCCGGCCTCAACTTTGCGCTCTCCGGCATGCCGTACTGGACGACCGACATTGCCGGATATGGACCTCCCCTGGCGCGCGACACTCGCGACCCCGCGTATCAGGAGTTGTATGCGCGATGGTTTGAATTCGGCGTATTCTGTCCCATCTTCCGCACGCATGGACATCGCGCGAACAATGAGAACGAGCTTTTCTCGTATGGCTCGGTCACACCAATCCTCATTCGCTATGACAAGCTGCGCTACCGTCTTTTGCCCTATATTTACTCACTGGCATGGCAGGTCACCGCCCACGACTCCACCATCATGCGTCCATTGGTGATGGACTGGCGGACCGATCCGCATGTCTGGAATATCGGCGATCAGTTCATGTTCGGGCCCGATCTGCTCATCAGCCCTGTAACTGAGCAGGGAGCGATCAGCCGCTGGCTGTATCTGCCCGCATCGCCGGCCTGGTATGACTTCTGGACCGGCGACAAAACCAATGGACAACAGCGGATTGAAGTCACCGCGCCGCTCGACCGAATTCCCGTGTATGTACGCGCTGGATCCATCCTGCCCCTGGGGCCGGAGATCGAGTGGGCAGGGCAGAATCCGGCTGCACCCATCGAGTTGCGAATCTATCCCGGAGCCGACGGCGATTTCCAATTGTACGATGATGCGGGAGACACCTATGCCTACGAAAAAGGGGCGCATTCCATCATCCCCATCCATTGGAACGAGGCATCGAAGACCTTGACCATCGGCGCACGGGAAGGATCGTTCCCGACTATGTTGAGTCAGCGCACATTCCGTATCGTCTTTGTGAGTGGGAACCATGGCGCGGGCGCAAGCCCAACGGCGCAGGTGGACAAGGAAGTGCAATATGATGGGAGTTCCGTTTCCATCACCGCGCCATGAGACACCCGTCCCATTCGATCTCACTATGCCGCGCTTTTCTGCCGGTCGCTCCTATTACGCGGTTTTTCATCGACTGGAATTTGATGTATCTGCCCACAATCCCCATCGCTGTTCTCTTCATTTGTATGGGGCGGGAGCGCACGGTTCCATCCAGCGGTTAGACGGGATGATTGAGTGACGTAACGCGATTCGCTCGTCACGATTGCCCGCCCCACAATGGGCTCGACGGCACTGTGGCGCCCCGTATTTCTCTATCCAGGTCAAACTCATCTTCTACACCATGAAGGCGGAAGTTCCACTGTTTCAGCAGGTTGCGATTGTTAAAACGGCGTAGTGACACGTTTTCTCTCCATCTGCGCCGAACGGAAGCTGGATTCAGCACGAGCGCAGCACCGGCGG
>JAKAAZ010000145.1 GCA_021802085.1 Acidobacteriota bacterium
CCAGCTCGATCCGGGCGGAAAAAACCACGTCTCGCGTTTTCCCTGGGCCTGATAGGCTGCGTTTTCTTTCAGGAAATTATGGAAGCGCATCATAAAGTCGTCGTACGGCGAGCGCTTCAGCGCGGGAATCGCCCGCCCCAGCCCCATGCCGCACGCTGCCTTTGCCGTCACGCGGGTGAGAGTACTTTGCTCGCGCGGCAGCCGAATCTGCTGCGGCGCAAACTGCGGCGTCAGCGTGCGAAACGGCTCGCCCGTGATCCAGTCGCGCGTCTTCGTCGGATGAAGATTGTTGAAGAACCGCAAAATGCGAGCGCCGCGCGTAGGTCGCGTCGGAAATGCGTCAGTGTGCATCAGGTCATTGCGGCGTCGCAACGGCAGGTTGCGTCCCTGTTCCTCCTGGGGGCGAAAACTGCCATAATCCAATTGCCAGCGAGATTGATAAGGCGACAAAAAAGAAGCTAGAAAGGCTGTCACGCGCTGGGAGTATTCGCGGAGAATGCGATGCAGGCGCTCACCTGCGGCAGCATCCGCGCCTTTCATATCGGCCCCGGAGATTCGGTCCAGTTGCGGCTTGTACGCCAGGTTTTTATGGAGTCCGCTGCTGGTTTGCTCCAGCGTCAGCAGAAAATGAATGTCATCTTCCGGCAGCGCAATCGGTGTCTGCGGGAAGAATAGAATATTGCCCTCTTCCAGTTGCTGGCACCAAAGATGCGCTTGATTGTCGGCATGTCCTTGCGATACGGCCTCTCGCGGAATCGTGACCATGCCCATAACGGATGCCGATTTATTCCGTGCCGGAGAATTTACCCCGGGCCCACACGCTCAGTAGATACGTCAGCGCCGCCACCATCACAAGAATGCCGACGGGAGCGGCAATATATCGATACGAGATGGTCAGATTCAGCATCGATGTGCCGGTGGCCGAGTCATAGATTGTGATCCCAATGATCGCGAGGAAGAACGTCACAAAAAACGCCAGAAATCCACATGCGCCACCGGCCAGCAGGCTGCCGACCAGCCCCAGCTTTCCGATAGGAATCTTGAAGATGGTGACATCCTTCGTTCCTGGCCCGTGAGAGGCAGCAGCGGCCGAAATATTTTGTGCGTTCATCGTCCTAGTTCCCTTCGCAACAGCGGTCGGTATTTACTCCCCGCGAGAGCTGTTCCAGGTAGTTGTATCCGGCGGGATGGTCCGCCGGGTATCGGGAACCGTGGAACTGCTCTAGAATACAGCTTCATGCTGGAAATCGCCCAGATCGAACTGAAGACCGCTTCTGAAGTTGCGCGCATAGTGCCTGTACGGCAGGCTCCCAACAAAATTCGCTATGGAACCTATGGCGATACGCAGCTTCCCGTCGCAGACCTGGAGCGCATGGTCGAGGCCGTTCCGCCGGCGATTGCCGCCGCGCTCCAGGACAAGCGATATTATTTTGTGCCTCTGACGCTGGGCGAATCCTATCCGCCAGAATCGAACGAGACGACCCTCCGCGAGATCGATTCCAGCAAGCTGATGATCGCCGCAAATTTCTCGACCGAGCTTGGCGACACGGCTGTTTGTCACCGCAACGCGACCATCGATGGCACGGACTGCGTCTTCATTTCGACGCGCCTGATGCAGGACCGCTTCGCTCTATCGTTTGAGTTTTACATCAACGCCGGCCATCACTTTGTCGAGGCCGCTGGGGTGCCCGAAAGCTTCATGCATCTGGTCTGGGCGCAGGCCGAAGCCGATGTGCGAGGAGAAACCAGTCAGGATGCCTGGGAGCAGCGCGCGAAAGCACTCGGCTCGAACCCTGGGCAGGTTATCGAACAGTCGACAAAGCGGCGGCGGCCCAAATTCTGGTCCGGAAAGCCTGCACCCGAACCCGCCCCGGAAAGCCGCGCCATCGACGAAAAAGTGCGCACGGAATATCTCGAAGCAGCGTTTTCCGATGCAGTCGCCATCTATCTTCTCTCACTCACCGTCGACTTCGACTACAGCGAACTGCGTGAGCGCGAATACCCGCTGCTCGCCGCGCCGGCGCTGGCCGAGCGTCTGCGAGCTGTAGCGCAATTGTTTCCGCCATCCGCGGGACATGAATTTTCCATCTACTATCGCCGCAATCGTTGAAAAGTTCCTCGCCCGCGTCGATGGCGCTGCGACATCCGTGCCGCTATGCTCTAGAATCGGCGCATGATTGCACATCTCCGCGGACGACTTCTCTCCAAAACTCCACAAACCGCAGTTGTCGAAGCGGCCGGCGTCGGTTATGAAGTAACTATCAGCATCCCAACCTTCACCGCGCTTCCTGCCGAAGGAAATGAAGTAGCGCTGCTCGTGTACACGCATGTGCGGGAAGATGCGCTGGCACTGTTCGGATTTACCACAGCGGCCGAAAAACGGTTATTCGAAAAACTGCTTTCCATCAGCGGCATTGGTCCCAAACTCGCAATTACGGTGCTCAGCGGATTGCCTCCGGAACGCCTCATCGCCGCCATCCACGGCCAGGACCACGTCACCCTGACCCGCATTCCAGGAGTAGGCAAGAAAACAGCGGAGCGGATTGTCCTGGAATTGAAAGATAAGTTGAAGGAGCTGGCGCCAACTACCATCGCCAGCGCTGCTACCCCAGTATCGGAGGACGTTCTCTCCGCGCTGGTCAATCTGGGCTACCCGCGCGCGACCGCCCAGAAGGGCGTCGAAGGTGCGATCGCTCGCACTCCCGAGGCTGGCAGAGATTTCGAGACATTATTCCGCGCCGCGATGGCCGCAATGCAATAAGGTCAGCCGCACCGGCAATCGCGAATTTTTCCAGTATCTGCGACTCTCAAGCCACCGAAGCCGAAGGTTCGACGTCGCCGTTCTCGATCTGCTCCTGGCAATGGATGCAGTACGGCGTCCATGGCAGCGCCTCAATTCGCTTGGCGCCAATGCTCTGGTCGCAGCGCACGCATTCCCCAAACGTCCCTTCCGCGAGTCGGTCTAACGCCTGGCGTACCAGGCGCAGCTGCGCGTTTCGCACCGCGCCTTGACTGAAAAGCAACTCTTTCTGGTACCCTGCGACCGCCTGGTCGGCGACGTCCCGCGTGTCGTCTGGGTTGGCTGCGAGCGCTTGCGCGACTGTGCTGGCCAGGGCCTGCTCCAGTTCCTGCTGGCGCTGCCGAAGACGCTGTTCGAAATAGAGCCGCCTGTTTTGCGGATGCGGGGTGTGAGAATTTGCCATGGTTCGTCGGACTCCGTTGTATATCGCTACTAACCACTGTTGGACGCAGTTCGATGCGGAATGGTTGAGAATATTTTTTATTTTTGGAAAACTGCGTGCAAATGCCAGAATCATCCCCGCCAGCCACTGGAACATAGGAAAATAACAGGGATCTCCCTTGCATGCGCCACCGGCGCGCGCGACGAAAATTTGCTGCGATACAGGTGCAGCTTGATCCAAGCCCGTCCGCCAAGTAGGCTTGTATCCATGTATGAAGATTTCAAGGCCGTCGACCATTGGACCGGCGAAGAGTTGCATTGCAGGTGGAAGGGAAACATCGTTGCCATCGCAACCCGCCACGCGGATGCGGTCGATGTCAGCTTCCTCGTCAATGGACGTTCTCTTGTGATTGCGATGCCGCTTCCCGCCTGGGTGGAATTTCGCAAGCGCACCGGCAATGTCATCACAGATTATCTCGCGGCGCAGATTGCCGGACGCTACCTTAAGCAGTCGATCGAGAACGGTTACGACAATGGCCGCGAAATCTACACCATGACCGTCGATGAGGTGCTGGCCCATCTCGACGTCGTGATGCGCGAGGCAGGCAATTCCCGCAACCTCCCCGTCCTTCCCATCCTCACCGCGACTTAAGTTTCTTGGCCTTCCAACTGCGCTGAGATAGCGTTGCGACGTTGTGCCCCGAGATTTTCATGGTGGTACATTGTCTCCATCATGCTGAAATCTTTAGCGACCGTCGCTGTGCTTTGGGCCAATACTCAGGAATCCGTAAGAGTCACCGAATTTCCCTCCATATCTATGGTGAGGAATTGGATCGACTACCTGGCATTGATCTTCACTGGCATCCTTGTCGGAATTGGATTCTTCGGCGTTCGTGCCGCAAATAAGACCTTGAAGGCCATTGAACGGCAAGCTGAAGAAATGAAGGAGCAGACGGCTGCTGCTTTGGCGAATGCGAACGCGGCGGAACTGAATGCTGAAGCCTTTGTCAAAAGCGAGCGCGCTTGGATTATGGAGAAACTTAACTTTCCAGACGTGATTCCCAAACGGACCGCGCTCACACGGGGTAGCGTTTTGTCCGTCGCTTTCAGTTTCGATAATGTCGGCAAACAGCCTGGGCTAATCTAATAAGGAATGTGCAAACCCGATTCCACACTCAATCTAGCCCATTGCCGGACGAGCCAGAATATCTTACCAGACCATTTATTCCAGATTCGCAAATCGGGCACTATGGGCGATTGCATATCCCAGGCAAGCCTTTCGGAGTTGAGACCTTCCTCGAAGACGGTCCATTGAGCGATGAAACGGTCGACCAAATCAACCAGGGACGATTGCAGCTCTATGTCTACGGGAGAATATTGTACGAAAGTGCCGGATTGAAGGGGGTAAACCAATTCTGCTACCAATGGCACGCCCTGACAGGATCCACGTTCAAGGGGGATAGAGCAGGATTCCGCAAAGGCGGGCCGCCCGAATACAACAAGCACACTTAGCAATATCACTAAAGTGAATCAAAAAATAGCCCAGCGGCGGGGACACTCCTATCCTATTGGTTCCGTGCCCGCTCGATGGCCCGCACCACGGCTTTGGCCTTGTTGATCGACTCCTCATATTCCTTCTCGGGAACAGAGTCGGCTACAATCCCGCCTCCCGCCTGAATATGCCCTTGCCGCCCGCGCATCAGCAGGCTGCGGATCGCAATGCAGGAATCGAAATTGCCGGAAAAGTCGGCATAGAACACGCTGCCGCCATAGACGCCGCGCCGCGCCGGCTCCAGTTCTTCGATGATCTCCATCGCGCGCACTTTGGGCGCGCCCGTCAGCGTGCCCGCTGGGAAGCACGAACGGAACGCATCCACCGCCGACAGCTCATGCCGCAGCTTGCCTTCCAGCGCGCTCACCAGGTGCATCACGTGCGAGTAGCGCTCGACAAACATCAGATCCTTCACCTGCACCGTACCGTATTCGCTCACCCGGCCCACATCGTTGCGCCCCAGGTCCACCAGCATGATGTGCTCCGCCACTTCCTTTTCATCGGAGCGCAATTCGGCTTCAATCCGCCGATCTTCAACCTCGTCGCTTCCGCGCGGCCGCGTCCCCGCAATCGGGCGATATTCCACCGTGCGCCCATGCACGCGCACCAGCAACTCCGGCGACGAGCCAGCCAGGCTCGTGTCCCCGGGCCGACGCAACCCCATGCGCAGGAAATACATATACGGCGACGGATTCACAATCCGCAGCGCGCGATAGATGGAAAACGGGTCCACTCCAGGGTCGACATCGAACCGCTGCGACAGCACCGCCTGAAAAATGTCGCCCGCCGCAATGTAGTCCTTGATGCGCTGCACTCCCGCCAGATAGTCCCGCTTCCGCGTGCGCGGTTTCAGTCGCAGTTTGCCGCTCGCGGTGTGGCGAGCTTGCTTGGGCAGCGGCTTGGCCAGCCGCCGCTCCAGGTCATGCAGCCTGCGGACCGCATTCGCGTAGGCCACTTGCGGCTTATACCGCTGCAAGTCGGCGGTTGCCACCAGCAGAATTTCCTGCTTCACGTGGTCGAACGCCAGCACCGTATCGAAGAACATCAGGCACGCTTCCGGCATGCCCAGCTCGTCCTTCGCTGTCTCCGGCAACTTCTCGATCAATCGCACCGCATCGTAGGAAAAAAACCCGACCGCGCCAGCGGTAAACGGCGGCAGCCCCGGCAACCGGGCCGGCGTATGTCCTGCCAGCGAGTCCCGTAACAGTTCGAATACGTCCCCCTCGCTGGACTCGATATGGTCGCCCGTGTGGGTCGTGATCTGGTCGCCATGGGCGATGACCTTCTTATAGGGACGAATCCCCATAAACGTATATCTGCCAACGTTTTCTCCGCCTTCGACGGACTCAAGAAGAAATGCCTCCGGTTCGCCGGTTGCCACGCGGAGAAAGGCCGAAACCGGTGTTTCCAGGTCCGCTGTCCAGGACTTGCAGATGGGTACCAGGTCATGGCTGCGCGCCAGACGCTGGAACTCCGAGAGCGTAGGTGTGATGGTGGATTTCGTCGACATAAATCAACGCCAATCGTACACGTTTCGGAGCCCATCCGTAACGAGATTTTTCAATGGTGTGCCCCAGCGCGCCTCCAAAGCGGTCTCGCAACTCGATCGATGTCCCGAAAAAAATCTGCGTTGTCGTCCTGATGTGGAAGTCCTCCCCCGGTCGCAGGCGACCAGCAAAGGATCTCCGCATCGGTCTTCATTTTTTCCGGCAATGAGCGCGATTCCACGTGCAAGCCGCGCGCGACATATGTATTCTGCTCCTACCAGCGAGAACCCGACTCCTTCGTACCCGAGGGGACTCTTACAATGCTTGGAAAAAACCTGGTGTTGTTGGCGCTGCTACTGGCAGCTCCCACTTCTCCCGCACTTGGTCAGAATTCGAAAGGCCTTCCTTCCAAGAAAGCTTTACGAAACGCGAAACTGGCAAACGACTTCAACCGAAAGGTTTTTTACAGAAACAAGCTGGAATTTTCCTATGAAGTGGGCTGGCTCCCCTGGAACATTCCCCTTATATTCGACGTTTTCCTCGGTAGTCCCTATACGACATGGCCGCTCAAATACACCATGCTCCCCAACATCGCGTCTCTCCGGTGGCAGGTCGACGGCATCCACGGCCCCTCGGTTCTACGGGGCAGTACGGACTTTACATTCAGTGGGTCCTTCACCGCGATCCCCAGTGGGCCTGAAACACGATATGCGGCTTTCGACTTCGGTATCCGGCGTAACTTCATCCAGCCGGACTGGAGGGTCGTCCCCTACTACGAAATGCGCGGCGGCGTTGGCGACATCAATGCCAAGGGGCCGGACGGTGTGCTTTATGCGCAGGGACAGGACCTGACCTTCACGTACATGATGGGCAGCGGAGTGCGCTATGACTTCAATCCTCGCTTTAGCCTCGCCGCCGGAGCAACGTACATGCACGTATCCAATGCCTACCTGTCTCAGCCGAAGTACGAGGATTTCGGAATCAATGTCTGGGGTCCGATCTTCGGGTTCAACATGCGTCTGGGCAAGCAAAAGCCATCTTCTGCGCCCTAAACACAGTCGCAGTCCCGGACTGGAGACTTCGCTGCCAGCCTGGCTGCCTTCCGCCGCGTACAAGCACCGGCAATCCCGGCTTGCGGCTCCCTTTCAAAGTCGTGGGCCAGGCTATTTGGGCTGAACAATCAGGCTATTCGGCTGAGTTATGGTGTAGGGCGAACCAGCCGCCTGCGAGGCGCTCGTCGGAGTGACGGTAAACACAAACAGCTTGCCGGCCGTCGTGCCGATAGCATAGAGATGGTTGTCGTTGTCCCAGAAAATTTGATCGATCGCGTCCTTGGTCAGCAGGCCAGTATCGAGGGTGAGAGGATCGCCGCCATTGAAGTGGAATATCTGGAGGCCGTGTGTGCCGCCTACCGCCAGCAGTTTGCCTGACGGAGCCATGCTCATCGTTCTCACACGGATGACTGCCGTGTGCGGCATATCTTTCTCGGTGCTGGTGGTCATTAAGTTGCCATTCGACTTGTCGACGGTATAACTGGCGATCTGATCATTCCCGGTTCCCCCCGCGGGGACCGGATAGCCCGGGGAAACAACCGGCGCCATATCCATGGCTAAGTGGTTGGTGCGGTCAGCCGTAGCGTACCAGGGACAGTACAACTCATCCTCCGGGGCCCTCGGTAATGGCGCGTTGATGCTGACCTGAACGAGGGAACCATTGCTCTCTCGCTTGTAGCTCTCGATAGAGTCGAAATCGGAGATGCAGGAGGCCTCATATGCGTAGAGATTGTTCCCGATGAAACTGAGAGGGTATAACGTGTTCTGGTTCGGCAATGTTTCAGACAAATAATTTAAGCTACCGGTGGTTTTTGAGATCCTGAGAGACTGGTAGCCGTCGTCGGTACCGGAGCAATCGGCATTGTAGGTGAACGCATACAAGGTCGTACCGGTATGGTCCAGCAGCAGCGCGCCGGGTTGGGCGCAGGTGCTGTCCGGAAACTTCTCGACATTCGCTGTGTCGACCAGCTTCAGTGAGCCATTGTCCCCCAGTAGGTAGGAATAGATGTTGCTTCCGCCTTCGTTCGCGTTGCTCGATGCGAACAGGTACTTGCCGTTCACCGCCATGCTGGACACGTTGCTATTGGGGAAAGGCGAACCGGGAACCTCGGTGAGCTTGCCGCTGACGTCCGCCGCGTAGCCAACGATACGATTGGCGTGCCCAGGGTAACCGTAGTTGCTGGCCACATAGATAGTGGCTACGGGTGCAATGGGATTGGTGGATGCGCCAAGTGATGTTCCGACAGACAGGCAGGAGAGGAGGCAGAGCAGGCTCGACAAACGGCGCGGCATGGGGAGTCCTTCTAAGCACAACGTACTAGCTATGGATGCGACCCCGATTGACCCAGTTGCAATGAGGGTGTAAATCATTTTGTGTAAACGATCTTTTCTAATGAGAGAGAGGAGATCGTATGGAGATGGACAAGGAGTTGATCGACCAGCTGCTGGGAGATTATCGGGAGCCGGAGGATTTGATCGGGGAGAACGGGCTGTGAAGCAGTTGACCTGGGCCATCCTGGAGCGAGCGCTGCAGGCGGAGATGACCACGCACCTGGGATATGCGAAGCACTCCCCGGAAGGCCATAACAGCGGCAACAGCCTTTCGCAATCAGTTGGAACGTGAAGGATATTCTGTTGCGTTAATCAATGCTCGCTTCGTCAAGCCGCGCGATACGGATCTGCTGGAGGAATACGCCCGCCGCGTCGGGTTGATCGTCACTTTTGAAGATCACGTGCTGATGGGTGGATTTGGCAGCGCCATGCTCGAGTATCTGTCGAGTCGCAACCTGCGCGTGCCCGTCGTGCGGATCGGCTGGCCCGATGCCTTCATCGAGCATGGCAAGGTCGATCAATTGCGCGGAAGTGGGGTAGCTGCCTAAGAGCCTGTTCACGATCTTCCGAGTAGGAGGCTGAGGAAGGCGAGGTGAACGAACTGCAAGCTGGTATTGAGTTTCCGTTCGCAGTTCTTCCAGAGCCTTCGGCACTTTTCCAGCCAGGCGAAGGAGCGTTCGACGACCCAGCGTTTG
>JAKAAZ010000146.1 GCA_021802085.1 Acidobacteriota bacterium
AGCACCACGAAGCTTTCCACCATCGTGGCCTCGTCGTAGCCGCGCTCCCGCTGCTTGATCTGCACATGCTGCCGCACCCTGGCCGGAACACCCAGAGAACGAAACGCCTGCACCACCAGCGGCACGCTGCCCCAGGCGTTCAGGGTTTCTTGCAGCGGCTCATCGTCAATCTCAAACAACAGCGGAGATTCAGTCGGCGAAGGCTTCCGGGGCGGGATCATGTCCACATCGTAACCGCTGCGCGCACCTGAAAGGTGCAGGAAAATAGACCATAGACACTCCTCATTCAACCCGCATCCTGCCACTCCACGCGGCTTTCTGGATATCGCATCAACTTGCACGCAATGTTATCCACGGATCAGTTGACGAAGTTCGCCGCCGAGCTATGCCGCGATCTGTCCAAGCCGCTGGGGAAGTTTGTCACGCAGATGTTGTTCGGCATTCAGGCCAGCCAGGACGTGAAGCTGAGTAACATCGGCCGGGCGCTGGAGGAAGCCATTCCCTTGATCCGCACCGAGAAGCGATAGTCGCGTAACTTGAAGCATGCGGAGTTAGAAGCGGCACTTACAACCAAGTTAGTCGAGATGGCCAGCCTGCGCATTCAGCAAGACACGGTGCTAGCGCTGGACCTGAGCGACATTCGCAAGGAGTATGCCCAGAAAATGGAGCACCTGGCGCCGGTGTGGGACGGCAGCACAGGCGAAACGCACCCGGGCTATTGGCTGCTGGAGGGGGCCGGAGCTGAGGTGCGAGGCAGCGAGATCGTTCCTGTGTGCCAGAAGCTTTTCTCGGTCGAGGCGAAAGAATTTCCGCAGCGAAAACGCGGAGATTCTTTCGCTCATCGATCGCATCCGCGCCCACACTGAGCAGCGCGGGATCTGGACAGTGGACCGCGGCGGCGACCGAAAGAAGCTGCTGGAACCCTTGCTGGACAAGGGTTTGCGCTTCGTCATCCGCTCCACCGGCGAACCCGCGGTGGTCGATCGGCGCGGCCGGCTGCGCCGTGTGGCGGAGGTGGCTCTGGGCTGCCCGCTCCGTCACCAGACGCGCGTGGTGAAAATCGACAAGGGGCAGGAGAAGAGCTACGACTTGCGTTACGGCGCCGAACCCATTCGCCTGACCAAGCGTGCCGAGAAGCTATGGCTGGTGGTCATCGCCGGCTTCGGTGAGCAGCCCATCATGCTGCTCACCCACCTCAAACTGCGAGCGCGGGACTCGGAAAGCCTTTGCTGGGCGGCGCAAATCTATTGGACGAGATGGAAAATTGAGGAAACTTTCCGCTTCCTCAAACAGAGTTACAACCTCGAAGATATCCGTGTGCTGAAGTATCGGCGGTTGAAGAACTAAGTTGTGTTAGTGACGGCGGCGGCTTACTTCGCCGCCACCTTCCTCGGACAACAGATGAAGCTGCGCATCCTCACCGACAAGCTGCTCGTCATCTTACAGCGATTCTTCGGCATTCCACACTTCCGCTTCTATGCTTTGGCAGATGGAATTCGCCGTGTTCTCTCCGCCAGCGCCTTCCGGCCGCCGCAAGAATCGCCCCCCGATGCGCAACTCGAACTCGCCCTCATCTGGTCAGCCTGAAAATTCCGGGGAAACTTCTGTTGCCGCACCGTTGACAACAAATGTTTGTCCGTTCAATTTGAACCTGGTTCATCCTTTTTTTGTTGTCATGGAAGCGGTCGACTCCAACTCGCGCCGAAGAAGAAGGGTCTCCGAGACGTTGTCCGTGCGGTTGCAGCCCTTCCAGTCCACCCACACGTATTCCAAGGCGAGGAAGCCCGTGTAACCAAGCCGTTGCAGCCCAGATATCATTCCGGAAAAATCGATCGCGTTTTCCTGCACTGAGGTTTGCAGCCTGCCAATGGCTCCGCCGCGCACATGAACATGAGAAGCAAACGGCAACAGATCATGCACACGCGCAGAGGTTTCGCCGACCATGATGAAGTGCCCATAATCAAGCGTCAGCGTCAGCCCCGCGGCTGCATCCACGAAGGCGCGTGTACTCTCAACATCCGCGCAGATGGAGTCGACGTGAGGTTCAATTGCGTACCGTACCCCGGCACTGGCACACTCGGCTATGCGACGAGCGGCCTCTTCGACTGCAAGTTTCCAATCGAGGTCACGCGAAACCGCCGGGTGGAACACCCCAGGCAAACCCGTAAGATGGCTACAACCAAGCGCGACACAAAACTCGAGTGCGCGAGTGAACACATCGCGGTTCTTGCTGCGTACAGCAGGACTGGGGTCGTTGGCAGCATGCTCGCCGGGATCGACTCCAATCTGGACAAATACATCGGAAACGCTTAGCTCCGCTGCTTTCAAATCATGCAGGATTCGCGCAGTGTAGCTGCGGGGTGAGGCCAACAACTCAATCGGCGAGAAGTGAGAACTGCGTGCAAACAGGCCAACGTCCACATGGTGGAAGCCGAGCAGCTTCACCAGACGCAACGCCTCGGAGCGTTCCAACACAGGGAAGGTATAGTCTGCGCAGGAGAATTTAAGCATGCTGTGCGCCTCCGTTCAAACTTGCGCGATACAGGGTGTCCATTTGTTCGAGCGCCTGCTGCGCGTTGCCGCGATGCTTGCAGTATTCAACGATGGGCACTCCCGCACGCTCCTGCAAGCCAACATAGCCAGGGTATCGCGGCCGCACGTAAGCTGTCTCAATGCTGGCGACAGTGCGGGAAAAGAAACCATCGGTGATTTGGTTGAGCAGGGTGTCGCGCCAGGCGCTGCGCCGTGCCGGCTGACCGCCGCACATGCCATAGAGTGTGCTCTGGCAAGTGCGACCGGAGACAAACAGGCTGTACTCAAGAGCGAGAGGGATGTCCTTACAGCCAGCGGAGATAGCGATCCCAGTCCCCCCCAGCACCGTACGCATCGGTATACTTCCATCCAGGGCGACCGGGTTGGAGAAGCGCAAGCGCTTTGCCCCAAAACCATTGCGCGAGTAATTGCTGTAAGTATAGGCGAATGGGCAGTAGGCGATGCTATCCCCATCCGTCATTCGTTCATACAGGGCAATTGGATTCATACCGTATATCTCGTCCGGCATCAGAGCTGCAAGTTCACAAATATCCGCCAGGCAGCGAGCGCCGATCTCATGATCGACAAGCTGTTCAGGACTGGCGGCTACCAGGCTTCCTCCTGAAACGCACAGTCCCATAAAGTTGAGGAAGAGATCTGCTGGAAATCCTGGCATCCGTACCCAACCGAGCCGTGCCAAGTCCATCAAATCGTCCCAGTTTTGGGGTTCTTTCAGACGGAGTTGGTCAAGTAAGTCGGGGCGAAGGCTTGCGGCGGGCGCGGCTGCATCGATCGGAAAAGCATAAAGCCCCCCCTGATACACATAACTTGAAAAGCATGGACCCAGCGAGTCGGCTTTGAAGTCCTCGATCTCGTTGCTGGAGAGCAGTGGAAGCAGATCGGTCAGTACACCCGTCGCCTCTGCTTCGCCCACCATCGGGTGGTCGATGACGAGCAGATCGAAGTTGTGCGCAAGAGTGGAAAGATCCGCATGCCCGAATTCGTGTAGGCTTCGCTTCTCCCACTGGATTCGCACGCCGGGATGCTGTTCTTCAAACCGTTGCGCAGTGGCCACCAGCGGCGGCAACGCCCTGCTGTGGTTCCAGGTAATCCCCCGCAGCGAGACCATGCTCATGCAGGTTGCTCCATCAGCGAGGAGACACGGACATTGCTGCCGCTCTTTGCCGAGCGGCATGCCGCCTCAATCACGTCCATCGCAGCCACCCCCAGAGTTGCGGGCGACTGATTGCGGCGTGGGTCGAGGATGGAATCAATCAGATTCAAGGCCGGAGCCTGGTGAGGATAGATTGCGTCTTCCGGCAAATCTGGAAAAGAGCGTGGCTCTCCAACCAAAGGCACGAATTCCATTTTCCCGTGCCACAGATCCAGAAACAGCATACCCTTGGTGCCGAAGACACGCAGCTCGAAATCTCTGCGTCCCACGCTGGTTGCGCCAGTGCTGGCGATGGTCACAATTGAGCTGTCGTCCATTTGCAGGTTGAGTGTGTCGTAGATATCGAGAGCTTGGCCGTCATTATGAAAGCGGGCGAAGACCTCTGCGGGCCATGCGCCCGTGAGAAAGGTGAGATAGGCCGCCACATGACAGACCTGCGCATAAATTTGTCCGCCACCGGCGACCTTAGGATCGCTATAGGTGCCTTCCCGCGGATGCATATACGGCGTACCGTGGGTAGGCTGCGTGCTGTCACCGCGAAGTAGATGGCTGATGGGATTGGTCATCAACACGCTGATCATACGCACTTCACCCAGATCCCCATTACGTACCAGACGCTGCGCCTCTTTGGCATGCGCCGTGTAATGCCAGGGACAACTGATAAGAAACTGGGTGCCGTGGTCCCGTGCCATCGCGACCAGTTCCACGCCTTCGGCGGCAGTCAGGGTCATGGGCTTTTCGATCAGCACATGTTTCCCCAACGCCAAGGCCGCAGATGCTTGCTCGTAATGAAGATTCGGGCTACTGCAGACTACTATTGCCTGAAGACCTTCGATGGCGAGCAGTTCGCTGGCCGTGGTGCAAGCGATAGGGATGCCAAAGTCATCAGCAACCTTCCGCGCCTCCTGTCGGTTGCGTTTCTGGACGGCGATAAGCTCGGCATTGGGATGCCCCAGCAGCGCAGGAATGTGGGCAAACGTTGCCCACCATCCTGCGCCGATGACTCCGCATTTGATCTTGTCTTGCACAAGGCGCTCCTCTAAGTCTAGAAGTCAATGGGTTCCAATAGGTCGCGATTGAGTTCTACGCCGAAGCCCGGATTTGTGCTGAGCGTGACATGTCCGTTGACTGGGAGCGGTTCCCCAACAATCGCTTCAAAGATAGGGCGCACTCCCGTCCCGTCTCCTACGGATAGATACTCCGCGAACGGGGAGTTCAGATTCGATTGCACAAAGTGATAGTTGTATACGCCTGAGCCATGCGGAATGACCGGCACATCGTAGGGTTTGGCCATGGCTGCGATCCGCCGGACTGCGGTAAGTCCGCCGCACCACTGCATCTCTGGCTGAATGACGTCGCACGCGCGCGCAGCGAGGATGGCGGCGAAGGCCTTCACATCGAACTCCAGATTTCCAATGGCGATCTGGATGGGATTGATGCGTGTGCGCAGTTCTGCGTTGCTATGCTCGGCCCAGCCATTTTGCAGCGGATCTTCAAACCACTTGACATCACAATCGCTCACCCGTTCCGCCAGCCGGGAAGCGAATTCAATATCCCAGGACAGATAACAGTCCACCATCAGTTCCATTTCCTCGCCGAGTGCGCTCCGACAGTCTTCCAGGCATTTCTGCATCTTGATCAGACCCATGCGACCGTCGGCCATACCCCAGGGGGCGGCAATTTTCACCCCTAGAAATCCGCTGCCTTTCCAATGCGAGACCAAGTCGGGGTGTGTGGTTGCGTAGCAAGGAATAGTCTCTTTGGTTTGGCCGCCGAGCAATCGATATACGGGCTGGCCCAGGGCCTTGCCCATCAGGTCCCACAGTGCTAGGTCTACTCCGCTCATGGCCATTGCCGTCACGCCGCCAAGCCCGTATGGCATGGTGGAGCGATACATCTGGTCCCAAAGCATTTCTATGTTGAAGGGATCCTGTCCTATTAGGAACCGGCTGAAGTGCTGTTCGATTACGGCGCAGGAGAAATGGCCGCCACCATAGTTGACCGCGCAGCCAGTCACGCCTTCATCGGTAAAGATTTCGATGGCGTAGGGATCCTGGCCGGGTCCCATCCACAATGTGCGCACTCGTGCATACTTTGGATAGACAGACATTGGGTTTGCGATGTGCGAGCCTGTTTGCCAGCCGCCCCCCCAGTACTGAGACTCACCGAAGCGAGCGCCTTTTTCCCCAAGGTTACCTGAGCGTATTCTGTAGAGTTTTATTTTTGTGATCTTCATTTCTCCGGGGTCTCCCGCTGGGCAGATTGATTCCGTTAGGTAGTCAATCGCAGGTGTCGCTTTCGGATCAATCGCAAAAGCACAGGTGACACAGTTTGCGCATATCGCAAATCAAAAACAATCGGCGGGCACGGCGTGGTTCTGTTCCATCCAAACACTTGTCTGGGGGGAATATCGCGTAGCCTGGGCTGCCGGAGCGATCCGGAACCTCTACCACCTTGAAGTACGCTTACGAATGCGTTACGGGCTGCTGTTCTCTGTCTGCGTCGGCAAATAAACTGCGCGGGTAGACCTCATCGATATTCATCGGGGTGATCAACTGTATCGGCGCGTAAATTGCAGGCGGAACCGATTTGCGGTGGAGAATATCGAGCGCAAGTTGAATAAGATTGTCTCCGTAACGCTCGGGAAAGGTGGCGATAGATCCCACCAGTCTTGTTTGCGGAGAGCGCAATTCGCGACGAGCCTCAGGGAAAGCGCCCACTCCCAATGCCATGCAAAGAGGACTTCGTCCAACCTCTTCAAAGGCGCGGAGAGCGCCCAGAACCGCGAGATCATTGACTCCGGCAATGAGCGTCCGGCGCTTCGGTGCGAACTGCAAATGGCGGCGCACCAATTCAAAAGAGCGCTCCATTTCACCGCGTGAATCGAGATGGAGCACCTGATAGCTTCCCGCCAACGACTTGCGGACAACTGACTGCGCCCCCGAAATTCGGAGATGTGGAAGCGAGCCGGCGATTTCCAGATCAAGCATCAATAACTCATCGATTTTGCCATGCCAATGCTGTTGGGCAGCTTTCACCAGGGCCTTGCCCGCCATCTGGCCGACACGATAATTGTCCACTCCAAAGAAGGTGGCGCCTGGGTGCGGAATCTCGACGGCAATCACAGGGATGGCTCCCTCCTCATAGATCGCCGACAACTGCGCGCCGATCCGCTCGTATACCTGAAATTCGATCGCCAGATCCACTCCCTGTCGCACCAGAGTTTGCGCATTGCGCAATGCCGCCTTGACACTGTACTGGTTTTCTACCTCGATCAGATCGATCTGGTTGCGCGTAGCTGACCACCGGAGTCCTTGTGAAACGGCCTTTGAAAAGGAGTCGCTGTTCTGCGATGCATAGCCGATGCGAAAGCGCTTCTGTGTAAGGATATGGACGTTAGAAGAATACCGTCGTCCATCTGGCCGGCGCAGCAGGCCCTCTTCCTCCAGAGTTCGCAATAGTCGAAACGTGATGGTGCGCTCAAACCCGGTCCGTTCCGAAACTTCACCCAGGCTAAACGATTGCTGGGTGTCTGTGAAATGACGCAGTATTTCGCAGGCACGCGCCACGGTTTCTAATTTGTATCGAGCATTGTCTCGGCTAGCGCACATAATCGGGGGGCAAAGGGAAGATCTTTGCGTCGCGGTGAACCCTCACCACCGCCCAGTCTAACATTTGCGATTTCCGCAATTTCCTGCATCCGCGATTTTACTCTTGCCGCCCAATTGTCCGTTCCTGTGTCGTGTATGACGTTATGCGGTTATGCCGAAGTCGGAGTCAAGAACATCGCTGTTTCTGGTGCCACAGTTGCTACCGCCAACCAAGCCGCCCTCTTTTCTCAGACGTTTGACCACCGATGCATGTGTTTTCAAGGCTCGGAGCTAAGATAATTCTCTCGTCTCAGGAATTATGCAATCAGATCTCGAAACGGAGCCAGTGTATGAAACTTGCCGTCTTAGGCGTGCTTTGCGCGGTTGCCTGCGCACAAATGTCAGCACAGAATGTTGCCACCGTAGCCCAGCAGTTCCAGGATCCTCCCAAGGCCTACCGGCCCATGGTGCGCTGGTGGTGGCCTGGCGGCGACGTGACCGACGTCGAGTTGCGCCGGGAGGTGCGACTTCTCGATCAGGCCAATTTTGGCGGCGCTGAAATTCAGCCTTTCGCAATCGGGCTTGATCCAAATATGTCGGACGAAGCGCGAAAACGGGTCAACGATTACCTGACGCCGACGTTCTTCTCGCATATGCAAGCGGCACTCGAAGAGGCCAGGACGCGAGGAATGTGGCTGGATTACACCTTCGGCTCCGGCTGGCCTTTCGGCGGGGCGGGAATTGTTACCCCGGAACTGGCCTCGGTGGAATTACAGTCGGCTCACCAGACCATTCGCGGTCCCGTCCACTTTCACGAAAAGATACTGATGCCCCAGATGGACGCGCGCATCACCAAGGATGCAAACCTGCCACCGGGCTGGCTGGAACGCTTCAAACAAAGAGAAAAGCTGGTGGCCGTGGTCGCCGTTCGCGGAGACGCCGTACAGTATTTTCCAAACCAGCACCGGGGCCAGCTACCGGAAGTCAAAAACACAGGCCAGCTTGATCCCGGCACCGCGGTAGTGCTGACAAGCCATATGCTACCCGATGGCACACTGGACTGGAACGTTCCAAAGGGCACATGGCAAGTATTTGTTTTTAAAGAAATGCCGACCGGGCAGAGAGTCACAGGCGGCACCGGATCCGGGCCCCAGCTTGTTCTGGACCACATGAACAGGTACGCATTCGATGTGTATGCCCAACGGGTAGGAGGCACGGCCCGGCAGTATGACGGCCAGTACTTCGGCCACGGCCTGCGGGCAATTTTCTGCGACAGCCTGGAGGTAAGCGCCTACCTGTTCTGGAGCGACAACTTTCTTGAAGAGTTCCGCAAGCGGCGCGGCTACGACCTGACTCCCTATCTGCCGATTCTGAAAATCGAGAGCGGCGGCGCTGGAGTTACGGAAGCGCCTATGTATAACATCGCCGGAATTGGCGACCGGGTGCGGCAGGACTATTGGCAGACGGTTTCCGACGTGATGATCGGCAATTTCTACTCGCCGTTTATCCAGTGGGCCGCGAAGAACAACTTGCTGTCGCGCATCCAAGCGCATGGCTCTCCCACGGACTGGCTGCGGGTGTATGGAGCGGCCAGCATTCCCGAAACCGAGGACCTCTACGACAATGGCCGCTACGATTTCCTGAAAATGTCCTCCTCAGCCGGGGACCTCTACGGACGAAAAATCGTATCCAGCGAAAGCTTTGTCTGGCAGGGTAAGGCCTATCAAACCACGCCTGAGAAGATCAAACGCTACGCCGACGAACTGCTCACAGCCGGCATCAACGAAATTATCTACCACGGCTACCCCTACGAATACATGGACCGCCCTGAACCGGGCTGGCACCCGTTTGCAACGGAGGGGGCGTACTCCTCCGACATGAACCAGCACAATACCTTTTGGCCGTATCTTGGCCGCTTGAATGAGTAC
>JAKAAZ010000147.1 GCA_021802085.1 Acidobacteriota bacterium
GCGAACAGGTTGTCGCGCTCGACGCAACGCACCGGGATGAATTGCTGGCGCTGGGCACGCGGCATCGCGGACGGCACGACGAGCTGTTGCGTGCATTCTCCTCCGGCTATCAGTTTCGCTTCGACATCCTCATGGACATCGGCGGCTTTCGCGACATGCATCGCCATCGCCGCTGCGTGCAGACGATGCAGAGTTTTACCAGCGCGCATGGCTACGAAGTGCCCGAGCTTATAGCAGAGTCGGACCTGCGTGAGCCGTATGACCAGGCGGTTCGAGACGCGCAGGCGACATTTGGACAGCTAGCCCAGGCCGATATTCCGGAGGCGAACGCGACGGCGCAGTACGTGCTGCCGCTGGGGACGCGCTGCCGGTCGCTCTTCAAGATGGATTTCGCCGAGGCGCTCTATATCGCCGAGCTACGCAGCGCTCCGCAGGGGCACATCTCCTATCGCCGCGTTGCCTGGGAGATGTATCAGGCCATTGCCAAGCGCCATCCCGTACTGGCGCAGAATTTTCGCGTCACAGACGTCAACATCCCCATCGATCCCCTGCAGCGATAGATTGCCATGCAGGAACCAGAACTTTCTAAATCGCTAAAATAAATTTTGTTTCGATCGCGGCTATCTCGCTAACACGTTCACAAAATCGAAAAAGATGGCGGTTGTAGCCTTAGCCGCTTTTCATAAATATGAAGTAAGTTTACTTGCCGCTCTCATTCTTGCAATGCTTGGCATGACGTTATTCATTGCGCTTGCATGGCTTAATTTCCGATCGCTGCTTAAAGTTCAGCCACCAGCGTCAGTTTCTCTACGGGAGCGGCCACCATTTTGACCCTGCCGTGGCCAGGGTTCGGGGCTTCATGGGTAGTTAGAAGCCCTTTCAGTTCCAGCAGGCGCACGTCTCGGCTGACGGAACTACGGTCGCGCTTCAGCCCGTTGGCAAGATCGGTGACCGAGGTCTCTCGTTGTTTCACAACCTGGTAAAGACGGACGCGCTCCGGACTCAGCACCTTCGCCATCTCAATTGGGTCTTCAAATGCGATGGTTTTTTCAGGCTTCAGTTTCTCGCCGCGATCCAGTTTGCGAGCAAGTTCGAGCGAACGCTTGCGAAAACCCTCCAGCCCGTCGGTATAAATTGTGAGCTGCATTTTTAGTCCTCTTTTCTGCTTTTCTTGCATAGTTCGGCCACCTCATTGAAAAATTTGCCAGTCAGTGCTTCGTAGCTCACGAACTCGAAATCCTCCAGCTTTCCCATGAAGTGCCAGTGATGGTGGCCATGCGCGGAGTCGTACCCCAGAACCCGTCCATTGTCCTTTTGGCAAAGGACGTGATGGATAAATGCGAGGTTATAGCGGACAACAATCCCGGCACGATCCTGCCATACCTCTTCACGAATTTTTCCGGGTCCGCGAAAGCATCCGATATGCATTTCTCGGTCGACGACCTTTTCTGCCTGGGCAGATTTGGAAGGCTGCTTCCGACGTTTCACATGTTCATACTAGCACAGGTGTGCGATATAAAGTCACACCTGAAACCTGCGCCGCCGGCGCGGTTAGTCGTCCATCTACAATCAATCCAGCATGACCACACGGGTTCGGTCGCACGCGAAGATCAATCTTGGACTTGCCATTGGCCCGCTGCGGCCGGATGGCTACCATGGGCTGGCGACGATCTACCAGACGCTGGCGATCCATGATTTTGTGGAGGTCACGGCGATGCCGCTGGAGAGCGGCGCGGCCGGCGCGATCACGATTACCTGCAACAACAAGGATGTGCCGTGCGATGCGCGGAATACCTGCTGGAAGATCGTGGAGCGGGCGCTGGGGCGACGGAAAATTTCCGCGCAGGTGACCATCCATATTGATAAGCGGCTGCCCGTGCAGGGCGGCCTGGGAGCAGGCTCGGCCAACGCGATTGCGGCGTTGATCGGCCTGGAAAAGGAGCTTGGAATCGCCCTCCCCACTGCGGAAAACCTCCAGATCGCCGCCGAAACGGGCTCCGATGTGCCGCTGTTTCTGGTCGGCGGCACGGTGCTGGGCCTGGGGCGTGGGGAAGAGGTTTGTCCTCTTCCGGATTTGCCGGACACCTATTGCGTGCTGGCGGTTCCTGGGGTGAGAGTTTCGACGCCGCAGGCATTTCGCGACTGGGACCAACTCCAGACAGAGAGATTTTCCGCGCAAACGACCGGGGACGCGCCAGAAAACGAATTGACCAGCGGCCTTGCTTCCGATAGGCTGGAACGGTTGGGTCGTACGTGGGCAGCGGCCTTGGTCGCCCCCCAGGAAGCTCGTACGAACGCCACCGGTGTCTTTCCTGCAACACCAGAGGAAGACCGGGCCGAGAATCTTCTTCTCGAGCTTGTCCGCGCCGGGATCGTGAACGACTTTGAACCGGTCGTCTTCACTCAGTATCCCTCTTTGCGCGGCATCCTCGAAATTTTGAAGCAAAATTCTCAAGGTGAAAGCACTGCGATCTATGCGGCGCTTTCCGGGTCCGGCTCCGCGTTGTTCGGTTTGTATGGGACGGCGGAAGAATCGCGGGCGGCGGCGGAGCGGCTGGCGGCGCAGGGCATTGCGACGTACGAAACCAGGACGGTTGGCCGACAGGAGTACTGGCGCACCATGATCGATGGGGTCAGCGAGAGTCGGTAGCGTTGGGCGATCGACTAATGGTAGGTCAAGTGCCTTTGGAGCACTCGGTCTAGGTTCGAATCCTAGTCGCCCAGCCAGTTTTCGAGATGTTGCTTGTGCGGTTGCAGCAAGGTAATCGGTTTCTTAGAATTCGCTCTTCCAATGTCGCAGGGCCTGGATTGTCTGCGGCAAATCGTTTTCGGGCCTGGGCAGCTTCTTGAAAAATCTGCCGCCGCGGTTCGAGTTTGCAGTTCGGTACACCAACGCTAACCAGCTTGGGAGGTCCAGACAACATGACGAGTGCGGACGGAGATGGGAACTTGAACGGGGAGTCAATCCTTACGATAGATGCGGACGCTCCCGCAATCACGCCGGTGACGTCCGGCTCTGTAGCTGTGGAAGCCGCAGAGTCTGGAGTGCAGGCACGAGCCGCGGCTGGGCGGAAGCGCGCCAAATCCTACAGCGAGGACAAGCGGTTCAAGATTTTCAGCGGTTCTTCGAATCTGCCGCTGGCGGAAGAGATTTGCAAATTTGTCGGGGTGCCGCTGGGCGAAGTACGCTTGCAGCGATTCTCCGACGGGGAAGTGTACTTTCAGCTTTTGGAGAATGTTCGCGGCGCGGATGTTTTTGTTGTGCAGCCGACCTGCTATCCCGTCGACCAGCATTTGCTGGAGTTGTTGATCATGATCGACGCGTTGAAGCGGGCCTCGGCCCGGCGCATCACCGTGGTGGTTCCGTATTACGGATACGCGCGACAGGATCGCAAAGACCGCCCGCGGGTGGCGATTTCTTCCAAGCTGGTGGCGGATTTGTTGACGACCGCCGGGGCGAATCGGGCGTTGCTGGTCGATTTGCACGCGGCGCAGATCCAGGGATTTTTCAATATTCCAGTGGATCACCTGTTCGCCAGCCCGGTGCTGGTGGGCTACTTTCGAGAGCTGAATCTGCCTGACCTGACGGTGGTTTCGCCGGACGCGGGGGGCGTGGAACGGGCGCGTTTCTTCGCGCAGAAAATGGAAGCGCCGCTGGCCATTGTGGACAAACGGCGGACCGACATGAACGTGACCGAAGTGATGCATGTGATTGGAGATGTGGAGGACAGGACGTGTCTTATCCTCGACGATATTGTCGATACGGCCGGCACCCTGATTAAGACCGTGGATGCGCTGCTGGAAGTCGGCGCGAAAAAAGTGTATGCCTGCGCTACCCATCCCGTGCTTTCCGGCCGCGCGATCGAACGGATTGCGGATTCGCGGCTGGAGAAGCTAGTGGTGACGAATACCATTCCGCTGCGGGAAGAAGCGCACCACACGGAAAAGATTCAAGTGTTGTCGATCGCGGGCCTGATCGGGCGCGCCATCGAGAGCATTCATATGGAGACCAGCGTGAGCAGCTTGTTCAACTAACGCGACCCCAGGTCTCAGAAACGAGACCTGGGGTACCCGTTCCGCAGCGATGCGGACCAAACTAATGTGGCCAGGCGAGAAACGCCCAGGCCACGAGAAGGGAGCGGCGCAACCCGTCGTGCCCGAAGGAAAACGAAAATTATGAGCGCACCTGAAGTCGTCACGGCAACACCCCGCGAGGGGAAATTCACGAAAAATATCGCGCGCCGCGTGCGCGTCGGGGGAAACATCCCCGCAGTGGTGTACGGAGCCAAGCAGCCGTCTGTGGCCGTTACTGTCGATCCCAAACAGATTCGCCGGATCCTGCATTCCGAGTCCGGGCACAACACGATTTTCGACCTGAACGTTGCCGGTTCTGTGGCCAAAGTGATGGTGGTGGACTGGCAGAACGATCCCATCAAGGGCAACCTGATCCACATCGACATGAAGCGGATCGCGATGGACAAGGCGATGCGCGTGGAAGTGCCGATCCAGTTGCTCGGGGTTCCGGTCGGCGTACGGACCCAGGGTGGCATCCTCGATCAGGTGCTGCGCGAGATCGAGATCGAGTGTTTGCCGGCGGACATCCCGGGACACATTGACGTGGATGTGAGCGAGCTGTCGTTTGGCATGGTGATTCGCGTGGCCGATCTGCCCCGCACCGACAAGCTGAAATTTATTACCGATGAAGAAACCACGGTTGCCCACATCACGGCGGTGCGTGAGGAAGTGGTGGCTACGCCCGATGCCTTGGCAGCCGCGACTCCAGCGGAACCGGAAGTGGCGAAGAAAGGCAAACAGGAAACTCCTGAGGCTGGCGAAGACGGCAAGAAGGACGACAAGAAAGACGCGAAGAAGTAGCGTCGGGAACGCATGGGACTTTCTGGCGGCATAGATTCGAGCTTGAAATCCGGCGTCGATTCAGGCGTGACTCTGATCGTCGGCTTAGGCAATCCGGGGATTGAGTATCAGTTCACGCCGCATAACGCCGGGTTTCTGGCAATCGATCGCCTGGCGGAACGGTGCGGTGTGGTGGTATCGAATCGACGCTCGAAGGCCTTGACTGCTTCGGCGCGAATTGCCGGCAGGCGAGTGTTGCTGGCAAAGCCGGAAACCTACATGAACCTGAGTGGGTTGTCGGTTGCAGCCTTGGCGGAGGAGTTGGAAATCGATCTGCGGCGGGAGCTGATCGTGCTGTATGACGAAGTGGCTCTTCCGCTGGGAACGATTCGCATACGCGAGCGTGGAAGCGCGGGCGGGCACAACGGGGTCACTTCCATTTCGAATGCGGTGGGCACGGAAGAGTGGCTGCGGATTCGAATTGGGATCGCTCCGGAAGAGGAAAAGGCGGCGGAAAGCGCCCGGCAGCGTCGCAAGGATTATGTTTTGACGCCGTTTCGTAAGCGGGAGCTGGCGGTGCTGGACACAGTTCTGGATGATGTTTCGACGGCGGTGGAAGTGCTTTTAACTGAAGGCGCAGGCGTCGCGATGAACCGGTTTAATCGGCGGGCAACTGCCGAAGAGCAAGAGTGAACGATGAAGAACGGGCAACCATGGAGGTTGCGACAGGCGGGGTCAGACAGACTTTGCCGGAAACGAGAGACGAATGGAACGGAAATATGAAGTGATGTTTATCCTGCGCCCGGATGTGATTGGCGAAGAAGCGGACAAGCTGATCGCAGGCTTTGAAGCCACCATTAACAAGGGCAACGGCAAGCTGGTGTCGAGCGAGAAGCTGGGGAACCGCAAGCTCGCTTATACCGTCCGCAAGTTCAATGAGGGCAACTACAACCTGCTGACCGTGGAAGCGGATGGCAGCCTGGTGGCGGAACTGGAGCGCCGCTTGCGCGTCACCGAGCCGGTCATCAAGTTCATCACCGTGCGCATGGACGAGGAAGAAAAGCGGATCAACAAGATCAAGAAGCTGCGGTCGACCAAGATCAAGCAGAGCACGGTGAATGCACAGGCTGCACAAGCGAATGCCGCTGCCGCCGCATCCCAGGCTGCCGCATCGCAACCGGTCGCGCCACAGCGCAGCGTGGAACGGCCCGCGGAAACCGCAGCGGCGCCAGAAGCCATCGCATAGCGGGGCCAACCCAAACATTTTTGTGGGCGATGCCCACTGCATGTTCAACAGAAGGAAACAAGTTCACGCGCCAGAGACGCTCTCTGGCAGAAGAGAAGGAGTCGCAGCATGGCAGAAGAAAGATCTCAATCGACATCGCAAGAAGGATCGTCCCACTCCGGCCCACGGCCACCGCGCCCGGCAGGCGCAGGCAGCGGCCCCGGCGGACGCAAGTTTTTCCGTCGCAAGAAAGTTTGCAAGTTCTGCGTGGAGAAGATCGACGCAATTCCCTACCGCGACGTGCGGCTGTTGCAGGGTTTCGTTGCGGAAAGCGGGAAGATCGTTCCCCGCCGCCTGACCGGCGTCTGCACCACGCACCAGCGCCGCGTCACCCGCGCCATCAAGCAGGCTCGCAACATCGCGCTGCTGCCGTTTGCCCAGCGCCACTAGAGCTCTAGTCGCGGCCATAGAAGATTTTTCGGAGATTAGGACATGGAAATTATTTTGAAGGAAGATATCGAGAACCTCGGGCATCGCGGGGATGTCGTGAAAGTCGCTCAAGGATATGGCCGCAATTTTCTGTTGCCGCGCAACCTGGCCATCGAGGCCACGGCGGGAAATAAAGCCGTCATTGAGCAGATGAAAAACTCCTCGGTGCGCCGCTTCGCCAAGGAAAAGGCCGATGCCGAATTGCTGGTGCAGCAATTGGACCGGGTGGAGTTGAACTTTACGCGCAAGACCGGCGACAACGATCATCTGTTTGGCTCCGTCACCGGGCCGGATATCGCGCAGGCGCTCGAATCGCAGGGCTTTCAGATCGATCGCCGCAAGGTGCAGTTGGAAGAGCCTCTGAAATCGCTGGGCGAGTTCCTCGTGCCTGTCCGCCTCCATCGGGAAGTGACCGCGCATGTCAAGGTGACGGTCGCGAAAGAAGCCGACGCGGAGTAGTTCGCGCCGGCGAAGGTTTTTGGGCGCTACTGGCCCACGCGCAGGCGCCATGCCAGCATATCCGGCAGGCCGGCACGTCGAATCCGCATCTGCGCCAGTCGTACGTCGTACGGCACGCGGAAGAATGTGACCCGCTCGGCCTGATCGTCGTAGAGCGCGAAGGCCGCTCTCCAATCGCGGTCGCGCGGCTGGCCGACCGCGCCGGGATTGATCAGGTACGTTGCGCCGCTCCGCAAATCCAGGTCGTAACTTTCCGCTGCGTCATCGCGGGTATACACCGGTTTCAGCGGGAACCATTCGCCTTCCGCGTTCGCGGCGAACCCACCCTGCACATGCGTGTGGCCGAAGAACGTCACCTGCGTGCGCGCATGCGTCCATTGTTCCCGCGCCTCCCACGTGGAGAACAGGTATTCATCCTCATCGACCAGGGAGCCATGCACGCAGCTTACCCGGTCGTCATTCGTAAGAATGGGACCACGCGGCAATTGCTTCAGCCATTGGAGCGATGCTGGATCGAGCTGGCCCCGCGTCCATTCCACGGCCCGGAACGCGATGGGATTGAAGTATTCGGCGTCGATGAGTCCGGCGCAGGCGCGGTCGTGATTTCCGCGCACAAACATCGTGCCAATCTCGCGCGCCCGCTCGATAACGGCTTGGGGAGCTGCGCCATAGCCGACCACATCTCCCAGGTTCCAGACAACATCGTGCCGCGGCGCCGCCGCCAGAACCGCGTCCAGGGCGTCGATGTTCGCGTGAATGTCGGAAAGAATCAGCGCCCGCATAGTTGGCCGCCCGCGCTGTCGCAGGCAACAGTTCCCATGCTATCCGCTGGCGCTCTTCAGCGTCACGCTGTGTACTCTCGCGGCGCGCCTTCATTCCCGAATCGCCCACCCAATGGCAGCCCGCGCCATTTTGGCAATTTGCTTATCCACCCACAGGCCAGGTTAGCAAGTGGCGCTAACGTGCTCGACGCATTCTTCGATCCTAAACGGCTTAATTGGAATCCGACCTAAAACAAAATGCCGCCTGCGCCTTCTTGAATCCCAGTGACGATAGGATTTAGTTGGAAATGATTGGCAAACGTTAGCACTCGTTGATCAAGAAAGATTATGGTCTCTTTCGCTATGCCAAATGCTTCTGTTGCCTCCGCCCATGTGAACGACGCTACGCCCGCGTGGACAGCGCGGTTACGCTTATGTGCGAGTACATCTCTCCATCGTAGATGGAGGCCGCTTCCCACAAACTGCCTATAGGGCAGTCCGTACCGTTCACAATGTGTCCGAGTGTGCGATTCGAGCGCCTTAAGACGCCGTGAAATCCCCTCATACTGAGGATCGTTCTCGAGCAAGTTCCACGTATCGGCATCACTGCTTCCGAAGGCAACAAGAATGCGGTAGAGCAATTGCAGAACATGGACCTCTACAGCAGTGGCTGCGTGAACGATAGCCAGCTTAAAGTCGTGATCGACTTGCAGACTTCTGAGCGACTCCATAACAAGTTCGTAGCTGAGGGGCATTTCGTACTTGGTCCTCAGGAAAGTGGCTAGGATCCCAAGCGCAGGCTCCGCAATTTGAACTTTCGGTCCGAGACGATCAAAGCTGTTGGGCCGAAGTATATTGACTCCTCCGTGCCCAACCTGATAGTAAAACGTCCGCCCCTTGGAAAGGGTCGCAAAGAGTTGTTCAACGGTCAATCCCTGCTCTTCAACCGTTAGAGGACTCGAATGACAGGCTGCGAAATATAAGTTCCGAACAGCGGAGACGCGACCCACCCGGTAATCTTCCATAAAGAGGCGGTACTTATCCAAGAACAGATTTAGAATGTCTGTCGCGCGCTGGAGCAGATAATCGTCTTTGCGCCCAAGCGCGCCAAGGTCGTCTTCAAGAAAGGTGACCTGAATTTCAGAGTAATACTTTGTCTCAGCGAAGCCACCGTCGGGTCCGCAGTGCACATTCAGCGTCGCTTTCTCGGTGCCATCCTTCAGGCGGGAACAAATGACGTAGCTGTAATCCTCTCGCGGGCGTTCAAATTCGCGAGCTTTAGATTCTTCAATCTTTATTCGTAGACAAAAATAGTTCAACAAACATGCAGTAACATCAGGCGGCTTGTAACAGGTCAACGATGTTCTCAATGGCCTTGTCGGCCTTGTGGTAGGCGGCTTCCAGT
>JAKAAZ010000148.1 GCA_021802085.1 Acidobacteriota bacterium
CGCCGTGGTCGCGGAAAATACGTCGCGCGAACCACATCGGCTCATCGCTTCCAGCATCGGCGTGGCCATTCCCTCGGACAAAAATATGTACGGCTATCTCAGCGAGCACCACAGCTTTGGCGAAACCGAAGACCAGGCCGGCGACTACGCGGAAGAACTCGCTGCCGAAATGCTCGCTACCACGCTAAATATGGATTTCGACCCGGACAAAAGCTGGGACGAGAAAAAAGAGTTCTATCGCATCTCAAACCAGATCGTGCGCACCGCCAACATCACGCAGTCAGCCGTGGGCGATAAGCGCGGCTTGTGGACAACCACCATTGCCGCTGCCATTTTGATCTTTGAATAACACAATCACGGCATTGCTCTTCATCTGCGAGACATCATGCCGAGGGCAGGTTCTTCCTGCCCTGCCCTGCGCTTCGAATACGACAGCCATGCCAAATGCTCAAAATAATTTTCGCGTTGCCCTGGTACAGATGTCCTGCTCCCCGGACCCGGACGCCAATCTCGACAAGGCCGCCGACCGCGTTCGCGAAGCGGCCCGCGCCGGCGCCCAGGTCGTATGCCTGCCGGAGCTGTTTCGCACGCAATATTTTTGCCAGCGCGAAGATCACGCGCTCTTCGATCTCGCCGAATCCATCCCCGGCCCTTCCACCGAGAAGCTAGCCCGCATCGCACGGGAAGAGCATGTCGCCGTCGTTGCTTCCCTCTTCGAGCGCCGCGCAGCCGGCATCTACCACAACACCGCCGCCGTGCTAGAGGACGATGGTGCGCTCGCCGGAACCTATCGCAAGATGCATATCCCCGACGATCCTCTCTATTACGAGAAGTTTTATTTCACTCCCGGCGATTTAGGATTTCGCAATTTCCCGCTCCACGCCGGAAACATCGGCGTTCTGGTCTGCTGGGATCAGTGGTATCCAGAGGGCGCGCGCATCACCGCGTTGCAAGGCGCGAATGTTCTTTTCTATCCGACCGCGATTGGATGGCATCCATCGGAGAAATCCGAATTTGGCGAGGCGCAGTACAGCGCCTGGCAGACCATCCAGCGTTCCCACGCCATTGCGAATGGAGTCTACGTCGCCGCCGTCAACCGCATCGGCCACGAGCATGGCGATGTTCGCGGCGATCGTGCCGAAGGCGCCGGAATCGAATTCTGGGGCGGATCGTTTCTAGCCGATCCCTTCGGCCGCATCCTTGCCCAGGCCGCGCGCGACAAGGAAGAGATTCTTCTCGGCGAAATCGATCTTCATTTGATCGAGGAGACGCGTCGCCACTGGCCTTTTCTGCGCGACCGCCGCGTCGATGCCTACCAGCCCATCACGGAACGCCTCCTCGATGAGTAGGTGACGAATAGATCGCCATGCGCAATCCTCCTGCTATCTTAGACATCAACAAAACCACTCCCCGCGCCCTCGGCCTGCACATGCCCGCCGAATGGGAGCCGCACGCCGCCACCTGGATTGCATGGCCGCATAATCCCGAGGACTGGCCAGGAAAATTTCAGCCCATCCCCTGGGTCTATGGCGAGATTGTGCGCCGGCTTGCCAGCGTCGAAACCGTTCACATTCTTGTCAACGACGCGGCAGCGGAGAAACGCGCCCGCCATCTTCTCGGCCGCTGCGGCGCCGATCTGGCCCGCGTCGAATTTCATCGCTGGCCGACCGATCGTGTGTGGCTGCGCGACTCCGGCCCCATCTTTCTAACTCCAGATGCAGGGAGCGTCTCCGCGCCGCCCCTTGCGCTCGCCAACTGGAAATTCAATGCGTGGGCCAAGTATGACAACTGGCATCACGACGACAAAATTCCTGCGCGCGTCGCAAAACTTGTATCCCTGCCCGTGTGGACGCCCGAGATCACGCTGGCCAACGGTCAGCGCCATCGCGTCGTGCTCGAAGGCGGCAGCATCGACGTCAACGGAGCAGGCGCGTTGCTCACCACAGAAGAATGCCTGCTCAGCGAAGTACAGCAGCGCAATCCCGGCGCGTCTCGCAAGCAACTGGAACAATGCTTCCACGAGTACCTCGGCGTCGATCAAGTGATCTGGCTGAATCGTGGCATTGCAGGCGACGACACCCACGGCCATGTGGATGACATTGCGCGATTCGTGGATCGAACCACGATCGTCGCAGCCGTCGAGACGAATCGCGACGATGAAAATCACGCACCGCTCCAGGAAAATTTAGAGCGCCTGCACGCCGCCCGTACCCGCGACGGAAAACCCTACCGCATCGTGGAGGTGCCGGTTCCCTCTCCCGTTGTGTTTGAAAAACAGCGCCTGCCCGCCAGCTACGCGAATTTCTACATCGCCAATCGCCTGGTGCTGGCGCCTACCTTCAACGACGCGAACGACCGTATCGCGCTGACCATCCTTGCAGAGCTATTTCCGCGCCATACAATCGTCGGCATTCACAGCGGTGACTTCATCTGGGGCCTCGGCGCCATGCATTGCATGACCCAGCAGCAGCCGGCCGTTCGCAATGCAATCCGGCCTGAATCGACCCGCTGAAGAAGGTGCGATGTCCTGGGTGCCTCATGTCTCGATTCTGAGACCTGGGATTCTCCAATCCTCACCGACGAAATCGCTCAATTAGCCCGCTCTTCTGTGCCTCGCTCCATCCCGCATCGATCACATCCAGCGTCCGCTGCCTAAGCGGAAACTCCTTTGAACCCCGCAGGCCTTCGACTGGCGCCCACCGTGCTTCAGACACGTCGGTTGCCGCGTGCAACACAGCCTCAGCGCCCACGCCATCGCCCGGATCCACGCCGCACAGAAAATCCACCAGCACATAATGAAACCGAATTCGCCCGTCCAAATCGCGTTCAATATGGTCCAACGCTTTCAGCACCTGGGTCGGCGCAACCGTCAGCCCCGTTTCTTCGGCAACCTCGCGGACAATCGCATCCTCCAGCGTTTCACCCAGCTCCACCGCGCCGCCGGGCAGCGACCATTCCCCTGCCAGTGGCGCTTGCGCGCGGCGAACCAACAGCACCGAGTTTCCCAGCAGCACAACTGCACCCACCCCAACGATCGGCGACAATGGGTATTCTCTTTGGCTCACCAGGTTTGGCTCCTTCTGTTTCTCTCGGTATCCTCGCGCTGCAATGGAAAAGGCGCAGCCCTCGCCGCGCCTCGATCCCTCCTAGTCCCAGCACGCGCTCACAGTCGCAGCGGCTTGCCGTACTCCTCTGCAAATACCGTCCGAGTCCTATCGAAGCGGCCGCCGTAATGCTTGTCCGGACCCTGCAGATGGCCAATCCCCAGCAGCGCGACCACATGATAGCTGAGCGGAAGTTTCAATACCTCCCGAACTTTCTCTTCCTCGAAACCTTCCATGGGCGCGGTATCGTAGCCCAGCGCCTCGGCCATCAGCATCATGTGCGTCAAGGCGATCATCACATGACGATTCAGCCACATCGGCATATTCGGGTGGTTCGAAAGATAATTTGGAATGTTCTCTTTCGCCTGCTCGGCATAGCTTTCCGACATGCCGCCTTCCCGGCCCAGCCGCAGCATCTCTTCCAGATCGCCATTGCGCCAGCCATCCGCGTCGCCGCACGCCACAATCATTGCCGAAGCCTCTTCGACCTTGGCCTGGTTGAAACTTGCTCCGCGCAGACGCTTTTTCTGCTCCGGATTGCGGACCACAATAAAACGCCAGGGCTGCATGTTGTACCCGCTCGGCGCATGCAGCCCCGCACTCAAAATTTGCTTCAGGTCTTTCTCCGGGACTGGCGCACCATCGAAGCTGGGCGTGGCACGGCGATTGCGTATTATTTCGGAAAGTGGCTTTTCGGTCGAACTCATTCCGTGTTTTTCCTCAATGAATCTGTGATTGCCATCTGCCTGCTCGGGATTCCATCAGGTAGACGGTGAAAACATCGCCACATGCCGACTCGGGTAAACATTGTTAGTCTAGTACAGAAATGCTTTTTGACCCCTACACCCGCCCAGGGATACTGAGAGAATTGGATGCCGAATCTGCCGGACCGCGCTGGCCTCGCGTAGCTTGTTCTCCAGTTTCGGCTTCCGCATCCCTTGCACGCCGTTGGATTCTCGCTCTGAGCGGCTTGCTTCTTTTGCCCGCGGCATTCACCCTCAGAGCACAGACGCCGGCAGCCGGCAGGGATGCAAGTGCCCCCGTTGCAAGCCAGGCAACGGCCACCCCTGGTGCCAAATCTTCTCCTTCCGGCAGCGGGAAATCTGCAAACCGGAAGACACAGCCCGAGGTTCATCACTCGACCCGCCATGCTCATCATGCCAAAACGAACGCGCCCGTCGAGACGCCAGTGCCAGCAGTGCCGCCACCACCCGTTCCACCTGCGAACCAACCCGCCTCGCCGGCGACAGTTGAGTTCCATCAAGGTATGTTGAGCATTCAGGCAAGGAATTCCAGCCTCATCGACACCCTCAATCTAGTTTCCAGAGACACCGGGCTCGTCGTCGAAGGGCTGGGCAGAGATCAACGCATCTACGGACAATATGGACCCGGCACTCTGGCCAGCACCCTGACAGCCTTGCTGGACGGCTCTGGATATAACTTTGTCATCATCGGCGGCGAGGGCGGACAATCCCCAAGACTTGTGCTGACCACCGGCAATGCCGCCGCTGCGCCGAATACGCCAGTTGCCGCAGGCAGCGGGCCGATTGCCTCAACCGCCAGCGACGAATCGGCGCCAGCCGACCCTACCCAGCCGGTTCAGCCCAAAACGCCGCAAGAGATCTTCAACGAGTTGCGGAAAATGCACCCGCAGTGATCCATGTGATCGGAGAGAATTGCTTGAAATTTTCAGGATCGCGCGCATTGTGACAGCAATTTCTGCACGCGGAAATTTCGTGGCCGCTGGATTGCAGGATTCAGTCTAGAAAATATTTATGGATTCGCAATTTTTGTCTGCATCTGCTACGGAGCTGGCTTCTGCGCGCGAACATGCATCCGAGCGAGTGCAAATAGCGCGGTACATAGCCCATGAGCCAGTGCAACACCCATGGCAACCGAGGCGAGAATGATCGACACCATCAACAACATCATGTGAGCTTTCCTCCAGTGCAAATGCTTCCAGTGCGGTACGACAGGACTCGACCAGTTTTCATGGAAAAAATGGGTATCCACGCTCCTAGTCCTTCATTCAACCGAATTCTCGCGTTCCACGCCAGTGTGTTTCGCATCCATTCTGTTGCTTGGGAAGATTCCTCCAGGCTCAAGTTCTTTCTCGAATAAGGCCCTGAACCATGCGGCGGAAAGGCCGCGCGAAGTTTGTTGCCGGTAACCATGTCGATATCACGTCTCATCGTGCGCGGCGCGCGCCAGCACAACCTGAAGAACATCACGGTGGAGATACCGCGCAACTCCTTCACCGTCATCACAGGACTTTCCGGCTCCGGCAAATCCTCGCTCGCCTTCGACACCATCTATGCCGAAGGCCAGCGGCGCTACGTCGAAACCCTTTCCGCCTATGCTCGCCAGTTTCTCGATCAAATGGAGCGCCCGGACGTAGACTCCATCGAGGGCCTGAGCCCAGCCATCTCCATCGAACAAAAGACCACCAGCCGCAGTCCCCGCTCGACCGTCGGCACGATTACTGAGATTTACGACTACCTTCGCCTGCTCTACGCCTCCATCGGCATCCCACATTGCCCCAACTGCGGACGGCCCATCTCGCGCCAGTCGGCGGATCAGATCGTCAGCCGGGTCATGGAACTGGCCCCCGGCGAGCGCGTCACCATCTACGCCCCCATCGTGCGCGGCCGCAAAGGCGAGTTCCGCGACGAACTGGAAAAGCTGGACCAGCAGGGATTCCGCGCCCGCATCGACGGAGAGGTTCGCGATCTCGCCGAGGACATTGTCCTGGATAAGCGCAAGAACCACACCATTGAAGCGATTGTGGATCGTATCGCCGTCAAGCCGGGCGTCGAAAAGCGCCTCGAAACCGCGGTCACCAAGGCGCTCCAGATGGCCAACGGTCTCGTCCTGGTGGCCATGCCGGGAAGCGCCGCCACTCGATCCGGTTCCGCTACGCGAGCCCCAGGCACGCAAGTCGAAGAGCAGCTCTATTCCTCCTCCATGGCCTGCCCCGACTGCGGCATCAATGTTCCCAAGCTGGAGCCGCGCAGCTTCTCCTTCAACAGCACCTACGGCGCTTGCCCGCACTGCAACGGTCTTGGCAGCATGTACGACTTTGACCCTGCTAAGGTCATCATCGACTGGTCCAAGCCTTTACTTGAGGGCGGCCTGGGACCCGGCGGCAGCTCGCAGTATCTGGCTCGCCTGATCCATCTCGCCGCCGACCGCTATAAGATCGATCTTCGCAAGCCGTTCGAGCAGCTCTCGGAAAAGGAACAGAAACTGTTACTATTTGGCCCGGAACGCGGTGAAGGCCCACGCACCGGCTTTCACGGCATTCTGAAGTGGCTGCGCCAGTCCCTCGATGAAATCCGCTCAGACAGCTATCGCGAGTGGCTCATGGGCTATATGTCCGCGACCGTCTGCCCACAATGCCACGGCAAGCGTCTTCGTCCTGAGTCTCTCGCGGTCACGGCGAACGGCCTCTCCATCGCCGGCTTCGCCGCCATGCCGCTGGTCGATGCACTCGCCACGGCGCGCCAGTTTTCGTTTAGCCTGCGCGAGCAACTCATCGCCGACCGCTTGCAACGCGAAATCATCGAGCGGCTGGAATTTCTGGTCGCCGTCGGCCTCGGCTATCTCTCGCTCGATCGCAGCGCGGCCACGCTTTCCGGCGGAGAAGGACAGCGCATTCGCCTTGCCACCCAGATCGGCTCCCGCCTGCGCGGCGTTCTCTATGTCCTCGACGAGCCCTCCATCGGCCTGCATCAACGCGACAACGAGCGGCTCATCGAAGCCCTCACGTCCCTGCGCGATCTCGGCAACACCGTCCTTGTCGTCGAGCATGATGAGGACACGATACGCCGCGCCGATTACGTCCTCGACCTAGGCCCGGGCGCTGGCCGCCTGGGGGGCAATGTGGTCGCCCATGGAACACCGCAGCAGATCATGAGCGCGCCGGGTTCGCTGACCGGGCAGTATCTCAGCGGCACGCTCGAGACTGTCCTCCGCAGCGAACCCAGGCAGCCCGGCGAGCAATGGCTCACCGTGGAAGGCGCGCGCGGCCATAACCTGAAGAACCTGACCACGCGCTTCCCTCTCGGCCTGCTCACCGTCATTACCGGCGTCTCCGGTTCCGGCAAAAGCACGCTGATCAACGATATTTTGTACCGCGCGCTGGCGCAGAACCTCTACGGCTCGCGTGAGGAACCGGCCCAACATGATCGCGTTGTGGGCGCCGAGCACATCGACAAGGTCGTCCAGATCGATCAGTCGCCCATTGGCCGCACGCCGCGATCGAATCCAGCCACCTACACCGGCGTCTTCACCGCCATCCGCGATTTGTTTGCCATGCTGCCCGAAGCGCGCGAGCGGGGATATAAAGCCGGCCGATTTTCTTTCAATGTTCCAGGCGGCCGCTGCGAAGCCTGCCAGGGCGACGGCCAGCGTCGCATTGAGATGAACTTTCTTCCCGATGTCTACGTCACCTGCGAGGTATGTAACGGTCGCCGTTACAATCAGGAAACGCTGGCGGTTCGCTTCAAGGGCTACTCCATCGCCGACATCCTCGATCTGCCGATCTCCGACGCGCTCACCGTTCTGGAAGACATCCCAGTCGTGCGCCAGAAGCTCGCCACGCTGAACGATGTCGGCCTCGGCTACGTGCATCTCGGCCAATCCGCCACCACGCTCTCCGGCGGCGAAGCCCAGCGCATGAAGCTGGCGCGTGAGCTTTCCAAGCGGCAGACCGGACGCACGCTCTATCTGCTCGACGAGCCCACCACCGGCCTTCACTTTGACGATGTGCGCAAATTGATGGAAGTCCTGCACCGGCTCACCGATCTCGGCAACACCATCCTCATCATCGAACACAATCTGGACGTCGTCCGCAGCGCCGACTGGATCGTCGACCTTGGCCCCGAAGGCGGAGCGGAGGGCGGCGAAATCGTCGCTGAAGGCGCGCCCGAGCGGATCGCCGCCAATCCAGCTTCCTATACAGGAAAATTCCTGCGCCGCTACTTCCCGCAGCCCGAGTCATCAGCCAAGCAGCCCAGCGCGCTGGCCGCCGTCGCAAAGAATGGTCGCGCTGCGGCCCGGAAAAAGATACAACTATAGACACTTGGAAATCGACGCCCCCAGAACAGCAGGTTGCAGAACTCCCAGACTATGAATTGGAACGCCTATCCCGTGCCGGAAATCGTACCCCCACTCGCCGATGAGCCAGCCCCGCAAGCCTCACCGCAACGGGACGAAACCCCAACTGTCCTTGAAATGGTGGCATTTTTCACGCTGGCTGGAATTCTCATCATGGCCATTCAGGCCATCGGCGCCGGCGTCGTTTTGCATTGGCACTTATTCGGCAGAATCGGCCTCAGGAACTTGGTGTACCAGCCAAGATTCACTATTCCCATGATGGTCGTTTCCTACGGCGCGGTGCTGCTGGCCGCCGCTGCCCTCTATCGCCGTGTATGGCCGGACGGCTTTCTGGCCGGTATCCACTGGAATTTTCCTCAAGCGCGGCGCTATAGAATCTGGTTGCCTCTTCTTGGCATCGGCCTTGGATTTGCCATCCAGCTGGTGTCGAATTATTTGCCCGTTCCGAAAGAACTGCCCGTGGACGCCTTCTTCCAGAACGCTCTGGATGCATGGCTGGTGGCGCTGTTCGGCATCTTCATCGCGCCTATCGCCGAGGAAATTGCCTTTCGCGGATTTCTCTATCCCTCCTTGCGCCCGTGGACTGGCCGTATTCTTGCCGCAATTCTGACCAGCATTCCCTTTGCCCTGTTGCACGCCCAGCAGGTCGGCCATGCCTGGGGTCCGCTCACCATGGTATTTCTCGTCAGCCTCGTTCTGGTCGGTGTGCGCGAACGCACTGGCTCCGTCGCCGCATCCGCCCTGGTGCATGCCTGCTATAACCTGTCCATTTTTGCTGTGATCTTCTTCGCCAGCGGTGGCTTCCTGCATCTGGAGCGCCTGAAAGATTAACCATAGGTTTGTCATCCTGAGCGAAGCGAAGGACCTTGTGGTTTTCCGCCAGTCCCCGCGGGTGCCCCTCGCCGCGTCTCTTGCGGCGAAAGCGGATTTATAGATAC
>JAKAAZ010000149.1 GCA_021802085.1 Acidobacteriota bacterium
TTGGGGAACCGCTTGAAAAAGGCGTAAGCACTGATCGTCGATCTGCTCATGTGCTCATTCTAGATAGGTTAGCTCAGGGAGTAAAGTATATAATTCCCCGAAAAATAGGGAGTGCAAAATGTTCGCTGCACTCCCTTATCCCTACAAAAACTTTTTTGTTTCTAATGTCAGCCGCGTCGGGCCGCCATCATCTCCACACCGGCAAATTGCTTCTGGATGGCGCGATTGTACGCTGGGATATCCTCGGGCTTGCGACTGGTTGTCAGGTTATGGTCGACGACTACCTGTTCATCGACCCAGTTTGCGCCCGCATTTTTCAAATCGGTCTTCAGCGACGGCCAAGAGGTTAACTTGCGTCCTTTTACCACGTTCGCTTCGATCAACATCTGGGGCCCATGGCGAATTGCCGCGACCGGCTTGCGGGCATCGAAAAACTTCTTCACGAACGCAACCGCGCTCTGATCCATCCGCAGCTTGTCCGGATTCATGACACCGCCCGGCAGCAGCAGCGCGTCGTATTCGTCCGCTTTGGCATCCTTCAATTCACGGTCGACCTTCACCTTGTCACCCCACTCGGTAGACTTCCATCCTTTTATTTCCCCACTGTGGGGAGAGATGACATGGGTCTTGGGTCTTGGCCCCGCCCTGCTCCAGAGCTTTTTTGGGCTCTATCAATTCCACTTGCTCGAACCCGTCCGTGGAGAGAATCGCGACTTTCTTTCCCGACAGGTTTTCCGTAATCCGCATACCTCTACCAAATAGGAAGGCAAAGTCGCCGTAATCGTTGCCGGTTGGCAAAACTATTTCCACCAAAAGGTATGCAGACTTGTGCCTGAAACGTCTGTGGGATGCCCAGGTCGCGGCAGGAATAGTTGAAAATGTCTTTTATCTGCAACGTCCAGCAGGCGCTCGACCGGTTCGCGCCAGGGATGGAACGCCAGGTTGAAGAGACCCCAGTGGATCGGTAAAAAAAGTTGGCCCCGCAATGCAAGGTGAGCTTCCACCGCTTTTTCCGGGCCCATGTGGATGTCGGGCCAATCCTCGCCGTAGGCACCAATTTCCAGCATGGTGAGATCGAAGGGACCATAGGCATCGCCAATCTGATGAAATCCAGGGAACAATCCCGAGTCGGCCCCGAAGAAAAGATTGTGCCGATTCCCCCGGATCACGAACGACGACCATAGCGTCTTATTCCTTCCCCACAAACCGCGCCCAGAGAAATGCCGGGCTGGGGTGGCCGTAATGAGGAGGTCCTCATTCAGCGAAGCGGTCTGCCCCCAGTTCAGCTCCGTAATCCACGTCGGGGACACGCCCCACGACTCCAAATATCGCGCCACTCCAACGGAACAGATCCAAAGTACCCGTTCCCTGGAGGGAACCGCAGCCAGTTGTCGTATAGTCGCGCGGTCCAGATGATCATAATGATCGTGAGAAATCAGCACAGCGTCGAGCGGCGGAAGGTCTTTCAGCACCAGGGGCGGAGGGTAGAAACGTTTTGGCCCGGCAAAGGAAACAAACGAGGCGCGCTCGCTCCATACCGGATCGGTCAGAATGCGATATCCGTCGATCTCGATCAAGAGTGTCGAGTGGCCCATCCACGTGACACGCAGGCCGCCAGCAGGAGGACGCGAATAGACCGCGGTGTCTGTGGGGAATGGGCCGAGTGGAAGTTTCGGATCTCCCACCTTTTTCTCGACCAACAAGCGGCGGATCATGCGACTTGCGCTGCCCGGCCGCATCACGACGGTGGGAACAGGATTGAGAAATCTATCCCCCAGTTTTTCCGCAGGATGGAAGATGTTTGCGGCAGGGTTTCCAGGAACGATCAAGTTCGACATGGTTAGGCCAAACGGCAGACCTCGTTAGACGCCAAAAACAAATGCATACTGCAATGCAACACGAGCCGCGTTGGAAACTCTGTCACCACTGCACCCCGGGGTACAAGCTTGGCAGACGAACTACCCTGTATTGGTTATAGCCCGGGGTATGCGCCTGCCATACGGTTTGCGCGGTCGTCGGCGAGGTTTGATTCAACTCGTAGACTATCGCCCCACCTTTTGCGGCACAGAAATCTGTCTCGATATCGTTGTTCTGGAGCAAATCTGTCTGGCCGCCAAAAAAGCTGTAAATCGACGGAGACGGAATGTAGTGAAACAGCATCGTCGCGGTCTTGGCTGTTTCATCCACTCGCAACACCATAGCCGTCGAGTAGCAGGCGGGCGCGCCTGTCGTGCCGCAGATCTGCCCGGATGGGAATAGCCGGTCATTCCCGTTGTCCATGACGCCAAGATCGAAGACGCCTGAGGTACTCTGGCCAAAATAGTTGATGCCATGTTGCGCATAGAACCAGTCCGTTGGATCGGTGGCGCCTACCAGCTTGAAATCGCGGCCTTCTCCAAGACTCCAGATCACATTGCCGGTTCCTGCGCCATCGTTGTAATCGATTTTGACGATCCTGTTTTGTTGGCGGATGGAGAGGAGAAGATTATGGTCTTCCGGTGAATAGAGCAGTGCATTCGAGTGCGTCCAGTCCGGGAACTGATAGGAGTAGGGTGACGCGGGAGTGCCGAGCTGTTGAAAAGGGTTCCATACCCAGGTGGGATTGTAGTTCTGGTCCACATCGACGATCACGGTCCCCAGCACGTTGATCGTCCCCGGATAGCCGGGCAGGTTTGTGTATGGCTTGGTCATCCAGGCCAGCAACAACAGATGTCCGTTGGGCAGTTGCAGTGCGGCCGTGCAGAACGTCAGCAGGTTCAACCCGGTAAAACCATTTGCCGCAAGCGACTTGTTCAGTTGGTCGATGGTCAGCTCATGGATCGTGTTCCCTACCAGGTCAACCTCGCGAACGACCTCGATCGTCCCGGGAGGGATGTTCTGTTTCGCGGTGGGCGTGGCCACATATCCGATGACCATCAGGAAATGTCCGTTGGGCAACGGTTTGATGGGAAAAATGACATTGGCCGCAGATCCCGGTTCGCTTTGCGGAAATTGATACGTCCAGATGACATTTCCGGCCAGATCCGTAGCGAAGGCCTGATTCAGGTTCGGAATTGGCTTGCTGCCGAACGTGACCGTGTCGAACAGTTCCACACCGGGCTGCGGAGTCTGCCCGCTCGGGGTGCTCACTTGTACAGGAACGGTTGGGGGTGCGGCGCCCGTTGCAAATGTGTGGTCCGTGTCCTGGAAAGTGACCCCGTTGGCCAGCGTAATCAACGCCTGCATGTGATAGGTGGAGGAGCCACGCATTCCAGCCACTTCCATGTTGATCTCACCGCCATTGTTGGTGGGAATCGTGGGCGTGGATTGAGACCATGTGTTCAATCCGTAGCTGGTGTCCGGCCCAAACTGAACCGACATACTGCCCGGTTGCGGCAGGTAGATAGAATATTCCGCAACCAGCGGATTGGCCGTGTTCGTCACCACTCCCGCTTGAATGACAGCAACAACGGCACTCGCGCTGTTGGCCTGCGGCGCGCTGGTTAGCGCCGCCTGCACAACAACATTTTCGCTCTGGCTAACGGTGGAGGGCGCGGTGTAATTGCCGTTGGTGTCGATGGTGCCAACCGTAGAGTTGCCGCCTGCAACTCCATTCACTGACCACGTCAGTGCGCCGCCGCCTGTGACGACGGCAGTAAAATGGACGGTTTGCCCCGGGGCCGCCGCCGCATTCTGCGGGCTGATGGTCACCGTTCCCGCCTGTGTTGGTGTGGGTGCCGGTTGCGTTGGAGCAGGCGGACTGGGAGGCGTCGGCGGCTTGGACGACGAAAGTAGACTGGAGGGCATGCCGCCTGCACAACCCGCAAGCGCTCCCATCAACAGAAGTGAGATTCCGAGGAAGGACGTGGCCCTGCGTCCCGTTGTCAACATGCTTTCGCTCCGAACAGGCAGAACAATCCTGCACACTATGGACGTCGCTCGCCGGTATACGTCACTGTTCCTCATGGAGAGATGCGAGTTTACCGGCTCACGGCAACACGGGATTGCAGAAATTCCGCATAGGGGCCCTTGAAGTCCTGGATTTTGTGATCCTCAAAATTCCAAATGCGGGTGGCGACTTCATCGATCAGGTCCTGATCGTGGGTGACCAGCAGAACTGTGCCTTCGTACTTCTGCAACGCCTGATTCAGCGCGTTGATGGCTTCCAGGTCGAGGTGGTTGGTCGGCTCGTCGAATACCAGGAAATTCGGCTTCTGCATCATCAACCGGCAGAAGAGCAGCCGAGCAGCCTCGCCGCCAGATAGCGCCTCGGTCGGTTTCAAGCCTTCTTCGCCGCTGAATAGCATTTGACCCAGCACGCCACGAATATCTTCCTTGGTCGCCTTGGGATCGAACTGGTGCAGCCAGTCCGCCGCCGTCATTCCCTTCTCAATGGTTGAAGTATGGTCCTGGGCAAAATAGCCAATCTGCGCCGCATGACCCCACTTCACTACGCCGCTGTCGATGTCTCGACTTAGATTCTCGCCGGTCCGATGTTCCACGTTTGGCGCATGGGCCAGTAGCGCCCTGACGAGTGTGGTTTTCCCCTGGCCGTTTCTGCCGATCAGGCAAATCTTCTCACCGCGTGTGACTGACGCGGTGAAACCGTCGATGACAACATGGTCCCCATACGCCTTTCGAACACCTTCCGCTTCCAGGATGTGTTTGCCGGAGGGACGCAGTTGGTCGAACCGAATATACGGGCGCGCGATGTTCGACCTTGCCAGCTCGCTGGTCTGCAACCGCTCCACTTCCTTCTTGCGAGAGGTCACCTGGCTCGACCGCGTGCCGGCGGAGAAGCGCGCGATAAATTCATTCAACTGGGCAATCTTCTTTTCCCGCTCTTCGTTTTGAGCTTCCAGGCGCGTCCGCACTTGTGTCTTAGCCAGCACCATATCGTCGTAGCCGCCGGTGTAGGTGATGATGGTCTGGTAGTCGATGTCCGCAATGTGCGTGCAGACATTGTTGAGGAAATAGCGATCGTGCGAAATCGTGATCAACGTGCCTTCGCGGTGGGTCAGAAAATCTTCCAGCCAGTGGATCGAATCGAGATCGAGATAGTTGGTCGGCTCATCCAACAGCAACGCCTGGGGATTGCCGAACAGCGCCTGCGCCAGCAGCACGCGGACCTTCTGGCCGCCCTGCAGTTCGCCCATCTTGCGTTCGTGAACCTCGTCTGGAATGTCCAGTCCCTGCAGCAGGATCGCGGCATCGCTTTCGGCGGTGTACCCATCTTCTTCGCCCACGATGCCTTCCAGCTCGCCCAGGCGCATCCCGTCGGCGTCATCCAGCTCATGCTTCTCGTACATGCGGTCGCGCTCTTCGAGAGCTGCCCACAAGGCTTTATTGCCCATAATCACGGTATCGATGACGCGATGCGCATCGAAGGCATACTGGTCCTGGCGCAGGACGCCCAGCTTCTTCGGGCGCACGACGACGCCCTTCTGCGGTTCCATGTCCCCGCTCAGAATTTTCATGAACGTCGTTTTGCCCGCTCCATTGGGGCCGGTCAAGCCATAGCGGCGTCCCGCGGTAAAGGTGGTGGAAACATCTTCGAACAGGATCTTCGAACCATAGCGCATGCTTATATTGCTGACAGAAATCATATCTTCCTTAAGTTTTTCACACTTACCGTGGAAACGTGCGCTGGAATTGCCAGGCAACGATTGAATGCAGCCCGATTTCATTTTCGCCGAAGGGTCGCATATCATGCGAGGGAGTCCAATCATTCGCGGGAAATGTAGTGGAATCGACGCGTCGGCTCGCCGTCTTGGGCAAGAAAGCAAGCGAACGATGCAAGGGAAAGGCAACAATGAACGGGAATAAACGTCTCGACCTGAAACCGCGCGAGGCCTGCCGCTGGGACATGGTGAGTCTGGGAGAAGTGATGTTGCGGCTTGATCCCGGCAACGAGCGGGTCGCGACGACGCGGCAGTTTCGCGCATGGGAGGGCGGCGGTGAGTATAACGTGGCCCGCGGCTTGCGACGCTGCTTCAACCTGCGCACCGCAATGGTCACTGCGCTGGCCGACAATCCTGTGGGGCGATTGATTGAGGATTTGATGTTGCAGGGCGGCGTCGATCTTTCGCACCTGCTCTGGATGCCGTTCGACGGCGTGGGTCGAACGGTGCGCAACGGGCTGAATTTTACGGAACGCGGCTTTGGAGTGCGCGCGGCGCTCGGCTGCTCCGACCGTGGACACACGGCGGCCTCGCAATTGAAGCCAGGAATGATCGACTGGGACGAAATTTTTGGCCGCGAGGGAGCGCGATGGTTTCATACCGGCGGCATTTTTTGCGCGCTATCGGAAACCGCGCCGCTGGTGGCCCGCGAAGCCATGGAAGCGGCGCATCGGCACGGTACCATCATTTCTTACGATCTGAATTATCGCGACTCATTGTGGAAATCCATCGGCGGCAAACAGCGCGCCTGCGAAGTGAACCGTGAACTCGCCGGGCTGGTCGACGTGATGCTGGGCAACGAAGAGGACTTTACCGCCGCGCTTGGATTTGAAATCAACGGCGTCGACGACAATCTCGCCGACCTCGACACAGCCCAGTTCCGCGCCATGATTCGCCAGGCGGTCGCCGAGTATCCCAATTTCCGCGTCGTGGGAACGACGTTGCGTCACGCAAAGACTGCGACCCGCAACGACTGGGGCGCGATCTGCTATTTCGATGGCGAGTTCTACGAAGCGCGGCGCATGCCCGATTTGGAAATTTTCGATCGCATTGGCGGCGGCGATTCCTTCGCATCCGGATTGATTTATGGCCTGCTGAGCGGCAAAGATCCGCAGTGGGCGGTCGACTGCGGCTGCGCCCACGGAGCACTGGCGATGACAACTCCTGGCGACACCAACATGGCTACCTTGAATGAGGTCGAGCGACTGATGCGAGGTGGCAGTGCGCGGGTTGTTCGATAGCTTGCTGGATGCTTGAATCATGAGCGGTGAATGCCGGCCGCCGAGCGGGCCCGCGTGAGGGGTCAACCAAGGAGAACCATGATGGACAAAAGCACAATCATGCAGCACATGCGCGAACTGGGACTGGTTCCAGTTTTGCGCGCAACTTCCGCCGAGGAGGCGATGACCCTCGCCGACGCCATTCTGGCTGGCGGCATCGACATCCTGGAAGTGACGATGACCGTGCCTGGCGCGATTCGCGTCATTGAGCAGTTGGCCGACCATCACGGCGACAAGTTGCTGCTCGGCGCGGGCACCGTTCTCGATGCGGAGACCGCTCGCAACTGCCTGCTCGCGGGCGCGCAATTTATCGTCAGTCCGGCGCTCGATCTGCCCACCATTGAGCTATGCCGCCGGTATAGCGTCCCTGTCATGCCGGGCGCGTTGACGCCAACGGAGATCCTGACCGCATGGCAGGCTGGGGCCGACGTGGTGAAAGTGTTTCCGTGCAGCGCTCTCGGCGGAGCGAAGTATCTGAAGGCACTGCAAGGTCCGCTGCCGCAGATCCAACTCATCCCCACCGGTGGAGTCTCGTTGAGTACGGCTGCGGAGTTCCTCGCGGCGGGCGCATTCGCGCTCGGCGTGGGCGGCGACCTGGTCGATGCCAAGGCAGCCCGCGAGGGCCGCACCAGCGTCATCACAGAAAATGCGCAGAAATACCTCGCCATCGTGAAGAAGTTTCGCAGCGCCTAACACTGAAGAGCTATCCTCTGCGAATAATATCTATAACGTCGCCTTCAGTTATGTCAATCTCTCTTCCGATATGAACGGTCAGGTCGTAATCTTCGAGACGGCGATATTGCTCGCGAAGCATCAACGGCTCAGATGCCATCTCTTCTCGCCAATCCACTACGCGAACTTCTCTGTCCTTAGTCAGAATCATTTCTCGTCCCACCGCATTTATCTCCTTCGATAAGTCCAAGACTACGTGATTTTGCGCTTACTTCCATCTAAAAGCTTTGACGCGTCCTCCTTTCCAACATATTTCTTTATGTACTTGGTAGGTAATTGGCCAAGTCTGACACAGTCTTCAATTATTTCGACCGCCAAACCGCAGTTGATGTCAAAGTCCAGTTTGTCGAAATCCACCTCATCACCTACCGCCGATCGGAGCGCGCTGTAGATGCAATCTAGATGCGGATACTCTGGGAGCTGGAGGTATACAGCCCGGTTATCCTTCGCATACTTTTCACCCGCAAAGCGCAGGAATGATTTAAGACGAGCCAATCTCCAGTCTTGATCGCCCGTAGGATCTAAGTTCGTCTTGAGGTGATAGAAGTGATGGGCCTTCGAGTACATGTCGGCGAGATCTGGGTAAATAACTCGCCGCATTCTTTGCTTATTCACGTGCTCTGTGAAAATATGGTGGCAAATTGGACCTAACACGGAGCCCAGTACCACCGAGATCACCGCAACCAACCATGTCGGCATCACACCACGATTGAGCGCCTTGACAATTTGGTCAAGCTGGCGGCTGTAGTCAGGAGCGATGAACATGAACCCATTTATATCTGATCCTCGATGAGGAATGAAGCCCAGAGCGGAATAGAATCACGGAATTCCAGCCGCCATGATAATCGACCTGCTGGAGAAGACTATGTCTTCCCTCTCGACCACGGTCTGCGCACTTCGATACACTACCCCAGTCGCCTAAAGTGTATGAAAATTCTGGTTTGCATGAAGCAGGTTCCGCAGAAGGACGCGCCGCTCAAACTAAACGATGCGGGAACGTGGATTCGCGAGGACGTCTCCTATGAAGTAAACGAACCGGACGCTTACGCGCTGGAAGAGGCCCTGCGCCAGAAGGAAAAGCATGGCGGCGAAGTGGTGGTGGTCACCGCGGGCCCGGCGCGCGCGCAGCAGGTTCTGCGGGAGGCGCTGGCAAAAGGGGCCGACCGCGCCATTCATCTTGTCGACGATTCATTCGCCACGATCGATCCAGTCAGCACGGCACGCGCCATCGCGGCCGCCATCGAAGGCGAGAGCTTCGATATCGTCTTCACCGGCCTGCAATCGGATGACTTCGGCTTCGCGCAAACCGGCGTCCTGCTGGCGGA
>JAKAAZ010000150.1 GCA_021802085.1 Acidobacteriota bacterium
CAAATCCTCCGGCTTCTGGTAACTTCCCAGCAGCCGGTCGATCAACTCCTTGTCCATCTCCATACGATCTCCTCTCCCTCATTAGAAAAGATCGTTTACACAAAATGATTTACACCCTCCTGGAAACTTTACGCAGTAAAAAAACTTCTGGGTGGACCCTGCCAGGGACTCGGCGTGAAATCCAATACTCGCTCTTCACATGGACAGGCAAATGCGCTTACTGCGGAGCAACCGTGGGCCATTCACACGGCCCATAACACTTAACGTTGTAATAGTAGTACCCAACGTCGGTAATACAATCGCGGCGCAATAACACTCAAACAAAGTACAACCTGCACATGTCCTTGCCGCACTTTCAGTAAACTCCCGCTAGGCGTTTGTCCTAACGAGCTTCGTCACACGACCAGTTCGATTCCAGTCGGAGACATAAATATTGGCATTCTGGTCGATGTAACATCCATGGGCAGCGCTGAACGATGCAGGCGCGATCTCGCCTGGTTGAACCTGGTAGTTCGCCCACTGAGTTTTCTGCGGATTGTCTCCCAGGAAAGCCACCGGAACGTTGTCCCTGTCCAGGATGGTGACGCGTCCTTCCAGTTCAGAAACCAGCGCATAGTCTCCAAAGAAACTCACCTGGCATGGCCGCCTCAGATGCAGAGTGATCGTTTGCACAAACTTTCCGTCGAAGTCGAAATGAACGAGTCGCCGGTTCTCACGATCGCAGATCAGCAGTAGCGGCTGGTCGTAGCGTGTATCGACTGCCAAGCCGTGGTTGCAGTCGAATAAACCGTTCGACGTACCCTTCCCCGCGTAGCTCGCCAGGTACCCACCGTTCTTGTCGAACCTGAAGAGCCGCGAGTCTCCATAACCATTGGCGATAAAGATGCTGCCATCGGGTCCCGGTACCGCCGCAGTCAGTCGCCACTGGTTTGGAGCTTGGAAGCCGGCCTCCGGCGGAGCGGTAATCTTCTGTACGACCGTGCCATCCGTCTTCATCTTGACAAAGAGCCAGTTTTCCCTGGGCGTCCCCTTCTGCACCGTTGTGTACAGGTACTCGTCCTCACCCTCCTGGGCGTAGAACATCGAGTGAACTTCGGGATACTCGTTGGCAATCGTCTTCAACAGATGTCCATCTGGGCCATACACTAAGATCCCCGTCTCGCTCTGCGTGCTGACATATATATGCCCGGCATTGTCGGTAGCAATGCCTCCATGCGTACCTCCAAAAGCAGTTCCAGCGGGCAGTTGTCCCCACTGCGGTACAACCTGGTAGGTCCAGGTACCATTGCCTGTCTGCATCGTCACTCCCGCTGAGCTTTCACCTGCGTGGCACACCTCTGCTTCCGCGCCTTTTCCTGCCAGAGCCGCGAACACAGTGGCTCCCGTAACAGCGCAAAACTGCCGTCTGTCGAATACTCCTGCTACAGCTTGATTCCGTGTCCGGTTCATGGCACATTCCTCGCGATGGCATGCGTCGACTCCGCGACGGGCGCGGGTTGCGCAGGCGTGTTGTATAGATAAACGTGGCGCAGATTCTTCATTGAGCCAAGGGGAGCCAAGGCTGCCTTGGTTACTTTCGTCCCGCTCAGGTTCAGATACGTCAACTGTGACAGCGGAGCCAGCTTCGCGAGTCCATCTCCGGTGATCGCCGTTCTTTCCAGATGGAGAGCGCGCAAATGCGTAAACGTACCCAGCGTATCGAAGCTTGCATTCGTCACCGCCGTGCCTCCCAGGTCCGCTTCCACGATATAGGGCGCAAATTTCTGGAATTGCGCAAGCTGCGCGTCATCAAAGCTTCTCGCCACATCCGCCGTATTCAATATCAATCCATCCGAGGGCTTTTTTGAGACCAGCATCAGCTTGGCTCCCTGTCCGTTCGCCATTTGCCGGATTTCTGGCATCATCCGGCTATAGTCTCCTACTGGTACCAGCGGGGGTTCCGGCGCCTTCTCCCGAATCGAGATACCCCTCACGGTCGTCGCTGCCGGTGAGGCTCCATCAAGGACCCAAGCTCGAATCCACGCAATCTCCTCCGGCTTCAAAGGCGGTTTCCCTTGAGCCGGCATAAACTGCTTGTGATTCGGCGGAAGTGTCACCCTCGTCAACAGGAGGCTCTGGCCTGGCTTGCCCGGAATGATCACCGGTCCGCTGTTGCCACCCTCCATCAGCTGCCCGTATGAATCCAGCCTCAATCCGCCCTTCACCTTGTGCTCACCATGGCATGTGACGCAGTTTGCATCGAGAATCGGATTGATATGCGCGGCGTAAAACGAACCAGGCACCATCTGGGGCTGCACGGTGCCGAATATAAGCCAGCGCTTCATGGGCGCTGGCATGTACTCGGTGAGATAGTTGTTTCCGTGCGTCAACGAGCCGCCCTCGTGGGCCGCCCAGACCAGCACCAGCAGCACACAGGTCAGCAGCGCGGGGTATACGTGTGGGACAGTTCCCGACATCCACCACGGTCGCGCCAGCAAACACACCAGCACGCCGATGGTCAGCGTAATTCCACCCCACATGTGCCGCGTAACGCCGGGGCCAGCGGTACCGCTGCCGTAGGCCAGCAGATATCCCAGCGTTAATGCGCCCAGGCAGCCGATGAACCCCAGACCCAGCACAAATCCCGCAGCCTCGCGCAATGCCGGTCGGCATGCTCCCGCAATCTCAAGCATGGGAACCAGCACGATCAGTCCGATAGGAAAATGCACGACCAGCGGATGGAATCGCCCCAGAAATTGTTGCCAGTCTCGGTGTGGTTTCCCGTCCAGTTTGAATAGCCAGGGCAGCAGCAGCAGCGCCATGCTCATCGCAAACGAGACGGCCCACACTACCCGCGTCGACTTGCCCTTTGAAAGCAACCTGTCGTCCAGCAACGTTGCGATTTGAACCGTCTTCACGCGAGCAGTCCGGTTACCACGCTGGCGGGTGTTGTTCCAGTCAGCTTTTGATCCAGTCCCTGAACCTTATACGTCAATTTATTATGGTCGATGCCCAGGCAGTGCAGGATTGTCGCATTGAAATCCCGGACCGGCACTGGATCCTTGACGACGTTATAGCTGTACTCATCGGTTTCGCCATAGGTGATTCCTGGCTGCACGCCACCGCCTGCCATCCACGTGGTATAGCAACGCGGATGATGGTCGCGCCCATAGTTGTCTGGCGTGAGACCGCCCTGGCTATAAACCGTGCGTCCAAACTCACCCGCCCAGATCACCAGCGTATCGTCGAGCAATCCTCGCTGCTTCAGGTCGGTCACCAGCGCATAACATCCGCGGTCCGTTTCCTGGCAAAGTATGGGAAGCACCCCGGTTACATTGCCATGTACATCCCATCCGCGCTTGTATACCTGCGTAAACCGAACGCCTCGCTCCGCCATTCGCCGAGCCATCAGGCAGTTATACGCAAACGTTCCCGGCTCCTTCGCATCCGGTCCATAGAGATCCCATGTGGACTTGGGCTCCTTGCTCAAGTCTGCCAACTCCGGCACCGATGCCTGCATGCGATACGCCATTTCGTACTGAGAGATTCGTGAATTCGTCTCCGGATCGCCCAGCTCCTCGAACGTTTGCCGATTGATGGCGTTCACCGCATCGAGCATCTTGCGGCGCACCTCGCGGTCCACGCCATTTGGGTCGCTCAGATAAAGCACTAGATCGCCCGAGGAACGCAATCCCACGCCGGCGTACTCCGAGGACAAAAATCCGCTGCTCCACAACCGCGACGACACCGGCTGGTTGTTCTCCTTCGCGTTCAACTTTGTCTGGAGCACCATGAACGTCGGAAGGTTGTCGTTCATGCTGCCCAAACCGTACGCTAGCCATGAACCCAGGCAAGGCTTACCCGCGTTCATGTTTCCCGTATTCATCAGCATGATCGCCGGCTCGTGATTGATCGCGTCCGTGTTTGTCGTCTTGATGATGGTCAGGTCATCGGCCATCCGCCCCGTATTCGGCAGCAGATCGCTCACCCACGCCCCCGACTTGCCATATTGTTTGAATGCCCAGTGCGATGGCGCTATCGGAAACCGCGCCTGGCCCGCCGTCATCCCCGTCAACTGCTGCGCCCCCCGCACCGAGTCCGGAATATCCGTGTTGTAGAGCGCGGCAAGATTCGGCTTGTAATCCAGCAGGTCTATCTGCGGCGGACCGCCAGACATGAACAGGTAAATTGCGCGTTTCGCCTTGGGAGCAAAATAAGGCAGTTTCAAATCTCCTCCGGCCGGTGCCGCAGACGGGCTCGATGTACTCGCCGCATGCGCGTCGCGCATCAGAGCACGGTCACCCAGCAGGCTGGCCAGCGCGGCCCACCCCAGTACCTTGCCCGTCCGTCCAAGAAAGCGGCGGCGCGTCTGCAGCGTCGCCCACTCCTGCTTCAACTCCGCCGGAATAGGCAGATCCATTACGTTGGGAATGTCCTCGGTATCGGTACAAAGTGGATGTTGCTTCATAAGTCCTCCCTCAACTACTTCGTCACTGTCTCGTCCAGGTTCAGCATCTCGCTTGCCACCATCGTCCAGGCCGCCAACTCAGGCGCCGGGATCGAGGCGTCGCTCTTCTTTTCGCCCACTTCAATCAGTTCATGCGCCGCCTTGGGGTCCGCCGCATAATGCTTTTCCATCTGCGCCAGCGAACCCTCCAGCACAGAGGCCATCTGGGGTGGCGGATCGTGCGACAACAGAATATCGCTCATCAACTTAATGCGCTGGTCCGGCTGCTTCCCGCCTTGTTCGATCACCCGCTGCGCCAACGCCCGCGCCGCCTCAACCCACTGCACATCGTCCATCGTCACCAGCGCCTGCAGGGGCGTATCCGTCCGCTGCCGCCGCGTGCAGGCGACATCGCGCATCGGTGCGTCGAACGCATCCATATCCGGCATCATCGCCATGCGCTTCCAGTACGTGTACATGCTGCGCCGGTAGAGCGCATCGCCGTGTTGCTGTACATACACTAATGTATCGCTTCCCCCTATGCTCACCTGCTCCCACACATTCGCAGGCTGATACGGCTTAACGCTGGGGCCGCCAACTTTATTCACCAGCAGCCCGCTCGATTCGAGCGCGATGTCCCGCAGCATTTCAGCATCCATCCGGAACCGCGGCCCATGCGACAGCAGCAGGTTTTTCGGGTCCTTCGCAAGCTGCTCCGGCGTCGACTTCGCATCCTGCCGATACGTCGCCGACATTACCATCAGCTTGTACATATGCTTGACGTTCCACCCGCTCTGACGGAACTCAACCGCCAGCCAGTCCAGCAGCTCGGGGTTCGAAGGCCGCTGCCCCATGATCCCGAAGTCTTCGGTCGTCTCCACCAGTCCGGTTCCGAACAACTCGTACCACATCCGATTCACGGTCACCCGCGCCGTCAATGGATTCTCCGGGCTGACCGTCCACTTCGCCAGGGCCAACCGATTGTGAGGTTCGCCCGCCGGCAACGGGGGAAGAAAATGCGGCGTGTTCGCCTCCACCCTCTGGGTTCGCGCCGTGTACACTCCCCGCGTCAGCACGTCCGCGTATGCAATCGACGGCTTCTCCCAGGCCACCAGGGTCAGCGGGCCGCCTTCGGAGAGTTTAACGAGCTGTGCATCCAGCTGGTCGATCCGACTCTTGACTGCGCGGAAGTCCGTGTCCACGTAATTGAGATAAAACTCGCTGATTGTGTGCCACTGGTCTTCATTCCACCGGTCTTGCGGCTTCGTCACTATCTCCGCAACATAGTCTTCATAGGGGAGCCGCTTCGCTTCTTCTCCTGTCAGCGCGCGCCCATACAGGCGGATGTCCTGGTACCGTGTGTCCTGCGCCGGAGTCGCGTCGGGATATCTCCATCCAAGCTGCATCGGAGCCTGCGTCCGTATCGTCGACTGATGCAGCGTATCGAAAACCACGCGGGTCGGTACCGCCGTGCCGTTCACATAGATTTTGATTCCTGATGCTTTGCCCGATCCATCGTAGGTAAAGAACACGTGTTTCCACTTGCCGTCGAGAGGCAGAGGATCGACCGTCGAAACCTTGATGGCGACCAGCGGCGTCATGTCCTTCGCCATCTTGGTTGCTGGCTTCTTGGAGTCCTTCTTCTTGGCAACTTCCTTCTTCTTAGGTGGCTTGTTGGGCGCCAGGTCCTTGGCGGTCAGATCTGTGGGGGTTGGGTAATGGAACGGCTCCTTTGGAAGAGTTCCCTTCTTCGCTGCTGAATCCTTGGATTTCGCTTTCTCCTTGGGTTCTTCATTCACCAGATCGACACTGAGGATTCCCTTTTCGACCGAGAGATCCCAGCCTCGGTTGTGCTGGGTCGTATCCATCTTCGATATCAGGGCACCTGAAGTGCTTTCCACTGTGTAGTTCGGCGCGGCGCGCAGCATGAACCATCCACCCAGGGAGAAGGGCTGGTTCCAATCCTCATCGCCAGTCTGTCCCAGCATGATGTGCGTGCTGGCATCGATGCGAAAGTCAGGCCACAGCCAGGTCGTCTCGCCCCATTGCGGCTTCGATTTACCGATTGGGAAACTCGCCGGATTCGCATTCGGCGCGCTGTTCTTCAGCACCTCGCCCCCGCCTTCATCCAGGCGCAGGCGAAGCAAGAGCTTATCGGGCGAGACTGGCGTTGGCGGATTCTGTCCCGACGCGAGCCACTTCCGCACCAGCGTGCGCTCCTGCAACCGCGCCGCATACAGTTGGCCGGCAAGCTCCGATCGTGTCGCCAACACCCGGTTGTATGCGTCCACATTCCGCTGTGTTGGGATTCGGGCAACCGGTGTCCAAACCGGCCTGTCTCCATTGAATGGCAGCTCATCGATATTGTTGAAGAAGGCGCTCAACGCATAGAAGTCCTTCTGCGTCGTCGGATCATATTTGTGATCGTGACAGACGGCGCAACCCACGGTGAGGCCCATGAAGGTGGCGCCGTAGGCCTCGGTACGCTCCCTCGCCATGTTGACACGGAGCTCCTCGGGGATGGTTCCGCCTTCATTGCTGCTCACGCCGAGGCGCACGTATCCGCTCGCGATCAATGGATCCAGATTTTTGGCCGGCAGAAGGTCTCCGGCGATCTGCTCCATGGCAAACTGATCGAACCGCTTGTTGCTGTTGAACGACCGAATCAGATAGTCGCGATAGGGCCAGATGTCCCGGCTGTTATCGTAGTGGAGCCCATAGGTGTCGGCGTAACGGGCGTAATCCATCCAGTAGCGCGCCCGCGCTTCTCCATAGCTCTGGCTTGCGAGCAGCCTGTCCACCACGCGCTCATAGGCATGCGGCGACGTATCGTTTACAAAGGCGCTGACCTCCGCAGGCGTAGGCAGTAAGCCTGTCAGGTCGAGCGTCACGCGCCGGATCAATGTGTCCTTGTCCGCTTCCGGGGAGGGATGCAAACCCTCTTTCTGCATACGCGCCAGGACAAACAGATCGATCGGCGTCCTGGCCCAACCATTGTCCGGAACCGCAGTCGGCAGCGGGGGCTTGACAGGTTTCTCGAACGCCCAGTGCGGACGATAGACTGCGCCCTCTTTCACCCACTCTTTGAGGATTGCGATGTCCGCAGGTTTCATCGGTTTCGCCTCGCCTTGCGGCGACTGCGGCATCAGATAGTGAGGATCCGTTGATTCGATCCGCTTGATGAGTTCGCTTCGCTCAGGGTGCCCGGGCACAATCGCGTCGGGGTGCCCCGGTCGTTTTTTGAACGCCGATTCTTCCAGATCAAGCCGCAGGCCAGCCTTGCGCATCTCCGGGTCCGGCCCATGACAACTGAAGCAGTTGCTTGCCAGGATCGGCTGCACATCCTGGTTAAAATCAAGCCGCTGCGCACTCTGGCCTGTCATCGTACGCGGCCGTCTGTCGCGACAGCCAACCACCGTCCCCAGCATGGCCCCTGCAAGACACAATAACGGCGCCCAAGCAAAATGAGTTGGCTTGGATCGAACTACCCTTTTTGAAATCGCGGCGCTCGGATAGTCAGTCGCCAATTGGATGCACTCCTACACTTTGACGCTGAAAACAAACTGACACTCTCAGCATCAGAATTGTAGGACTCCCATACATACTCGGTCAATCTCCGCCTTGTATGCCCCAATTCGTAGGTATATTTGCACTTGAAATTGTCAAGACTAACAGCGGGTGCTCGGGATTGAGACAAGCCGCACGTTGCAGGTTCGTTCCCTTCCGCGTCCACCAAACACATCAAAAACTTCGCTGCCGTCGGCTGGAACCACAACCCCACTCCAGCCTCTAAATCTGCGAGTACGAGGTGGGACTAAGTATCAGGTTCGTGATGTTGCTCACGATGGCTTCGTAATTGAATCTCGGCGAGCTAGTGAGTTTCTTCCATTCTGGATCGGCTCCAAAAGCAGCCCACTTGGCATTCATCTCTCCCAAATCCGGATAGCTGAGCATGTAGGTCAGCTTGGGCAAGCGCGGAGCAATGAGAGCATCGCCATAAAATACCTGCCAGAAACCAGCTCGTTGAAAGCAAGCAAACTCGCCGCTGTGAAACATCTCGACTTTGCGAATGTGTGCCTGGTTGCTGGGACTCTCATAGGTGCGTAGTTGAAAGATTCGCTTGCCATGGTCCGCGGTTACCGGCGGAACGGTCAATTTTGGCTGGCCCTCGAAAGCAATCAGAAGCGAACTTTCAATCCGGCTGTAGGCTGGTTCGCTGGCCGGCGCATTCCAGAAGGGATCGGCAGCCTTTAAGAAACTTTCATCCTTCGCCAGGTGTAGTTCAGCCGTAACCAGCGTCTCAAGCCTGGGACTGGGCAGAAGGAGATATATCGTTGGAGTCTCCGGACCGAGAGTGAGGTTGAACGCTCCGACAGGAGAAATCCCAAGGCGATTGAGCGCCGGTATCAGTGCGTCCGATAGATAATCATTGGTCAACTTCGTTTGTGGTCCGGTCTGCAGATGGTACTGGCGCAGTTCATAATATTCCCGCAGAGTTCCGGAGGAGGTTGATTCCGCCCCCGAGGTTTTGCCACCTAAAGCGAAGGCCGATGCAGCCAGGGAG
>JAKAAZ010000151.1 GCA_021802085.1 Acidobacteriota bacterium
TATAGCTACAGTATCTGTAAATCCGTCTAGATGCGCTGAAATGCGCGTTGTATCTCTCTTAAAGAATACCGTAGGACGATGGGACGCCCGTGCGGGCAGCTCGTTGGATGCTCCGTTTTTGCCAGTTCCGCCAGCAGCCACTCCATTTTTCCCATTTCCAGCGGCGTGTGGATTTTGATGGCCGCGTGGCAGGCAATGGACGCGGCAATGCGCAGCCGCAGCGTGTCCAGGTTCTGCGCCTGCTGCTCGCGCTCGGTCTGCTCCAGCACTTCGACCAAAGTACGTTCCAGTTCGCGGCCCACCAGTCCCACTGGTGTTGCCTTCACGGCCAGGGTGCGCGGGCCAAACGGTTCCGCTTCAAACCCGTTGCGCTCCAACTCCGCGGCAATCGTGGCAAACAGCGGCATCTGCTCCGGTTTCAGGTCGATCAACACCGGCATCAACAAGCGCTGCCGTTGCACCTGTTCGACGTTACGATCGCGCACGATTTTCTCAAACAACACGCGTTCATGCGCGACATGCTGATCGATGATCCACAGACCTTCTTCATTGACGGCAAGAATGAAGGATTCCTCCAACTGCCCCAGCGGTCGCAGGCTTGCCAGCCCATGCAGGCTGGGCGGGGCTGTATCCGCGTCTGCCGTCGCCTGCGCCAGGGCGACCGCAACATCATTCGCCAGGAATGGCAGCGATTGCGCCGAAGGAGAAACCGGGCGAGGCTGCAACTCAAATCGCTCGGCATCTTCCGCCGCTGGAATCGGGTCGGAATCCTGGAACACTGCGCCTTCAGGAGAAGCTATGTCCGAGTCAGCCGACCCGGGTGCGCCAGAGCCAGGTGCCCCAGGTCTCGCCTCTGAGAACTGGGTTTCCGCGCTACCAGGCCCGCCAGTCGATCCATTCGCTGGCTCCGGAGCACCCGGCAGCGGCGACAGATCCGGCACCAGTGCCGGCGTCATCGCCGCATGATCGCTTAGCGCGGTCAGAAAGCTGGCCGCCGGCCGCGTCTTGATGATTGAATTGCGGACGGCATCGCGAACAAAGTCATGAACAAATCCCTGCTGCCGAAACCGGACCTCCGTTTTCGCGGGATGCACGTTCACATCCACCTCTTGCGGCGGCATCTCCAAAAACAACAGAATCACCGGAAACGAAGTCGGCGGAATCACATTGCGATAGGCTTCCGTCAACGCATGAAGAATGAGCCGGTCGCGAATCAGCCGTTGATTCACGAAAACGTACATGGAATTGCGATTCAGCTTCTGCAACTGCGGCCGCGAAACGAACCCATGCAGCCGTAGCGGCCCCGGCGCTTGCGGTTGCCAGTCCGCCCCGCGCTTCCAGGGCGGCGGCTCGGGAATCCCGGCGTGCTCGAAGTTTGTTTCCGCCGCGACCGGCAGCAATTGATCCAATACATCCCGCCCGAAGATTTGAAAGATGCGTTCAGAAACCTGCTGTACCGCTGGGGCCTCAACGAGCGCGTGAGTGCCGCTATGCAGCTCAAAATGTTTTGTTGGATTGGCCAGAGCATAATGCGTGACCAGGGCCGCGATGTGCGACAACTCCGTCTGCTCCGACTTGAGAAATTTCTTGCGCGCGGGCGTGTTGAAGAAGAGATCGCGGACCTGCAACGTGGTCCCCGCGGGTATGCCGCAGTCTGCGACCCGCAGAATTTTTCCGCCCGCAATCTCCATCTCCGTGCCGACGGCTTCTTCCGCGGAGCGAGTGGTAAGGTGCACGCGAGCGACCGAGGCAATCGACGGCAGCGCCTCGCCGCGAAAGCCGAGTGTCGCCAGGGCAAGCAGATCGTCGCTGGAATGGATTTTCGAGGTGGCGTGCCGCTCAAAGGCCAGCAGCGCGTCATCGCGCACCATGCCGCTGCCGTCGTCCGTGATGCGGATCAGTTTGCGTCCACCCGCATCCACGTCGATGCGAATGCGCTGGGCGCCCGCATCGAGAGAATTCTCCAGCAACTCTTTCACAACCGAGGCAGGCCGCTCCACCACTTCGCCAGCGGCGATCTGATTGGCTACCTGATCGGAAAGAACGCGGATATATCCCATGGGGAACCAATGGTGGGGCAGTTACTTTTTCTGAGACGTCCCCGACGTGCTGGAAGTCGTGGATGGCTGCGTCGCGGCTGGCTTCGCCTTCTTTTTCTTCGGCCGCGTTGCAGCGGCACGGCGGCGGGAAGGAGGGTCGATGTCGCCGACCGTGTGCAGCCGCAACATATTGGTCGATCCCGTCTTGGTGCGCGTACCGGCGACCATGCCGAGAATCTGTCCTTCCCGAATATAGCCCGCTTCAGACAATAGACGCTCAGCCGTGTCTACCATCTGGTCCGTAGTGAGAAGTTTATGGCACTGTACCGGTTCCACGCCCCACAACAGCGACATGCGGCGGATGACTTTCTCCGCGCTGCTCAGCGCGAAGATGGGCGAAGCCGGACGATATTTCGAAAGCAGGCGCGCCGTGTTGCCGGTTTCCGTGAAAACGGCGATGGCCGCCAGGTCGAGATCCTCCGCGGCGTGCGCCATCGACTCGCAAATGGTCTCAGGAATCGATAAGCCCCGATTCACGCGATAGGGGTACGGCAGCGCTTCCACCCGAATCTGCATTTCCGTTTCGGCGACGATCTTGGCCATCATTGCGACCGCTTCCACGGGATATTTCCCGGCTGCGCTTTCCGCGGAAAGCATGACCGCGTCGGTGCCGTCATAAATTGCATTGGCCACATCGCTGGCTTCGGCCCGCGTCGGGCGGGGGTTTTCAATCATCGATTCCAGCATCTGCGTGGCCGTGATCACCGGCTTGCGAAACTCCGCGGCACGCCGTATCACCCGCTTCTGGATGGCCGGCACTTTCTCTGGAGACATTTCCACGCCCAAGTCTCCGCGCGCCACCATCACGCCGTCGGACACTTCCAGAATGCTTTCCAACTGTTCAATCGCCTGCGGCTTTTCCAGCTTGGCAATGATCCAGGTCTCCGCGCCCAATGCGGCCACCCGATGCCGGACGAGTCTCACATCTTCCGCGGTACGCACGAACGACACTGCAACCATGTCCACGCCCTGATTGATGGCAAACGCGAGATCGATTTCATCTTTCGGGGTCAGCGAAGGAACGCGGACCGCGATCCCAGGCAGATTGATGCCCTTGTATTCGCCCAGCAGACCGCCGTTGATCACTTCGCAAACCACGTCCGTTCCACGGATGCGGCGGACTCTCAGTTCGATCAGTCCATCGGAAAGCAGAAGGTGCGAGCCTTCTTCCAGATTTTCTCCCAGGGTTGGGAACGTTGTGCCGATCACTGCGGGTGTTCCGGGAACATCGCGCGGGGTGATGGTCAGTTGCTGGCCTGTTTTCAGCGGGACAGGAAGGCGATTCTTGAGCCTGCCGGTGCGAATCTTAGGTCCCTGCAGGTCGCCAAGAATGGAAACGGTCTTGCCCTCGTCCGAGGCAACGCGGCGGATCAACTGGATCAATTTAACTTTTTCCTGATACGTGCCGTGAGAGAAATTCAATCGGGCGACGTCCATTCCCGCGCGTACCAGACCGCGGAAAACAGTTTCCGAATTGCTCGCTGGCCCAATCGTGGCCACAATCTTTGCCCGCCGCACACCGGTTGGGAAGCTCGCTGAAGAAAGCACTGTGTGCATCGCTGCTCCGTTGGATGAATTTCGCTCGCCGTTCCAGTTCCTGAATGTGATTGTACCGGGTGGGAATCTCAGAACCCAGTAGCCGACCGCCGGACGGAAAAGATCCCCAACTCGCGAACAGATCTACAGCAGCTGGCGGTTGCCAGGCGCGGACTCGCAATTTTGTTTGGGGAAGACCTGCGCGTTGAATTCCGCTCCAATCATGACGCTGACCATGATGATGTAGAGCCAAACCAGCAATGCGACCCCGGCGCCCAGAGAGCCGTACACCTGCCTGTAGTGCGCGTGACGGGTGACATACCAGCCGAACGTCAATGTAGAGGGAAACCAGAGGGCCGTGGCCAGCACGGAGCCGGGAAGCACCCGCCGCCAGGACTGCGTCCGCGGAGTTCCCATGTGATAAATGATGGCCAGCACCGTGACGCTGGTCGTCAACGCCAGCAGCCAGCGCGCCAGTCGCGCCAGGATCAACACAAAGGGTCGAACATCATACAGAGACTGATAGATCATCCAAAGTTCGATCTGATGCCCGAAGACAACGAACATCGAAGCCAGTGCCAAAGGGAAAAATGACAGAAATGTCAGGACGAACGCAACCAGGATTTGCCGCGATACACTCCATGATCCCTCGGGGATTTTATAGGCCCGCCGCATGGATTCCATCAATGTGGTCATGACGCTGTTGGCAGCCAGCAAAAACACGGTCGCCGCGCTCAGGACCAGGCGCAGCGAGCGGTGCTGCCCTTGAAAATACCCCAGCACCAGCGGTGGAACGTCCGGCGGAAACATCTGGTACAGCATGGAGCGCAGCTCCGTGCGCACCACCTCGGCGGCAGGCGAACTTGCCAGCATCGCAGCTGTCACCAACACGATGGGAAATATGCAGATAATGGCAGAGTAGGCGCCTGCCCGCGCCAGCATCAGGACGTCGTGACTGAGGCTGTTAAAAATCGTCCTTCGTATATGTACCAGCCAGCGTCGCATAGTTGAAAAAAGACTATAGGAAGTTCTTAAGGAACCCCCTTGGCATCCTATCAATGGAAATATCGCCTGGGGAGGCGCATTGCGCGGTTGAAGCCAATGGTATTGCTAACTGCTAGCATAAAGGATGCTATGAATTCGGTTCGATGCTGCTCACGACTTATTTTTGCCGCCTTGGCGGCTCCGCTCCTCATCGGCTTTTCGAGTCAACCCATGCAGGCACAGTTCCGTCATCGGTCTCCCTCCAAATCACGAGTATCATCTCAGAGTCCCTCCAGCTCTTCCGTTCCCAACGCACAATTGGCAGACCCGGCCCTGAGTAAGAAAGTGGATGCCTTGTTGTCCAAGATGACGCTGGAAGAAAAGGTCGGCCAGTTGGTGCAGTTTTCTTCGGGGGCGCCCACCGGTCCAGGCACGGGACGGCAGGGATACGATGCCATGATCGCTGCCGGACAGATGGGAGCGATGCTGAATGTGGCCGATCCCAAAACGGCCAATGCGTTCCAGCGGATTGCGATGGAGAAAAGCCGCCTGCATATTCCCCTCATGTTCGGCTTCGATTCGATTCATGGTTACAGGACCGTCTTCCCCGTGCCGCTCGCGCTGGCCTCCAGCTTCGACCCGTCGCTGGTACAGGCCACGGCGCGCATGGCCGCCCAGGAAGCCAGCGCCGACGGCATTCGCTGGGTCTTTTCTCCCATGGTGGATATCGCCCGCGACGCGCGCTGGGGACGCATTGTCGAGGGCTCGGGAGAAAGTCCCTACCTTGGCTCGGCCATGGCGCGCGCGTATGTCCACGGGTATCAGGGAACCAGCCTCGGCAATCCCGACTCGGTGGCAGCCTGCGTCAAGCATTTTGCAGCCTACGGGGCCGTGATCGCAGGGCGAGACTATAACGCCGTGGATATGTCGGACATCATGCTGCGCCAGGTCTACCTGCCGCCCTATCAAGCTGCGGTGGATGCTGGCGCGGCCACCGTGATGAGCTCGTTCAACTCCTTGAACAGCGTGCCCGCTACCGCCGATCCCTATACGCTCACCGACATCCTGCGCAAGGAATGGAACTTCGACGGATTTGTTGTCAGCGACTGGGGCGCGGTCGGCGAGTTGATGGCGCACGAAATCGCCCTGAATAACACCGTGGCCGCGCAAAAGGCGATCGACGCCGGGCTCGATATGGACATGGAGAGTGGCGCATATTACGAGCGGCTGGTTTCCCTGGTGCGCACCAATGCCGTGCCGGAATCGACCGTCGATGAGGCGGTACGGCGCGTGCTGCGCGTGAAGTTCGCTCTCGGAATTTTCGACCATCCCTATGTCGATGAGAACCGGCCACCGTATCAGGCAACGCCGGAAAAGCGCGCGCTGGCCCGGAAGGCTGCGGAAGAATCCATCGTCCTGTTACAGAATCTGGCGCGGGAAGGGCAGCCCAATCTGTTGCCGATTGCAACCCACGTGCATACCATCGCCTTGATCGGTCCGTTGGCAGACTCGCAAAGCGAAATGCTTGGCTCGTGGGGCGGTCAGGGAAATCCAGCCGATGCGATCACGTTGCGAACCGCGCTCGAACAGCGCATGAAGACGGGTGGCGGAAAAGTTCTCTATGCCGAAGGCACGCAGATCCTGACCACCTCGCAGGCGGGTTTCGACGCCGCCAAACAGGCCGCCGAGCAAGCCGACCTGGTGGTGATGGCGCTCGGCGAAGATGCTCCCACCATGACCGGCGAAGCCTCCTCGCGAGCGCATCTCGATCTGCCGGGCAACCAGCCTCAGTTGCTCAAGACGATCGTGGCCACTGGCAAGCCCGTCGTGCTGGTTGTTTTCAGCGGCAGACCGCTGGTGCTGGACTGGGCCTCGGAACACGTTCCGGCGATTCTCGAAGCCTGGTATCCAGGAATCGAAGCGGGTCCGGCGCTGGCCGACATTTTGTTTGGCAACACCAATCCCAGCGCCAAGCTGCCGGTCAGTTTCCCCCGCGCAGTTGGCCAGGAGCCGCTCTATCTCGCCCAGTTGCCAACCGGACGTCCCGCTACCGGCGTCGATTTGTCGCATCCCCCCACCAACACCCCTGAAAAATATGTGTCGCGCTATATTGACGTCCCTAACTCACCGCTCTATCCCTTCGGACACGGGTTGAGTTATACGCGGTTCGACTACTCTCCGGTCACGCTGAGCACGAACTCGGTTCCAGTGGCGCGGCTCATGTCGGCGCCCAATCAAGGTGTCGCGCAACCCGCGATCGAGGCCAGCACCACCGTGCGCAACTCCGGCGCGGTTGCGGGCACGGAAATTGTTCAGATGTATATTCGGATTCGCGGTGCCAGCGTGGAAGAACCGGTCCGCGTGCTCGAAGGATTTCAGCGTGTGGATCTGCAGCCGGGCGAATCGAAAAAGGTCACGTTCCCACTCGGCTTTTCTGAGTTGTCGTTCATCAATACGAAGAGCCAGCGCGTCGTAGAACCGGCGGACTACACCGTGTTTGTCGGCGGGAGTTCCAATGCTACCCAGAGCGCCGACTTTAACGTCGTGCAGTAGCGTTTTCAGAGATGATCGAACGCCGTTACACCGTCTGGCCGCCGTCGACGATCATGGCGCTGCCGACGACGAAGCTGGCCGCATCCGAACACAACCACACCACCGCCTCGGCGATCTCTTCCGGCGTTCCCATTCTTCCCACCGGTTCCTGCGCGATCACCGCCTGCCGTCCGTCGGCGGTCCCACCACTGAAGCGATCCATCATCGGCGTGCTGATGATACCAGGACACACCGCGTTGATGCGGATGTTCGACTGCGCGTAATCGAGGGCCGCCGCCTTCGTCAGGCCAACGACGCCATGCTTCGCGGCGACGTAGGCCGCGCCTCCCTTGAAGCCTCTGACCCCAGCGCCCGACGAGGTGTTGACGATGGCGCCGCCCCCTTGCTTGAGAAGTAGCGGAATTTCGTGCTTCATGCACAGAAAGACGCCGCGGAGGTCGATGCCAAGTATTCGGTCCCACTCCTCTTCGGTCACGTCTGCCGCGGGCTGGATGGTGTATTCGATGCCGGCATTGTTGAATGCGAAATCCAGCCGTCCGAAGGTTTTGATGGTCGCGTCCAGCGCCCGCCGTACGTCCTCGTTCCGCGAAACGTCGCAAGAGACGGCCAGAGCATGCCCGCCGAGATCTTCGATCATGCGGGCTGTTTGTTGATTATCCTTTTCGGAAACGTCAGCCACTACTACGCCCGCGCTCTCGCGGGCAAACGCCAGCGCCGCCGCGCGGCCGATGCCGTTTGCCGCACCGGTCACGAAAGCTACCTTTCCTGTGAAATCTCCCTTTCCGTTGCTATCCATCTATCTGCTCCTGTCTGCGTTTGTTCCGATTTGCCGGTGACCCACCTTCCACTTGCTCTCGATGAGGATGCCCCATCCTTCACGTCCTTTGCGAAGGGTGGGATAGAACAGAGCCGGCGCTACTGTAACAGCGGAACGCTGGGTGCCTCAATTCAAGCAGTCCTTTGGCTTGAGTGGGATCGAATTATGCTTTTATTTGCGGCGATGCGCCCTGCCTCGCGGCTTCCACTTCAGTAAGAAAGTAGTCACGGCAGCCGAATTCAGAACCCGCATATTCTCAAATTCTCCATTCCGCTGCGCATAGAGGACATGTCCCGCTCCATTCAGGACCACCAGGGCCGGCACGCCTTTGTTCAGGTGGATGCCATACATGCGGGCCAGGTCGAGATTCCTGTCATATTCTCCGACGCTCACGTTCACCAGAACATAGTTGGCCGCCAGCAGGGAAGCGTTGCCGGGATCGTGAAAATAAAGTTCGAGAAGGTGGCAATCCTCGCACCAATTGCCGCCGAAGACCAGCAACACGTGCTTGTGCTCGCTGGCTGCCTTCAGAATCGCCTGGCGAATATCCTCCCTCGCATTGGCGGTATCGGAATAGATATTCGCCGAGTCCATCTGGGGATGAATTCCAGCGCCCAGATGGAGCCGGACGGCAGTCGAAGCGCGTCCGGAAATGGCGGCAAGCGTGAAGATGCCGGCACCAATCAGCACGGTCCGTTGGAGGTTTTGGTGGAAACGCATGAGAAAGCTCTTCCTCTCGCAAATTGGATGCCGCCTGCCAGCGCGGGATTCTCAGAGCATTGCCACCGAGAGTGGAACGTCCTGGGTGCTCCATCCTAGCGCAGCCAGGGTGGGATAAGCAAAATGTCCGCATTCCAGGGGTGTGCGACATAAAAGTGGGAATCATGCGGCCCGGCGACCCTCCCAGTAATCCTCGAATTGGCCGTTGAGATGGCAGCACCGCAGGGCGACGATGGCGTTTGCCCCTCGGACGGTTTAGA
>JAKAAZ010000152.1 GCA_021802085.1 Acidobacteriota bacterium
TGCTCGGGCGTGGAGAAATCCCCGGCCAGGCCATTGCGGTTATTGACGATGATCTCGGGCTGGAGTTCGAACACCATTTGATTCATGCGCTCCGACTCCCATCCCTCCGGGGTAAGCGGCCAGTCCACGTCGTACCAGAGGATATCGATCTTGCCGTAGTTGGTCATCAACTCGCGGATCAGGCCGTGCGTGTAGGCGACAAATCTCTTTCTCGCTGCTTCATCCGTTTTGCATAGCGCGCCATCGGGATGGTGCCAGTCCATCAGAGAGTAATAGAAGCCAACTCGAAGACCTTCCGCACGTGCCGCATCCACATACTCCCGCACCAGGTCTCGACCGGGGCCTTGCCGCGGTGCGCAATAGTTCGTCAGTTTCGTGTCGAACATGCAAAAGCCTTCATGGTGCTTGGTCGTCATCACCATGTATTTCTGTCCGGCGCGTTTCGCCAGCTTCGCCCAGTCGCGCGCGGCGTTCGGCTTCGGGTGGAAATGCTGGGCCATCAACTCATATTGGGGAATTGGAATACCTTCCGCTTCCATTGCCCACTCATGCTGGCCCAGCACGCTGTACAGACCCCAATGGATGAACATGCCGAACTTCGCCGGGTGCCACCACGCCATCCTCTGCGCACGGGTCGCCGCCTGCATCGCATCCGTGGCTGAAAATTCACTGTTGCCAGCCGGGGGCTGCGTCGCCGTCTGGCCGAACGCTCCCGCGCCGGCAGAGTACGCCAGCGCAACCGCCGCGCCCATGTGCTTCAGAAATGATCGTCTGGAAACTGCGTCCATCTCCATGATGTAGTTTCTCCCTTCGTCGTTTGCACGCGCCGCCCCTTCCAGTTCAAGGCCAACGGTTGCAGATAGCAGCACGCCTTACTCTACCCGATACAGCACCGAGGCGTGAGGCGCCAGAGTGACTCTCACTCCACTCGATGTGCCAAGGTTCTTGTGCAGCCACAGATCGCGCGAGGCATGTTTGCCAGCGGGAAGCCCAAGATCCAGCCATGTGTAATTCATGTCGAGCGGCGCGTCGCTCACGTTGAACAGCGCGACGTATTCGCCTTGCGCGGAAGTGGCTTGCGCGGTCCACACCCAGATCTTCGGCGTTGGCATCGACCCTTTGTTGCCGGTGGAATGCTGGTCGACGGCAATCACCTCGCGGTTGGTGAGCAACGCCTCGGTCGCGCCGTCCATACGGGTGAGGTTTGCCCCCAGAACCAGCGGCGAATGCGCAATCGACCAGAGCGTGAACACCGTACGCATCTCGTCTGCGGTCAAACGCGACTGGCGCGCCTGCTGCCAGCCAGGATGTGGTCCGAGCCAACCGAAGGGCAGCATGTCCGCATCTGGCCAATGGCCCGGGCCGGCATAGCGCTCCCATTGCGACAGCAATTGGAATTGATGCAAGACGCTTTGCGGAAAACCCTTCGACGTATTGTCGCGATCCCATATATCCCAAAAGTCATCTGAGATGCGCCACATTTGCGCCTGTGTCGTCACATCGGCGGCATCTTCCAGCGGTGTCGGGCCGGGCGACAGGCTCAACACGATGGGTCTTCCCGACTTTTTGAGCGCGGCGCTCATCATGTGAACTTCATCTTTTTTGTAAGGCTGCGAGATGCAGTCCACTTTGACGAAATCGACGCCCCAACTCGCATAGAGCTTCGCAATGGAGTCGTAAAAGGCCTGACCGGCGGCATTGTTCTTGACGCCGTAGTTGTCGTGATTCCATCTGCATGTGTCGGAGGTGTCGGCGGCATCGGCGGCGTGGTAGCTCGACCCTGCGATGGGCAGATTGCGCTCAACCGCCTGCCTGGGGATTCCTCGGATAATGTGAATGCCAAACTTGAGTCCGAGCGAATGGGCGTAGCCTGCGAGCGAACTGAATCCGCGATCCTGGTCGGCAGAAGGGAAGCGGTCGACCGCGGGAATGTAGCGCCCGTTCGCGTCGAGCGTATAGCCTTGATCGGCCTGGTTCGGATGGGCGAGATACCAACCTTCATCAATTACCACATAACGCCAGCCGCTGGATTTCAGGTGCGCGTTGAACCAGTCCACATTTTGCTTGAACTCGGACTCGGTGATCGTCAGCCCATAGGAGTCCCAGCTATTCCAGCCCATCGGCGGGGTGGTTGCAAGCTGGGCAATCGATACGGATGCGAGAGCAATCAGGATTGCTCCAACGAAGGAAAACTTTCGTACGATCTGCATCGGGGGACAGAGTTGTTTCCGGATGAATGCAGCGCACCGTCGGCCCGTGAGTCGCTGCTTACATGACGTCCCGTTCAAGCGACATCACCGTCAGACGCACCTGGTCTGGGAGGAATGGCGGAGCCAAAGAACGCGTAGAGGGCAACTCCAACATAGGCGAGCAAGGGAACAATGTAGGCGAAAGCGATGTTGTGCGATACCTCTGAAACGAACCCCATCGTCGGCGTCAACACAGCGCCTCCGACGATTGCCATGACTATCAAGGATCCGCCAATTTTGGTATCGCGGCCAAGGCCTCGAATGCCGAGAGCAAAGATGGTTGGGTACATGACGGACATGAAAAAGCTGGTCGCAAAAATGGCCCAAAGCCCCATCCAGCCGGGGAATTCCATGGCGACAGCAAGCAGTGCGATATTCACCAGGCCGTAGATACCCATCAGGATATGCGGCTCCACATATCGCATCAACACAGATGATGCAAATCTCCCCGCGCCAAAAGCAAGCAGCGTTCCAGTCAATAGATAACCGGCGGTCTTCTCCGGCTGATGCGTAAAGGTCTCGATATATTGGATGAAATAACTCCAGCTACAGACCTGTGCGCCGACATAGAGGAACTGTGCGACGATCGCCAGAAGGAAATGAGGAAAGCGCAACAACTCCTTGAAGCTGCCATGGTTCTCACTGGGGGTTTCATGCTCAGTGGCGAAGGTTGGAAATTTGGCGCGAGCGATCAAGATGGCCCAGAAGAATGCGATGGCTCCAATCACGACATACGGCGTCACGACCCGCATGGTTTCCCGGTGGAGGTATGCGTGGTAGGTATGGAGCGCCTGCATGTGGGCAATCTGCTGAGGGTCCAGCTCAATTCCGGAAAAAATAAACACCGTGCCGATCAGGACGCCGCAGACCGACCCCAGGGGGTTGAAGGCTTGGGCGAAATTGAGCCGGCGGGCCGCGCTTTCCGGATCGCCCAACTGCGCGGCGAATGGATTCGATGCCGTCTCCAGAAAGGCGAGCCCGCTGGCAATGACAAACAGAGCGAACAGGAAAAAAGAATAGCGGCCAACCAAGGCCGCCGGCCAGAAGAGAAACGATCCGGCACCGAATAAGAGGAGACCTGTGATGAAACCCAGCTTGTAGCCGAATTTGCGCATGAGCAGCGCCGCCGGCGTGGCCAGCAAAAAGTAGCCCATATAGAAGGCAGACTGCACCAGGCCAGCCTGAAAGCGCGAGATGGCAAACGACGTCATGAACTGACGTATCAGGACATCGTTCAGATTGTTGGGAACACCCCACAGGAAAAACAGGCCCGCCACCAGAAAGAACTGCAGGCCCATTCCATGCGGGATCAGCGGGTGCTGTGCGTGCGGGTTGTCGGTTGTTTTCTCGGTTGCTACAGAAGGCACCAGCATTGCGGGCGACGTCCTCCCGACACCACTGTATCTGTTCTTTTCATTATTGGCACGTTCAGCTCTTGTTGTTGTCCGATATCTGCTGCTCCGTCGTGGAAGAAGCCTTATTCTTCCAGTCGTAATTCATGTAGACGACGTGGGTCTGCAGATATTCTTCCAGTCCGTGTTTGCCGTCCGCGCCGCCAATGCCCGATTTGCGCCAGCCCGCGTGAAAGCCCTGCATGGCCTCGAAATTCTCGCGATTGACATAGGTTTCGCCAAATCTTATTTCGTTGCACGCGCGCATCGCGACGTCCAGACTGCGGGTGTAAATCGAGGACGTAAGTCCATACTGGCAGTCGTTGGCATCCTCAATGGCCTCATCCAGGTCTTTGAAGGTTGTGATGGGAAGGACCGGGCCGAAGACTTCCTGCTGCATAATCTGCGTGTCCTGCTTGCAGTGGGTCAGCACGGTTGGAGGATAGAAGTGTCCTTTGCGGCCCGAGTATTTCTTGCCACCGCAGAGCAGTTCCGCACCCTCCTTGACCGCAGTCTGAACGGCGCGGTCGACGGACTCCATCTGCGCTTGGCTGACCATCGGGCCCATTTCGGTATCTTTCTGGAAGGGGTCCCCGACCACGGTCTTTTCCATCGCCCTGGTGATCCTTTCGATAAATCCGTCCGCAATGGATTCCTGCACGTAGACGCGCTCGGCACAGTTGCAGACCTGCCCGGTGTTGATAATGCGCGAAGCACGAATCGACTTCACGGCCAGGTCCAGGTCGGCATCCTGCATAACGATGGCGGGCGCCTTCCCGCCAAGTTCCAGGGACACCTTGGTTACATTGTCCGCAGCCGCGCGCATCACCGCGATCCCGCCCTCGACGCTGCCGGTGAGACTTACCATCCCGACCTTGGGATGACGGGCCAGTCCGTCTCCCACGACGGAACCTTTGCCCGAGACAAGATTGAAGACGCCTTTGGGCAAAGATGATTTTGCGACAATCTTGGCAAACTCAAATGCGTTGTTAGGCGTTTCGCTGCTCGGCTTAATGACGATCGTGTTTCCCGTGACCAAGGCCGGGGCCATCTTGCGAACGATCAGGAAGAAGGGGAAGTTCCATGGAAGGATGCCCGCGATGACGCCGATAGGGTGCTTGTACAGCAGAATGTTTTCTCCGCGGCGATCGCTCTGGATAATCTCGCCTTCGTAACGGCGGGCGAACTCCGCCATATAGTCGATGTAGTCGGCGGAGAAGTCCACTTCCACCTCAGCCAAGGACAGGATCTTTCCCTGCTCTTCGGTGATGGTGCGCGCCAGGTGCTCGCGGTCTGCGCGGATGGCCTGTGCTATTTCGCGCAGGTATCCAGCACGCTCGATGGCGGCCAACTGGCTCCAGCTCTTTTGCGCCTTTTCCGCAGCCAGGATGGCTGCATTCACGTCCTCCAATGTCCCGCTGGGAACCTCGGAAATAACTTCTTCCGTTGTGGGATTGATAACGGGGATTGTCTTTGTCGAGGCTACCAGCTCGCCATCGATCAACATCTGGTGCCGAGGAATTGTCGTTACTGTGCCGTGCATGGATTGTTCCTCCTGTATTCAGATTGCGTTATTTGTCCTTGCGCCGCGGAGCACCGATCAAACTCCGCAGAGATGTACCTTGACTCCCAGCTCCGCGAACATGGCCGCCTTGGCCGCCAACGCCTGGTCGGCGATCTGACGCGTGGGGGCGTAGGCGACGTTCAAGTGATTGGCCCGATGCCTGGCCATGAATTGATCGCGCGTAATGCCATGGAGCAGGGCATGCATGATGGGCCATTGCGTGGTGACCGCCTTCCATCGGCGCTCGGTTTCCTCCGCCGGCAGTTCGATGGCGGTGGCGCGACCCAGATCGACGTGCAATTGATTTCCTTCTACAAACACCCGGCTCCAGACTACGTGCCCGGGTTTGCAGATGCCTTTCAGCGTACCGCCTCCCAGGCGAAAGTACATGGGAGGCTGGCGCTCGCTGATCGCTCCCCGATAGCCGCCGGTGAAATGCGAGGCCGGGGCCGCGCCCGAAATTTGAAACAGCCAGACAAAGTCGTCGACGCCTTGTCCAGTATAGTGTTCTCCCCAGCGAACATCGTGCAGGGTGGTGGCTGGATCGAGGTGCATCGCCGTCCAGATGCGATTGGTCACCAGCGAGTCCAACCCGGCGCATTCATCCACTTCATTGAAGTGCGGCAGCGGTTTCCCTGCGTACAGCTCGTTGCCGTTCTTGTCGAAGACGGGCGGCCGCTCCACATTGTTCAGCAGACCCTCGACCAGGTCCGAGGCCGGAGCCATGTCCTTCAAGCCCTGCTGGTACTGGATTCCAATCGCATCGCATCCAAAATCGTTCGCAATCCGGACCGCCGCGATATACATTTTGCATTGTTCCAGGATCTGTTTGTCCGTCAGGTCGGTCTCTTCCTTCGTCCCCGTGACGAAGGTGACCCCATGCTGGTCCAGCCAGGCGCGAACTGTCTGCGCTTCGGCGTCGGGAATTATGCGCATGGCGGCGACCAGCGCCGACTGACTCAGCCGCTCTTTGTAGACGCCAGCGGGATTCAGCAGATAGTCCTCAACGATGGCGTTGTACATTCCCATGCAGCCCTCATCGAAGACGCCGAGGATTGCTTTCCTCGACTTGAGTTGTTGCGCCAGCGCGGCGCCCAGTTCCTTTTCCGGCTTTGAAAGCGAGGACGAATCCAACGCGTGTACATGACTCAAATCGTGATCGATCTTCCCCTCGCGAAGCCATTGCCGCAACCCTTTGCGAAAGAATTCATCGTCGAAGTCCTTGCTCCAGATCGTGCTGAATTTCACCCCGGTCTTGTGCAGACTTCCATTCAGGTTCAGCATTCCCACCAGGCCAGGCCATTGTCCCGACCAATTCGCGATGGTCAGGATGGGGCCTCGATGACCGATCAGGCCCGCCAGGACGTGATTGCTGTACTGCCAGACTGCTTCCGCAACTACGAGCGGCGCTTGCGGGTCGATCCCCTCAAAAACATCCATGCCCATGCGCTGACTCGAAATAAAGCCGTGCTTCAGATCTTCACGGTAAGGGTGGGCGCGGCGCAGATCGATGCCTTCCGCTTGGAACGCCTCGGTGAGCTTCTTTTCCAACTGTGCCTGTGCGGGCCAGCAGACTTCGTTTGCGGACTGGCGCAGATCTCCGCTGGCGATGAGCAATACTTCGTTGGTTGCGACAGGCTTCGGGATTTCCAGGATCGGCAGTGCGTAGGTCGACATCAGTTCTCCTTTTTCCAATTCATGCACACGCTTGCATTTGTTCCATCCGGGCGTAAGCCTCATCCCAGGCATCCGTTCTCTGCGGGTAATAGGACTTACATTGGATGGACTCCGCGATTGCGGCGCGTCCGGCCCTCACACTCGGCAGATGGCCGGTGGCAATCGCCTGCAGCATCACATTGCCAAACGCAGATGCCTCCGCCGGCCCGCTGACGACAACGCGATTGCATGCGTCGGCTGTCATCTGGCAGAGTAACGTGTTGAGGCAACCTCCGCCAACGACGCGTATGGTTTCGAGGCGGCGTCCAGTCAAGACTTCCAGGGAATCCAGCACGGAACGGTACCGCAGGCTCAAACTTTCAAAGCAACAGCGCGCGATCGCGCCGATCGTCTGCGGTTCTGGCTGCAGGGTGCGGCGGCAATAGGCCGCGATGGCGCTGGGCATATTTTCGGACATGTGGAGATCGTTCGCCTCCACATCGACGATGCATTGGAATGCGGGTGCTGCAGCGGCCATTTCTGTGATGTCGCTCCAACTGTGAGAGTGGCCCGCGCTGCTCCAGTGGCGCTGGCATTCCTGCAGAATCCAAAGTCCGGTGATGTTCTTCAGCAGCAAGATGGACCCGTCGGCCCCGCCTTCATTGGTAAAGTTCAGCGCAAACGCCTGGTCGGAGGTGACCGGTTCACGACGCTCCACGCCCATTAAACTCCATGTGCCGCTGCTGATGAAGGCGCTGCTCTCGTCCATGTTTGGAATGGCAGCCACCGCGCTTGCTGTGTCGTGCGAGGCGACCGCAACTACAGGGAACGCGCCGCTCAAGCCAGTGTCTCGCAACACTTCTGGCCGGATTGGACCCAACTGCGTTCCGGGAAATATAACCTCGGGCAGGATGGAGACTGGAATCTCGACGGCGTCGAGGAATGTCCGTGCCCAGCCGCACGATGAGGCGTACATCTGGGTTGTTGTCGCCTCAGAGTGTTCGACGGTCCGCGCGCCGCAAAGAAAGTAATGGAAGAGATCCGGAATCATCAACAACGTTTCGGCGAGGTACAACTGAGGGTCGGCGCTACGCACCATCGAGGACAGCTGGAACAGCGTATTGATCTGCATCGTTTGGACACCGGTCGCTGTGAACAGTTCCCGTTTGTCAATGCGTTCGAAGACATGCTCGGGAATGCTGTCCGTCCGCGAATCGCGATAGTGATACGGATTGCTGAGGAGTCGTCCGCGTTGATCCAGTAATGCGAAATCCACTCCCCACGCGTCCACTCCAATTGCGGCGGGCACTTTCTCAAATCGCGTGCGATATTTTGTCAGTCCGGTTTGGATCTCAGACCATATCCGCAAAACATCCCAATACAGGCTGCCAGCTACGCGGATGCCGCCATTGGGAAACCGGTGCAGCTCATCGAGCGAGAAAGTTCGGCCATTCCACTGGCCCACCATCAACCGGCCGCTCGATGCTCCCAGATCCGCGGCAACGAAATTTTCTGAGTGGGTCATGCGGTTTGCTGGAGGAAGGCCAGGACTTCTGAAGTTACGCGGCGGACAAGCTGATCGACTTCATGCTTGCCTGGACGGTTCGCGTTGGAGGCGCTGGACGGCGGGTCGGCGGGAGGATGGGTGGGGATATCCACGGCATCCATCGCATCGCCGATGGCCAGCCGCGGGTCCGGCAGTCCCAGTTTTTTCTTGATGGCGAGCAGATCGGCAATTTTATCCGGAGGAATCTCGTTCAGTCTGGGCGTCAGCTGCGAGGCGATCATGACGGTTTTGCAATAGGTGTCGACCACCTCGACATACCATTCCGCGTGGGTCACCGTGTCGGCCCAGCAGACGATGCCGTGATTGGCCAGCAGAATCGTGTTGTGGTCGTTCACGTAGGGGAGGACGGTTTGCGCAAAGGCGCGGGTTCCCGGAGTTTCATACGGCGCCAGCGCGACCGGCCCGATGAATACTTCCTGCTCGGGGATCAGGTTGCCCTGCGGCACCACCCCGGCGACCGCATGCGCGGTGGCGTACGGAGGATGGCAGTGA
>JAKAAZ010000153.1 GCA_021802085.1 Acidobacteriota bacterium
ACGAGGGGAACGTGAAGATTCATACGCTCGACCGGATCGATTCTCTGCTGGGGAAGTCGATAGGAACCCGGATCACGTACAAACAGTTGGCAAGTTCCAGCAGGGAGTAAAGTATATAATTCCCTTTCGTTTGTAGTCGTGGGTCAGGGTGCCGCAGCGGCCCTGCTTCAGGGGCAGGCCGGGCTGAGTGCGGTTCAAGGCCTGAATCTGGCTCTTTTCATCGACACATTAGGACGATCGCCTTGTCCGGCGGATTCAAGTAGAGACCGACAACAGCGGTGAGTTTTTCCAGAAACCTGGGATCGCGCGAGAGCTTGAAGGTCTTGCTGAGATGAGGCTTGAGGTTGTGGCTCCGCCAGATAGTATTCACCGTCGACTTACTCATTCCCCGGTTGGCCGCCAAGGTTCGACAACTCCAATGCGTGCTCCCTTTCGGTTTCGATTGCAGGGTAGTCTCGATGACCGCCTTGACCCGGTTCGGGCTGTAGGTTGGCTTGCGGCCGCGACCCGGCGCTATCTCCCACAGCCCCTGCAACCCTTGCCGGGTGAAACGGTCCCGCCAGAGTCGAACCGTCTTGCGATTGATTTTCAATGCTGCAGCGATCGCCGTCTCGGGCTCGCCGGACTCGGCAGCCAGAACGATACGGCACCGCAACGCCACCTGCTGTGGCGTTGTGGTGCCAACCAGCGCTCGATCTGCTCCTGCTGACATTTTGAAACGGCAAGCGACTGGGTAGAGCGGGGCATGACTCGGCATGCAGTTGTCTTCGTTTAAATGTCCATCGATTTGTTGGACACTACACTAGGTTGTAACCCGCTGGCGGTCGCGGCGGAACACTTCTTCGTAGAGTTCAATCAACCTTTCCCGCTGATAGGCAGGGGAGTACTCCCATGTCAACTCTTCCGCGCCAGATGTCAGCTCTCGTCGCAGTTCCGGATCGAGCCACATCGTCTTCATGGCTGCTGCCATCTGAGTCACGTCCGCCGATGGTACCAGCAGGCCATTCCTGCCATCGACGATAAGATCGGGAACTCCACCGACAGCCGTTGCAATCACAGGAACTTTCAGACAGAGCGCTTCCAGTACGGTGTTGGGGGTGCCCTCAGTGAGGGACGGTTGAATCATGCAATCGAAGAGATGCATCCACTCCGTGCAATTGCCCTGAAAGCCGGCGAAATAGACCCGCTCGCGGATTCCGAGTTGCGATGCCTGTTGCTCCAGCGGCTTCTGCTCGTGCCCATCGCCGACGACAATGAGAAACAACGGGGCATTGGCGGGTGCTTGCGCGCATAACTGGTGGAACGCGGAGATCATAAAGCGATGGCCTTTTTCCTGGCTCAACCGGCCAACTGATCCAAAGACGAACGCATTGTCGGGAATCCCGATACTGCTTCTGGAGGCCGGTTCGCCGTCATGCTGGCGCGAATACGGCGGCAGCATCGCGTTCTTGACGACAATCGGCGGACGGCGAGTGCCGCGCAACGCAGCAATCTGCTCCGCCTGTTTTTCTGAGACACACACAACCCTCTGGGCGCGTTTCAGCGCCTGGCGCTCGAGCATTTCGTAGAAGATGACGCGCTTGTTCTCCGCAGTGAACCCGCGCACAAAAGCGACATGCGAGGTATTTGTCGCTCGCGCAGCCAAGTACCCCACTACATTTGCTTTAAAGCCATGGGTGCAGAGAAGAGATCCCTTCCGGTCCGACAATATCCGCGACAGGCGAGATACCAGATCGAGGCGGACTCCGCCGGGCAGGCACACTGTGGGAATGTTCCGCTGCTCGGCGGCGACCAGGACTTCCGGCCTTTCCCGCAAATCGTGAAACGATCCGATGGCGAGGCGGTACTCGCTATCCTGCATGTCCTTCGCATGATGCAGGATCTGCTTTTCCGGGCCGCCGACCAGATTGCTGCCAATCAAATGGAGCACGTCGTACTTCACGCGATGGCCTGCATTGTCAGGATTCATTGTCATGGCCGAGGCAATCCTAACCTAAAAAATAGTCGCATCCACTTCTCTTGAGTCGAGATCCGAAGCTGTCTCATGCCCAACTGCACCAAGTCGGGCTCATCCGCAGGAATGTCGAGGTAGGAGGATTGAAACAACTCGCTTGATGTGTCCCCCAGCCACGCATGTGGAAACAGGGCGATGGTATCGCCGGATAGCTGAATGGGTGAGAGGGAAACGTGCTGTTCACTCAGAGCCGTGCATAGCGAAGAGATCAAATCGCGTCCGGGCCCGAGTGGCAGGGAACAGGTTTGGGTGGCTCGAGCGTTCATTTCAATCAAATAGGCGTTCCCCTGGCGGGAATCGATCATGAAATCAAAGCCGGCAAGCCCGGTAAACCCCAATCTGCGCACAATCTTTTGAACCGCTTCCAGCATCTCGCGATTTTCCTGCAAGCGTACGACTGTCGCGGGGCCTTTCGGTTTCGAGGTCTGTAGCACTTCCACATCGATACTTGCCAGGACTTTACCCTGCCAGCATGCAAGCGCAAGGTTGGCATCGGGTCCCGGCACAAAGGCTTGGATGCTTACCTCGCGCTGCCGTTGCATGAGCCACGGCACTATGCAATTCGAATCGTGATCCAAGAGAGTACGCTTGGCCGCAACTATGGTAGCCAGCGGAGCACGCAGCGTCTTATAGGCGCGCAAGGCCTCAGGCAAGGAGTACACAATTTTCACCCCTTCGCCGCCCGAGGTGCCATCCGCCTTGAGCACGGCTGGAAATCCGTACTGAGATAGCCAGTGTTCGACCTGGTCGGTGGAGGCGACGGTCGCGGTCTCCGGGATACGAATGCCCTCCTCGCGCACCAGGGCCATGAATTTTTCTCTGGATTCGGTAATGGGATAGCTTTCCGGAGCGCCGAGGGAAGTCTGCAAGACCTGGCAAATCGCCCTCGAAGCAGGATCGCCGGTCTGTGAAGAGACGGCATAGATGCCATGCAAATGCCTCATGGCAAGGTCATCCGAGGGAATGACAATGTTGGGTTGCGAGTTGAGGATTGCTGTTCGAATGGAGCGCTGGGGAGCGGTGCCGTAATATCGGTAGCGGTTTTGAATCGCGCGGGTCGAGAATACCGGGTGGTTCGAAGGGCAGACGATGTCGACATCGCAGCCCGCCGCGGCCAAGGCCATGGCCAGGCGAGCAGTCGAGAACCATCGGCAAGTCGTTGCCAGCAAAACTTTTGTTGCCATGCAGGTACCTTGAGGGCCCGCCTATTGAGGAACCGATTGTGCTGAATGTTATGATTGCAAAAAGAATCGCTCATCAGATTTTACCGAAGTCAGGCCCAGACTTGAGGGGAATGTTTCGCACCTGCCGCTACGAACCGAGGTACGGGACCCAGATCTTAAACGTTGGGAGACGCCGACTGGCATCGCTGGAAACGCGAGTGGCTTCCGCCGGATAGATGCAGGACGATCCAAGATGAACCCTACCATCCAGGTCGCCATTGTTGGAGCCGGGCCCTACGGCCTGTCGATTGCCGCCCATTTGCGGGCGCGGGGCATATCCTGCGGCATCTTCGGTCGTCCCATGGAAGTATGGCGACTGCACATGCCCAAGGGAATGCTGCTGAAGTCCGATGGCTTTGCATCGAATCTTTCCGATCCAGCCGGCAGTTTTACCCTGAAGCATTTCTGCCAGATGCGCGGGCTTCCGTATGAAGATACCCGGCTGCCCGTGCCGATTGAGACATTTATCGAATATGCTCTGGCGTTTCAAGAGAGATTTGCGCCGCAATTGGATTCCCGGCTTGTCGCCGGGATCGAGCGCGGCGGGGACCAGTATCGACTTCGGCTGGAAGATGGCGCGGAGGTGACGGCGCGGACGGTGGTGCTGGCCGTCGGAATCAGTCATTTTTCCTATGTGCCGGAATCGTTGGCCCATCTGCCGGCAGAGTTGCTGTCGCACAGTTCGGCGCACCATGACTGCTCCGTGCTTCGAGGCAGAGACGTTACCATTCTGGGTGCGGGGGCTTCCGCAGTCGACATCGCCGCGCTGATGCATGAAAGCGGCGTGAAAGTTTCTCTGGTGGCCAGGGCATCGAAGATCCGGTTTCACGATCCGCCTCGCCCAGGGCCGCGCTCGCTGTGGCAGCGGGTGCGAAATCCATCTTCTGGATTGGGTCCAGGATGGAAATCCAGGTTCTATACCGATGCCCCTGGAATGTTCCGGTATTTTCCTGAAGATCTTCGGCTGCGCATTGTGCAGAACCACCTGGGGCCGGCGCCGGGTTGGCCGATGAGGCAGCGTGTCGAAGGAAAAGTGCCCATGCTGTTGGGGTATGCCATTGTGGGTGCGCAGGCAGCGAATGGCGGAGTGCGCCTGACTCTATCTGCTAGCGGTGGGGTGATCCGCGAGCATGACACCGAGCACATCGTTGCCGCGACGGGATACAAGCCGGATATCCGGCGGCTGAATTTCCTGGATATGGCGATCCGGAATGAATTGCGCACCGTCGGGAATGCTCCGGTGCTGTCTGCGGATTTTCAATCTTCCATTCCAGGGCTCTATTTTGTGGGGATTGCCGCGGCGAACAACTTTGGTCCCATGATGCGATTTGCCTACGGGTCGGATTACACCGCGCGCCGGCTCACGAGCCATCTGGAAAAACAGATGGATAAACGGGCCTACCGCAATTCGGCAGAAGACATTTGATTTGTGGATCATTTGTTTTTAGCTGTGACAAGGGCTACGCGCGCATCTGCGGAGTTCAGGTTCCATGCAGTGAAGGCTCTCCAGCCATCCGAACCCGGCAGCGGCACAAGGTTGCTTGCCGCCAGGATCAGGTTGTAGATCGCCAGCCAGTGTCCGACGCCCGGAGCTGTCCACAGGGCCGCTGCAATCAGCGCATTCACCAGCGGCCCGCTCAACGCGATCGCGGCGTCATCGAGAGGCGCCCGTGCCGACTCACGTCGTATATACGATCCCCGAAGGCACAAGCCGATCTCGCGGACTTTCACCCCCGAGGCCCGTGCGGCCAGCAGATGGCCGCATTCGTGCATCAGGAGACTTACCAATGTTAGCAACCCCAGCAGCAGCCCCGCCACAAGATGCCCGTCCATCGGGCCGAGTCCGACCAGCAAAACTGCCCCCGCCATCACCACGCCACCCCGGCGTATTCGAAATGCGACCACCTTGGCCTCCACCCGGCGCGCCCTTGAGCGTACGACACACAGGACAAAGCAAGCGGCTGGCCAATCCGGCAGCAGCGTTCAAAATGACGTATTTGGGGCGGAGTGAAGACTCAGGTGGGCATTCTCTTGCCAGAAACCCGGTGAAAAGCGCAAAAACCTGCGCAATTGCCGGACCCAGAAGGCTATCAATCCGAAATGGTGGCTGGCACAAGACTGAGAATCAACAAACGCCAAGTGACGTATCAGGCCGGGTGCCCCCACGTCCCATGCCGCGGCAAAAAGCGTGGGGTTGCTGCCGTGAACCCGCCACCTAACCTAAATGTCGAGGTTTTTGACGTCCAGCGCGTTATCTTCAATAAATTTGCGGCGGGCTTCGACGTCTTCTCCCATCAGCGTGGAGAAAATCTGCTCGGATTCGGCCAGGTCCTCGAGCTTCACCTGCAACAGCGTGCGGCGCTCTGGATCCATGGTGGTTTCCCACAGTTGCGAATCGCTCATCTCGCCCAGGCCTTTGTAGCGCTGGACCTGATAATCCTTGCGCCCCTGCTCGATGACGTACTCGAACAGCTCGCGCGGGGATTCTTTGGTGACTGGGTCCTGGGCCAGCTTCGCGGCTCGCTTGGGTGCCGGCTGCTTGGTGGCAGAAGCTCCTTCGGCGGACTCCGTAGCCTCGACCTCGGTATCCTCGCTGGCGGGAGCAGCCTTGGAGGCGGCGGACTCGATGAGGAACGGCCCTTCCAGCGGATCTTTGATCTGGATGTATTTCGACATCATCTGCCGATATTCCGGAGATGTCGCCAGTGTCCAGTCGATACGACGCTCCGCCCCTTGAGCATCGGTAAAGGATAAGGAGTACGTCTGATGCTCTTCGTCGTGGACTGGCTGGCCCACGGCCTTGAACTGATACTTCCTGGCCAGGGCTTCGAGTTTCGCGTGCAGTTGCATCAGCTTGGGCGGCGGCGCGTCGGCGGCGCCTTCGAAATCCGCACGCTTGACTAGCTCGAGCTTTGCCAGCAGAGCCGTGACTTCCTCATTGCGCAGCCGCTTGTTGACCTTGTCGAAGAAGCCGAGATACTCATTCAAATGGCCCATGAAGCGGGTGAGTGCGGCGCCTTCCAGGGTGGCCGCGCCAGCGCCGTAGCGTACCACCATTCCATCGGACGCGCGCTTCACCATCACGTTGACAAACTCGCGGTCATCCTTAATGTACTGCTCGAATTTTCCCTTCTTGATGCGATAGAGCGGAGGCTGCGCGATGTAGACGTGACCGCGCTTGATCAACTCCGTCATGTGGCGGAAAAAGAACGTGAGCAGCAGGGTGCGAATGTGGGAGCCGTCAACGTCGGCGTCCGTCATCAGGATCAGCTTGCCATAGCGCAGCTTGCTGGCGTCGAAATCGTCCTTGCCGATGCCGCAGCCGAGCGCGGTGATCATAGCGCGAATTTCTTCGTGGCCCAGCATCTTGTCGTAGCGCGCCTTTTCTACGTTGAGGATTTTTCCCTTCAGCGGCAGAATCGCCTGATAGCGGCGATCGCGGCCCTGTTTGGCCGTACCGCCGGCCGATTCGCCCTCGACCAGGTAAAGCTCGCAACGTTCCGGACGGCGTTCGCTGCAGTCCGCCAGTTTGCCGGGCAGGCCGCCGCCATCGAGCGCGCCCTTGCGCCGGGTGAGATCGCGGGCCTTGCGGGCCGCTTCGCGGGCGCGGCTGGCTTCAATCGCCTTATTGATGATGCGGCGGGTGATCGGCGGATTTTGTTCCAGAAACATTCCCAGCCGTTCGTTCAGAAATGACTGCACCGTTCCGCTGATGTCGGAATTCAGCTTGCCCTTGGTCTGGCCTTCAAACTGCGGCTGGGGCAGCTTGACGCTGATCACGGCCACCAGACCCTCGCGGACGTCGTCGCCGGAGAGATTTTCCTTCAGGTCTTTGAACAGGCCCATCTGCTGGCCGGCCGCATTGATGGTGCGCGTCAGCGCCGTGCGAAAGCCGGAAAGATGCGTTCCTCCATCGACAGTATTGATGTTGTTGGCGAAGGTGAAGACGGTCTCAGAGTAGCCGTCGTTATACTGCATGGCGATTTCCATCACCACGTTATCGCGCTCCGCCTCCATATAGATGGGTTTGTCGTGGAGGGTCTGCTTGCCGCGGTTCAGATGCTTGATAAACTCGGCGATGCCGCCGCTGTATTTGAAGTCGGTATGCTTGGCTTCGCCGGTCTTCGGGTCGGTGGTGCGTTCGTCGGTCAGCGAAATTTCCAGGCCCTTATTCAGGAAGGCCAATTCGCGCAGCCGCTGCGCCAGCGTGTCGTAGTTATATTCAGTGACCGTGAAGATGGTCTTGTCCGGCAGGAAGTGGATCTTGGTTCCGCGCTTTTTGCTGGTCCCAGTCTGGTGCAGCTTGTCAAGCGGGATGCCGCGCGCGTACTCCTGCTCATACGTATGGCCGCCGCGCCAGATCTCCACTTCAAATTGCTCGCTCAATCCATTCACGCAGGAAACACCCACGCCATGCAGACCTCCGGAGACCTTGTAGGTGGACGCATCAAACTTGCCGCCGGCGTGCAGTTTGGTCAGCACCACCTGGCACGCCGATACTCTTTCCCCATTCGGCAGTGTCATTTCATCCACGGGAATGCCGCGACCATCATCGACAACGGTAATCGAATTATCCATGTGGATTGTGACTTCGATGCGTGTGGCGTGGCCGTCCATGGCTTCGTCGACGGAATTGTCGACAACTTCATACACCAGATGATGCAACCCCATCTCGCCAGTCGAGCCAATGTACATGGCGGGACGCAGGCGCACGGCCTCCAAACCTTCCAGCACCTTGATATTGTCACTGGTGTATTTGTCGCTGGCGCGCTGCCGCGTAGCGGATTGTGCCGCGGCATTTGCCAGTTCGCGGCCGGCCGCGGGAATTTCAGTGATCTCTTCAGTTACGAGCGCTTTCTCTGCCATGGGACTCCGAAAAACAATTGGGAAAACGACATCCATTGCAGGAAGATGTCCGTTCTTACAAGATCCGGCCAGAACATCGGGCAAAAGATTGATTCAGAAAGGACTTATCCCAACAAGGACACTACCTTATTTTACCATGTGCGTGGGGATGCAGGGAGCTTGTTTCCGAGGACTCGCGTGCTTGTGCTGTGGGAATCGGCGGCAAATCTCTTCCGCATGCTAGCGGCGGCGGTCGTAACGGTCGCGGTCATCCATGATTGCTGAAACTTGAATGCGGCGCTACCGAGGGCGAGGTGGAGATGCTGCTGTTCGGGAGGGAAACTGCACAAAATGTGCAGTAAATTGCAGCAAAATGAACCCGCGAAGGTTACTTCGGTCACAACCTTAGTAAATATAGTGGTATATTATTGATAAATATAGACTTATCCAATCTAATCAGTATACTCGAACTTGTCAATCAGACCAAGTAGTAAATAAAAAATCTAGGTAACTAAAAGGATACAATACCATGAAAATCGCCATTCGCGCACTCGTCCTCGGAATGCTGATCGCCGGTTTCGCGGCCGACCACATGCTGGCCTCCAAGACCGCCTCCACTGGCACGACCACCACCATGATCGCCAGCAATAGTGCGATGCCGATTCCGACTTGCCAGCCTGGATCGTCGACTTGCGGTGGTTTCTAGTCGTAGGGGCATCGCTCTAAATAAAAAATC
>JAKAAZ010000154.1 GCA_021802085.1 Acidobacteriota bacterium
CTCTCCCGAATAAATTATGGGCCGGATTCCCAGCAATCATCGCTTCTCAACGGCCGCCGCTTTCGGCTCGAACTCCAGCACCTTCACCCCGTCATACACGCCCAGCCGGTGAACCGTGTACTGTGCCGACGCCTTTTGCCTGAGCCAGTCGAGCGTCTTGTAGGAAAACTCGAAGCCCATCGCGAGGAATCGTTCGCGCTTTCGAGTGGCCTTTTCGAGAAACGCGGTGCCAATCTGCTTTGCTTGGGCGGTGAGCGCATATGGCAGCGGAACCACCGGCACCGTCAGCCGGTAGTAGGCAAGCGGCGAGAAGTACCGGCTCTCCTTTGCTGAATGCAGCGGCATATCTACATAATTCGACTCCACGTAGCTGCTGCAGACCAGCACCGGAGCGTTGTCTCGAGAAGCATTCTTTTCCGCTACGGCGATCGCATACTTCCAAGGTGTGCCGTGTTGTCTCGCCGAGGGCGAAAGAATGTACACGCTCAAGGTCGCCGCCACAAGTGTGAGGCAGAATGCCAACTCCACGGCTCGCGATTTGAATTGATCGATACAGCAGGCCCAGAAAAGCGCAATGCCCGGTATTGCGATCAGAATGTGGCGAGTGGCAAAGATGTGAATGCTGGTACCCACGCTGACCCCATAAAGGAGCAGGAGGGGAGCCAGCATGAGGGGCAGACAAAGTTCCATTTGCCATCTCTGAAAGTGAGGCTTCACGGATCTTCGAATCGTGAACGCCGCCACGAGGATCGCGATGATGAATGCAACTGGTTGGACCCCTGGCGCAAACATCTCCAGAAGCAGGATCGGACTGGGAGCCGATTGATATACATGAGTCCCGGCTGTGCGGAACATGCCCACCAGTTTGGGAACCAGTGGCAAACTGATCAGCACGAAAACGCTCAATCCGGCGATGAGCTGTTTCCAGAAGGCGAATCCGGAATGGCGCTTCCAAATGATGAAGGTAAGCAGGAAAGCCGGAAGGACCGCCGCGGCAAGGAAGTGGCAATAAATAATCAGGCCTGACAGCGCCCCAAACAATCCCGCCAGCCAGGCCGAATCGCTTTTTCGCAACTGCAGGAGAACAAGGATGGTCGTGGTTGTCGTCAGCGCGACAAGCGCATACGGCCTGACATCAATGGCAGCAAACACTACGATTGGATTCGCACAGAAAAGGATGACGGCAACGATGGCAGCCTCGCGCTCAAAGAGCCGGCGCGCGCACAGGTAGAAGACGTACGTCGCGCACAGCATCGCCAGCACCGACGGTAGCCGCATGCCGATTTCGGTGGTGCCGGTGAGCCGGGTCGTAAACCAGAGGTAGTAGTTATAGATCGGCGAGCCCAGCGGTCCCAGCCGCGTCCAAATCTGCGAGAGACCCTTTTCAATAATCCAGTAATTGGCGGTTTCGTCCAACCGCAATGGTGAGTCTATGGCGATGAACCAACAAGCGACTGCCGCGATGAGTGCGAGGCTATATCCGGCAGAAACGCCGAGCCCGCGCCAACGCTGGCCCATCTCCCCCGGCGCCTCGGGCGGCGCCACGGAACCACCCGGGATCTTGTCCTTAAGAGTCTCCAATTCACTCTCCTCGTTGTGGCGATGCCCGCCATTCCATCATCCGTTATATATCTGCGCATCTCTGAGGCTTTGCCTCACCTTCAGCCGCGCGCTCACTCGCTCAACAATCCGCGAGTCCCGCAGATACCGCCGCCAGCCCGACGGCCCCAGCGCAAGCAATTGGAGAAGAACTCCGGCTACTCGCACAGATTCCCCGCGTGCGGCAGCGGCAAGCGTTGCATTCACCGCGTTTGAGGCCAGTGCGGCCTGCCTCACTTTCCTCTTTTCTCCCTCCGTCGCCTGCCATGCTTCAAAATGCCGGTGGAAGACAGTCTCAAGCTGATGCTCCCATTCTCCCGGTTGCAGTTTCCGTGCAATGGTCTGCGATTCTGGGTGAACGCGAAAAGCGGTCAGCGGCTCTGCGAGAAACCGCACCGGTCCCATGGCGCCAAGCCGAAGCCATAACTCCCAATCGGCGGCCAGCCAGAGCGACTCGTCCAGCCCGCCGGAATCCAATGCCGCCCTGCGTCGAAATACAGGCGACGGGATCGCGATGAAATCCTGAACCAGAAGGTGCCCGAGGAAGCGCCCCGCGAGCACAGTGCCTTCTTCCAGCGGGCACTTCCACGGCCCCAGGGGCTGTCCTTTTGGCCCCACAAAGATCGAGTTGTGCAAGACCATCGCCCCCTCCGCCTGCGCCACCTCGTTCATCACCTTCGCCATCCGGCCCGGAAGCCAGAGATCGTCCTGATGCAGAAAGCAGGCCCATTCTCCCCGGGCCTCGCGCAATCCAAGGTTCGTCGTGGCTATCCAGTTTCCAATCCTGCCGGGCCTCATGAGCCGGAGGGGAAGCGTCTTCGCAAATTCTTCAATAATCTCGATCGTCCGGTCCGTGGAACCATCATCCACGATCACGATTTCGATCTCCTCGCAATATTGGTCGCGCACGCCTTGGAGCGCAGCCCCGAGGTACTCCTCGCCGTTATACGTCGGAATGATGACTGAGATGGTTGGGCTCATTTGCTTCTTTCTTGAATGCCAATGCGAACGCCTCAGTACCGCGTGCGCGCCAGGCCCGAAAAATGAGATCGGGCAGAAGAATAAAAGCTCGCATGCCAACGGAGACGAGGCGAAGCACTCTCTTCGCTGAGGTTTCCGCTTGGGCAATATAACTAACGCTACTCGCGTAGTAGCACCATGCGGCGTCCAGCGTTGGAGTCTTGAAAATCATGAGATCCATTCCCGCAAGAGCACATAGTCTCGACAGCGATTCCTTGCTGAAGAAGTTCAAATGCCGCGGAAGATCGAGCAGAGTCCAGTGCTCCCCAAACCACTGCCCACGTTCAATTCCATAAAGCGTCGGCAGTTGAAAAAAGAGCTGGCCACCTGGTCTCAAATAAGAACAAGCTAATCGCAACGTGTCCAATGGATCCGGCACGTGTTCGATCACGCTCCAGAGTATGATCGCGTCGAAACTATTCTCCTCCCAGAGCCCCGGCCTCAGTTCGCCAACATGCACCTCAAACCCGAGCTCGGCGCGTATGGCACTAACCAACTCTTCGTTGTACTCGACCGCTCGCACATCCCAACCCGCGCGGTGGGCTGCGTCTATGAAATCTCCCGCCCCTGCGCCAACGTCCAGTAATTTGCTTCCTCTGCTATAGCGCTTCAAGCGCCGCACGCGACGCCAAGTCGTGATGTGGCGCAGGATCTTCCACAACGGCCATCCCGGTTCCTTCCACGTCACCCGATACGGGGCATAGTCAGTGGAGTACGCCGCACGAAGCTCGGCATCACTCGGCTGGGGAGTTTGCATGACATGGCCGCAGGCCATGCACCGCGATAACCGGAAACGGACCTCGTACCCCGGCCTGCAAAGGTCGCGCCCCTCGCGGAGGAAAGTCCAATGGTCTTCCCCGCAAATTGTGCAGCGAGTTCCGAAACCGTTTGTTGTGCACTCTGTCTCGGGCATTAAGAACGCTTCCCTCCATCACGCGCGAATTTGAACACCAAAGCTCGCTCAAGGCCTAGCGCCGCTACGCCGATACCAGCCACAACAAAGCAGGATGCAAGCACCAGGATTCGATTTTCCAGCGCCCATTGCGCCGCCACGGCCACAGGCGTGCCGAACAGATGCAGTGCGAAAGCATAGCCGAGTTCGGTGACCCCAAGCCCACCCGGGGTGATGGCCAGAGCATACGCAAGGGCCGCGAGCGGCGTCGCCGCAGCCAGTTGCCAGATGGAAACATGCGCTCCCACCGCCTCGGCAACCTGTCCAACCATCAAAATCTGAACTACGAACCGCGCTGCGGAAAGCATCATCAACTGACGGGCCAAACCCGCATTCAGAAATCCTGATTGCTCCAGATCGGCAAATCGACGAATGACCCGGTTTCGGGCCCACTTGCTGTTTGCGGTTGCTGACAGCACGGAGCGGGCGAATCGAATTGACGGCCCGACCGCCAGGACGGCGAAAATAGTCATGATCGTCGCGGCAATCATGTACACGGCCGCCCCACCCTTGGAAAACCAGGTAACTCCGGACGCTATCGCAAGAAAGCCCACAATGAATACGTCAAAGCTCTGCTCGTACAACGTGCCTGCCGTTCCGCGCTTCAAAGGGCTGCCGTAGAAATAAGTGCCGACCGTGCGAGCCGCTGACATCGAGATCTGGACCGGAAGAACCTGTCCGCACACCACGCCCACGCTGGTAATGGCGAAGGACGCCGCAGCCGAAGGCGCGGAGTCTGAAGATCGGCGCAGGAAAGCATCGATCTTGCGCCACTTCAGGCTGGAAAGATAGATATGCAGCGCAGTCAGCGCAACTAGCCCGGCGAATGCAACCGCGCTTACATCCCGCAGATGCTCGAATGTCGCATACAGGTTGATCCTGCCAATCTTGATGAGCGCGACAATGAGGATGCCGCTAAGCGCAAATGAAACGGCTAACAGAAATCCGCGCCGAAGGGACACTAGCGCCGCCTTAAGCCAAGAATGCTGAGGAAGAAGCTGCTGCAGATAACTTGAACACCGAGTGCCACAGCGAAGACCGCGGGCATGATGATGCGCAGCATGTGCTCTGGATCGAGCGCGCCGAAATGCAGCTTTGCCCAGTGGGAAACGGCGAAAACCGAGCCCCCCAAACCCGCAAATACAAGCAGTCCGCCGACGATGAGTCCGACTTCCAGCCGCACCCAGCGGAAGACCCGCTCCATCCGGGGATCCGCGGGCAGCAATCCCTCAGTAATAGCAAATAGCTTGGAAAAAACCGCGAACGCAACGAGCTGAAACCCCAGCAGGATAAACGTAAACGCATAGAGCAGCGTCTGGACATCAAAGCCAATTCCGTGAAATACAAACGGCCCGGGCAATAGCAACGCGGCTCCCAAAAGCCCTGTCGCGATCAGCAGCATTCCCGGATAAAGGAAAAGCCAGCGCGGGCTGTACATCAGGAGAAAGCGAAGATGCCGCCAGCCGTCGCGCCACACCCGGAGATGGGGCGGCCGGGTGCGCCCGTCGGGAGAAAGCGTGGTCGGCACCTCCGCAACCCGCATCTCCAGCAGGCTTGCCTTGACCACCATCTCGCTGGCGAACTCCATCCCCGTGGTGCGCAGGTCCATCCGCTCAAACGCGCTCTTCGATAGGCCCCGCATCCCGCAGTTGAAATCGCCCACCTTCGCGCTATAAAAACCCCGCCCCACTGCCGAAAGAACCGGAGTCCCGATATACCGGTTCTTCCAGGGCATGGCTCCCTTCTTGATCCCGCCCTTAAAGCGGTTACCCATGACCAGGTCGTACCCCTCGCGCAGCTTCTGCACGAACGGGTCGAGGTTCTCGAAGTCGTAGCTGTCGTCCGAGTCCCCCATGATGCAATACCGGCCCCGCGCGGCAGCGAATGCTCCAAACAGGGCAGCACCATATCCCCGATTCGGCACGTCAATCACACGCGCACCCAGGCCACGCGCAATTTCCTGTGAGCCGTCGGTTGAGCCGTTGTCGCCCACAACAATCTCACCGGCCACTCCGGATCGCTGGAGATAGCCCTGCGCCTTACGAATGCAGGTGGCGAGGGTTTCTGCTTCGTTCAGGCACGGCATAACAATGCTGAGTTCCGGCGCTGTTTCAGATAGCTGAGCATTGTTACGGATGGATTCTCCCTGCGAGAGAGCGGGCGAGGCAGAAACAGCACTGCCGGTGGGAGCTCCACCGTTTTGCTGTGGGTTCAGCACTGCCACCTTCGGAACTTCCTTCGGTTGTGACTCATTTCGCACGGAGTTCGCTTCGCCAAAGGGGTGTTTCACGACGGGCCAGTCGACCTATGGATTCGTGAAGTAAGGGAAGATTACCATAGCGCCTCTTCCCCGCGCCCCCAAAGCTGAAGCCCGAACTCTAAGCGTCAACCCTGGTTCTTCCACCCTGACCCCGGAAAACCTCCAACGGCTTGGTTTTGACGTCGTCAGTCCCTTTTCCTGGGCCTCGTCATCGGTTCGCTGTCGTTCCCTCTTCCACGACCTCTCGTTCGCGGTGCAGGATATCCGCGACCTGCTCAAAGCTCGGAGTCGTTGGCGGAGTGAGTAGGCTCACGACGATCTGAACTACGGCTCCAACCAGTGTCGGAACAACCGCGTTGTTCAGAAAGCTTGCCCTCCCAGACGCAAACATCACCGCCAGCGATGCAACCGGGGTCGCTATCAGAGCTGCCAATGCGCCCTGCCAGGTGCTCCGTTTCCAGAAGCGGCCAACCATGATAATGACCGCCAGGCCGCTCAGAGTAATCGGAAGAAACTTGACGACGAACCCAACTATGGTACCGGCATGGAGCGCCACCAGCGTAGAGATCACGAACGAACATATAAGAGCTACCCTGACTGCCAGAAGAGGCCGCTTCGCATACCGCCCGGTTGCCAGCGGGTAGATGTGCCGTACAAAGAAAGTGCCGGCGGCAATGGCATTCCAGTTAGCGCAAGAAATGATTCCTGAAACCACAGAAACCACAACAAACGCTGCGAGCCATGAAGGCAGAGCATTCATGACGAGCCAGATCAGCGACTCATCGGGATTGGCCAGATGCTGGTTGAGGTGAAAAGCGTACATGCCGGTGATGCCCACGACCGCCGAGAATACTATGACAATCACGCCGGCGAGAATCATCGCCAGTTTAGCCCCACGCTCGCTCCGGGCACTGTACATACTCAGCCTCCGGCCGGGATCGGCGATCGCAGAAGCCATCAACGCCACGATGAGCCCCGCGACTTTCCACTTGCCATAGGAAGCTACGCCAAGAAGAGAGAAGTAGGCATGTGGCACCGATTGCCGGAGCCCCACCCATCCTCCGCTGTGGTGCAGAGCTGAGTAGGTAAGAACGGCGAAACCGGACAACAGGATGGCCGTCTGCAGAAAATCGGTATACACCACGCTCTTCAGCCCGCCGGGTATCGCGATGCCGGCCGTAATCACCGCTGCCGCCACAATGCAAAGGTGTGGGGGCAAATGCGTCACCGCCGCCAGCAATGCTGCTCCACCCATAATCTGCACCGTCAGCCAGCACAACTGCGCAAAGAACAATGTGAGATTCGAGAACTCAACAACGACGCGGCTGTTACCGTAATACGACGCCACTTCCTCGCTGAGTGTCATGAACCGGTGACGGCGCATCGCGGCGAATGCGATACCCACCACAGCCGTGCCCAATCCCAACCCTATGGGATAAGCCGCTCCTGCCCAGCCGTGTTTGTAAGCCAGACCGGATGCGCCAACGATGACTCCGGTTCCGATGTTGGCCGCCGTGACACTTCCAATCAAAATCCAGAACGGGAAATTCCGGCCGCCCATTAGATAGTCGGTTGTCTTTGAAACCCTTCTCGCCAAAAACGCCGAAAAAAGCAGCATCAGGACTGCATATGCAATCAGCCCTATGGCTATTGCGACTTCTGTTCTCACTCCTACTCCTCGTCTGACATTTCGCGGGTTGTCAGGATTCTGACTGACTCAATGAAGATCTGATCCTGACATGCAGACGGCTTGCCTGACCTTCGTCTGGTTCATTGCATTTCAGAAACCCCTCTTCAACATCGAAAGACGTCTGAGATCCCTTCAAAAAACCGGCCCCCATTCCGCTCATGCTCCGACAATGATTGCGTCATGAATGGCCGTGCATCCCTGGCCGTCCCATTCTTGATCCCATTGAGACCGGATTGTGGAAGTGAACACAAGCTCTTCGCCTGAGTCGCTCACACCTCCATCAACACCGCTGCGGATCGTGCGGGTATCCTTATCCGGTTCCGACATGGCATTGGCTCCGGATCTTCCGGTGTAACGACAGCCGTCCTCTTCGGATATGGAAGCTTCACCGTAGCAGTGATTTCCTTATCCACCAGCGTATTTACGACAACGACAGCGCGCTTGTCCTTTTCTCTCCCGAAAACCGTGTATTGAAAAGGTCCGTCTGCACTCACATCCGCACCAACAGTATCACGAAATTCCGCATCCCATAACCAGGCCTTATACCGGTTGCGCAGAGCGTCTATTTTCTTGCCGTAGGCAAGTGTCAATGGAAAATCGTTCAAGGAACCCTTGAAGTTATATGGCTCATAACTGATAATGTAACGATTTAATAAGATTTGATTTAACATTTCTCGATCGTCAAACCCCGTGACAGCGACCATCAGGGGAGCATGCGGATCGATGTAACGAACCACCGGTCTGGAGCTCCCGTTAATCCGGAAGTACGATACTGCATAGTACTGCATCAGCCAGTCTTGCGGTCCCTCGCCGGCGAAGATGAAATCAGGATCATGCTTGTTTGCAGCAGCCCTCAGCTGGTGAGCCATGGGAAGATCCCCGGCGTAAATATAACCCGGTGGAGTATATCCGTGGTCAGGACTGAATGTATACTCGACGGGGCCGTGATGGCACACCTCGTCGTAGAGCCAACCGGGCGCGCCGAGCTTCAGGATATTCTCAAACTGTCTCGTGGCAATATCTCTATAAGTTGCACAGTTGAAATCCATTACCTCTCTCAAATGATTGCTGACGCCTGCTAATTGAGTCGGAGTTATATAACTGTATCCATTTTGCCGATAGGGTATCCCGAAAGGATCGGTGCAGGAATATTGGTACAACTCCTGCCTAAACCCGCTTGTGGTCATATCCGCCCAATTCAATTTTCCAAAGAGGATCAGCTTTACTCCCTTATGCCTTCCATAGGCAATGGCATCATGTAGTTCACGCCAGCTCCC
>JAKAAZ010000155.1 GCA_021802085.1 Acidobacteriota bacterium
CAGGCTGCGGAAAAACTCAATTTCTCGGAATGGGTGAAAAATGGATCGCGCCAGGATGCCCCAGGAACGACCCGTGAGGCTTGACTGATTGTTTTCCATCCCGCAAATTTCGCCCTTTCGCCATACATTCGGAGTTTTTCCGCTGCCTGTGACGCCCGACGGGACGGCTTTCGAGCTTCGCCCGTCTACGCGTGGTATCGCGCCATTCCGCGGCCACGCGTCGTCAACCTTGCGCAATTTCCGCAGGCTCTGGTGAAATCCAGAACTACGACCGCCGGTTGGCACAACCTGGGCATGGAATGGAAAGAGCACGTCGTCTGGTTCGCTCCCATCGCCATCACCATGGCCGCCTATGTGTCGATCAAGTACAGATCATCGATCCGAGAACATCCGCAGGTTCGCAAGGCCGTTCTGGTTTTTGTCATCACGGCATTTGCCGCAGCTGGAGTGGCAGGATATTTTGGCGCCATGATCAACAAGCACGCGCCTGTGAACGGCGGTTCCACAATCCATTGGATGGGAGGAAGCCATTGAATCCGTCGCCACAGCAACACGAACCCATCGCCTCCCCGTCGGCGAAACCCTCCCTTCCCAACGGCTCCGCCGCCGCAATTCTATCCGCAGGGGTTGGGTGTTTCGCTCTCAGCGTCTTCGCTGTGGTCGCGGATGCATCCAGGCTTGTAGCAAAATTCTTCACATTCTATCTGCAGACGGGGCCGCTCTCCGGCGTCACCACGACGGCTATTTTGCTGTGGCTGATCATCTGGTTCGTCCTGGCCACGCGCTGGCGGACCAGGGCCGTTGCCATAGCGAAGGTGAATGCAACAGCATTTGCTCTTTTAGCGCTGGGCATCCTGCTGACCTTTCCTCCGTTCTCTGGTACAAGCTGCCGATCTGGGCGCAAAAAAGCTGGGGACATTGGACCACTTACGGCGACTCGGGATATCAGATTGTCCATCAGACGCAATACAACAGCTTTCCCTATGCGGGCTGGCTGCTGCAGCGCGACATCGGCAAGCGGTGGATGCTGGGAGGAGAAGTTTTTTCTCGCGCCGCCGAAGGCTTCGCCACTCCGCAGACACAATCCGCCACCATGGTCGACCTCGGCGGGTTTTACTACTTCAAGAATCCTGGACTGCAATTGCTATTTTGCTATGGGCATTCGGTCGTTGGACAAACGGAGAATTACGCCTACCTCGCCCTCTACCAAACCTGGGGATCGAAGCCCGGCCACGGTCTCAATGGCTTTCTCGGCCGCCATTTCTAATGATTATGAACGGCGGCTCTGTTAGACACCGCCCCCCATCTGATACATCTAGTTTCATGCCTATTCCAAGCGTTACCCGTAGAAATTTCCTGTCTGCCGCCGTGCTCGGCTCCGCCGCGCTGGGGTTGCTTCCGCGCCGTGCGCAAGCGGAAGCCCCGAATGTGTCCGAGCCTGAATCCGACTGGTTCTACAGCCAGAGCGAATGGAACGCGGTGCCCTTCACCGCGCTGCTGCGTGCCAAGCGGACCGTCAAGCAGCTTTTCGATATGACAGCGCCCGACGGAGAGATGCTGACAGCTCACATCCACAACGCGCTGACGGGGCTGGAACGCGGCTTCGGCATTCCCAAGGACAAGATTCTTGTGGTCGCCGCACTGCGCTCGCACGCCACTCTTCTCAATTTTGACGATGATGCGTGGAAGAAATATCAACTCGGAGTCGGCTACGGGATCAATGATCCGATGACAGGCAAGCCGGCGCAACGCAATGTTTTTTACGCGTCAACCCTGTCGCCGGATGGCAAGTACGCCTCAGATGACCCCAACGATCCGCGCTCCATCGAGTCGGACTCATCGCTCCAGGCTCTCCAGCGTCGCGGCGTTCAACTGTTGTGCTGTCATATGGCCACCGAAGCCTTAGCCCGCTATGCGGTGAAGCGGCTGAAATTGCAGGCCAGTCCGGAAACCGTTGCGCGGGATTTGCTGGCCCACTTGCTCCCCGGCGTCATAGTGGTTCCCAGCATGGTTTCGGCGATCCCGCTCCTGGAGAAAAAAGGAGACTTCGCCTACCTCCGGCTATGAACGAAAGACAGTATTGGCGTCCGAGAATTTTCAGAGCGGAAGGGCGTCATTCTATAGCGATAGCGGATTTACAGTTTATATATTCATTTGTGGTGGAGAATTCAGACGATATCCGCGTCGTAAACTCTACCATCACCTTCTGGATTCTTCGCGGAGTTTACCCTGAGCGAAGCCGAAGGGCTCAGAATGACTCCTCTCATTTTGAAACCAGTATCTGTACAGATGTTCTACAGGATGTACCGCGACAGGTCCTGGTCCTTCACAATCGAGGCGACCATGTGTTGCACGTAGGCGGCGTCGACGGCGATCACTTTCTCGCTTCCATTCGCTCCGTCGCGTTCCACCAGCGGAATGGTGGCCGACGGCTTGTAGTCGTGGGTCCGTTCCGCGCTGGCAGCCAGCATCAAGGTCGCATCCGCATGGAGTGTCTCGCCTTTCGTCTTCCCAGTCGAACGATTGTGCCGAGCCAGGTCCGGCGCATCGAAGCTGATCTCGTCCAGCACCCTCTCCATGATCGTATGCAGGCGCCGGGCGCCAATATTTTCCGTGGCCTCATTCACGCGGAATGCGAAATTCGCGATCTCCGCCAGCGACTCGGGCGAAAATTCCAGCTTCAATCCCTCCGTCTCCAGCAACGCCGTGGCCTGCTTCACCAGTGAGGACTTGGGCTCTGTAAGAATCTTGATAAAGTCTTCGACGGTAAGCGATTGCAGTTCCACGCGGATGGGGAAGCGCCCTTGCAACTCGGGGATCAAATCGCTCGGCTTCGACACGTGAAACGCTCCCGCGGCAATGAACAAAATATGATCGGTGCTCACCATGCCGTAGCGCGTGTTCACCGTGGTCCCTTCCACAATGGGAAGAATGTCGCGCTGCACGCCTTCGCGCGAAACATCGGGTCCATGTCCGCCCTCGCGCCCGGCGATCTTGTCGATCTCATCCAGAAAAATAATGCCGGAATTTTCCACTCGCTCGACCGCGACCCGCGTCACCTGGTCCATGTCGATCAGCCGCTGTTCCTCTTCCTGCACCAGGTATTCGAACGCCTCGCCCACCTTCATCTTGCGCTTCTTGGTGCGCTGGCCAAAAATGTTGGGCAGCATGTCCTTCAGGTTGATGTCCATCTCTTCCATGCCCTGGTTGGAGATGATCTCAAAGGAAGGATTGTTGCGCTCGCGAACGTCGATCTCGACCATGCGCTCATCCAGCTTGCCCTCGCGGAACTGCGCCCGCAGCTTTTCGCGCGTGCGCTGGTGCGAATCGCTGGCTGCCTGTTGCAGTGGGCTGGGGAACGCGATGGTGTTATTGCTGCTGTCCTCCACCGCCGAGATGGGCGATGGTGCTGGCATGGGCGAGGGCACAGGTATCGGCGCCGCGGCGGGCAACAGCAGGTCGAGCAGGCGCTCCTCCGCGTTCAGCTCCGCTTTGTCTTCCACTTCCTCCAGCTTTTCCTCGCGCAACATGTCGATCGCAATCTCCACCAGATCGCGAATCATCGATTCCACATCGCGCCCCACATAGCCGACCTCGGTGAACTTCGACGCCTCCACCTTCAAAAATGGGGAGTTGGTCAGCTTCGCCAACCGGCGCGCTATCTCCGTTTTGCCCACACCCGTGGGCCCGATCATGATGATGTTCTTGGGCATGATGTCGTCGGCCAGCTCCGGGCCCAGCTTCTGGCGCCGCATGCGATTGCGCAATGCGATGGCCACCGCTCGCTTGGCGGCGTGCTGACCCACGACGTACTTGTCCAGTTCCGCCACAATTTCGCGCGGCGTCATTTCATCCAGCGACAGCGCCTGGTCTTCTTCAATTCCTGGAAGATAAATGGCCATATCCACTCCTCGGTCCCGGCCATCGCCTCGCGGCCTGGCCAGCACGGCCTACAGTTCTTCGATGGTAATTTGATCGTTGGTGTAGATGCAGATCTGGCCCGCGATGCGCAAGGATTTCTCCGCAATCTCACGCGCCGGGAGTTCGGTGTTCTGAATCAACGCGCGCGCCGCGGCCAGCGCATAGGAGCCGCCGCTGCCGATCGCCGTGATGCCTTCATCCGGCTCGATCACATCGCCCGCGCCACTGATCAAATACGTCTGCTGCAGGTCCGCGACTACCAGCAAAGCTTCCAGATTGCGCAGCATCTTGTCAGTACGCCAATCCTTCGCCAACTCGACGGCAGATCGACCCAGGTTGCCCGCATATTGCTCCAGTTTGGCCTCAAACCGGCTAAACAGAGAAAACGCATCGGCCGTGGAACCGGCAAACCCGGCCAGCACTTTGTCCTGATACAGGCGGCGGATCTTCCGCGCCGTATGCTTGATAACGCTTTCGCCCAGCGTCACCTGGCCATCGGCTGCCATCACCACGCGATCGTTGCGGCGAACGCACAGCACCGTCGTCGAACGAATTCTCGTTCGTTCTGGTCCAGGTCGCTGGCTGGAAGGACTTCTGCGGCGGGAAACCGAAGGGCTGGCTGCGTCGGGACGCAGGCCAAGGTTCAAATAGGAGTCAACCATCGTCAACTACGATTATAAGGCAATTGTTTACCACTTTTGCTCGAAGCTCTACCCGCCGACCGCCCAATTCGACTATCCTCAAAAGTAGCTCGCGCCAGTACAAATACATTCGACGAGCACCGTATGCAATCCTGGTTGACGCACCACGTTCCTGTCCTGGCCACCACCGCAGCCTCCGTTGCTGCCGTCGGCGGCGTTGTTCTCTGGTGGGTTTTCACCCATCGTAAGTCTGCGGAAGAAAAAGAGCGCGAGCGCCGCAGCCAACTGGTGCGGCACGGACGCATCATTGACGGCTCCATTCTCGACTGGTCCGAACAGCCCGATTCCAGCGACTTGGGTACGCTCCATTATCGCTACTACATCGCCGGCGTCAGCTATGAATCTGCCCAGGACGTGACATTTCTGAAAGATACTCTCCCCGTGGATGCGGCCTGCCTCGGCCGCCCCGCTTCCGTGCGCTACGATCCAAAAAATCCCGCCAACAGCATCATCCTCGCTGAGACTTGGAGCGGCCTGCAGTACCCGCATCCCTCGCTCGTCCCGGATGCGCATGATTCCACCGCCCTTTCCCATCTGCCTCCGGCGGTAAAATAAAGCATGCACGTCCACGCGCCGGCCAACGATCGAACCAAGCGGATTCTTCGCATCTCGCTGGTGCTCACCTTTGCCTACATTCTGCTCACGCTGTTCGTCGGTTTGCGCGCGCATAGCCTGGCGCTCATCTCGGAAGCCGGCCACAATACTTCCGACTTTCTCGCACTGCTGCTGTCCTTTGTCGCCGTGTACTTTCATGCGCGCCCGGCCACCGACAAAAAAACCTTCGGCTATCGTCGTGCCGGTGTTCTGGCTGCCTTCGTCAATGCCATCGCGCTCATTGGCATCGCCGTATGGCTGGCCGTCGCCGCCGTTGGACGACTGATCCATCCGCAAATCGTCGAACCGCGTCTGATGATGATCACCGCCGCCGTCGGCGTGGTCATGAACGGTGTCCTGGCATGGATGCTGTCCCGCGTCAGCAACGACGTCAACATTCGCGGCGCCTTCATCCACATGCTGGGCGATACGCTTTCCACCGCCGCCGTCATTCTCGGCGGCCTGGCGATCGCGCTCACCGGCATCCAGTGGATCGATCCCATGCTGTCCCTGATTATTGCCGCGCTGATTTTTTGGTCGTCTCTTTCCATCATGCGCGAGACGCTGAACATCCTGCTGGAAGGAACTCCGGCAAATCTTTCCCTCACCGACATCCGCCGCGTCATGCAACTCGTGCCCGGCGTTTGCGGCGTCCACGACCTTCATGTCTGGAGCCTGGGCTCCCACCTCACCGCCCTGGCCTGCCACGTGACGATTCTCGATATTCCGCCCTCCGAAAGTCGCCGCATTCTCGCCGACATCAATCGAGAATTGCTCGAGCATTTCAACATCCATCACTCCACCATCCAATTCGAAATGCGCGATGACGCCGGCTGCGCCGTGGAAGACGGCTGCCTCCCGACCGATGATTCATTGCTCGCCGCCGCGCATGGCCATTCGCATCGTCATTAGACAGCCGATTTTCTGTAGGGACTGGGAACGCGGGAGAGAGAAGAGTCATTCTGAACGAAACGCATTGGAGTGAAGAATCCAGAGGGCGATCGCGGCGCTTCCGCAGCAGCACAGTATAGTGAAACGCTCGAAATTCGTTGTTCACTTTCCGCCGGACCCGCTTGGCTTCGGCGATACTTAAATTCCGGCCATGGATACCCAATATGCTTGAACGTCTCACACAAATCGAAGCGCGTTACGACGATCTTTCCGCCCAGATGGCCGACCCCGCACTGGTTTCCGATCAGCAGCAATATCAGAAAATCACAAAGCAGCATCGCGACCTGCAAGCTGTTGTCGAAAGCATCCGCGACCTCAAGCGCATCGAACAGGGAATCGCCGATGCCAAGGCCATGGCCGGCGAATCCGATCCCGACATGCGCGCCATGGCCGCGGAAGAACTCGCGCAACTGGAATCCGAGCGGCCCGCCGTCGAGGAGCGCATTCGCGTCCTCCTCCTGCCGAAAGACCCCAACGACGAGAAAAATGTGATTCTCGAAATCCGCGCCGGTACCGGCGGCGACGAAGCCTCGCTCTTCGCGGCGGAGCTGTTCCGCATGTACACCCGCTTTGCCGAACTGCATCGCTGGCGCGTCGAGGTCCTGTCCATGTCGGAGTCGGGCGTGCGCGGCATGAAAGAAGTCATCGCCATCATTGAAGGCGAGCGCGTCTTCTCCCAGATGAAATACGAAGGCGGCGTGCATCGCGTCCAGCGCGTTCCGCAAACCGAAACCCAGGGCCGCGTCCACACTTCTGCCGTCACCGTCGCCGTGCTGCCGGAGGCTGAAGATGTCGACGTCAAAATCGAAGCCAAGGACCTGCGCATCGATACATTCTGTTCCTCCGGTCCGGGTGGCCAGTCCGTCAACACCACCTATTCCGCCGTCCGCATCACCCATATTCCCACCGGCACCGTCGTCAGTTGTCAGGATGAGAAATCGCAGATCAAGAACCGCGAAAAAGGAATGCGCGTCCTGCGCTCGCGCCTCTATGAGGTCGAAATGGAAAAACAGCAGCAGGCCCTCGCCAGGGAACGCAAGCAGATGGTCGGCACCGGCGACCGCAGCGAAAAAATCCGCACCTACAACTTCCCCCAGAATCGGCTCACCGACCATCGCATCGGCCTCACCATTCATCAGCTTGCTGAAGTCATGGAAGGCAAATTGCAGCCCATCGTCGACGCGCTCATCGCGCACGATCAAGCGGAGCGGCTGAAGAGCGACGCCGCACTCGCATGAGAGGCATGTTCGCCGAATCGATGACGGTTGGCGACGCCATCGACTGGGGCGCGGAAATCCTCGATGAATCCGACGAGTCCGGACCGCACAGCCGCGAGGACTCGATGCTCCTGCTCCGTCATGTCCTCGGCATCCCGCCCGCCGAAATGCACGCGTATCGCGAGCGCCCGCTTACCGGCTTGCAGACAGAAGCCTTCAACGCGCTCATCCAGCAGCGCGCCCACGGCACGCCCATCCAGCACCTCACCGGCGAGCAGGAATTCTTCGGCCTCCCTTTTTTCGTTACATCGGATGTGTTGATCCCTCGCCCCGAAACCGAGCACCTCGTCGAAGCCGCCATTGCGCGTCTCCAGCATCATCCCGCTCCGCGCATCGCCGACGTCGGCACCGGCTCGGGAGCCATCGCCGTCGCACTCGCGCTTCCCCACGCCGAAGTCATTGCGCTCGACATCAGCCCCGCGGCCTTGGGCGTCGCAATGCGAAACGCGCAGCGGAACCACGTCGCCCACCGCATTCGCTTCGTCGAGTCCGACTTGCTGGCCGCCATCCAAGGCGAATCCTTTGATGCCATCGTCTCGAACCCGCCCTACATCGCGTTCTCAGAGCGTCCCACGCTGCCCGTCGAAGTCCGCGAGTATGAACCGGCCTTGGCGCTCTTCGCCGGCCCCACCGGCTTGGAGTTCTACCAGCGCCTCATTCCCGCCGCGCATCTGCTGCTCGTCCCCGCCGGCTGGTTGATGATGGAAATCGGCCACGGCCAGCGCGATGCCGTCCGCGCCCTGCTCGAACATCAAGAGTGGGATGCCATCGAATTCCTCCCCGACCTGCAATCCATCCCCCGCGTTGCGATTGCGCGCAAGGGGTAATGTCTTCAGGAGTTTCCTCAGAATTTTGCGGCCTGCCAGCCGAGCAGAAGTTCCATCTGTAAACTTGGCGGAGTTTGTTGCGGCGGATCGAAGCTGGTTTGCGACAGAATTCGCTTGATTCCATCGGCCAGCGCATAGAAGCGGAAGGGTGGAATGCCGAAGAATCGCTGCGAGATGACGAGCAGCTTCTCGCAGAGGATGCGCAGCTTCATCTTCTGGCCCAAAAACGTCGCGACGAAGTAAGCTGCCGCCGTGACCAGCACAACCAAGTTCTTCAACCGCCAATACTTCAGTACCCGGATATCTTCGAGGTTATAACTCTGTTTGAGGAAGCGGAAAGTCTCCTGTCGGGTAAGGGACTGGCGCGGTATCTGCGTCAAGCGCGATCCGTTTCCAGCCCCTCCCCATAAGAACTGTGCATGAAGTTTTCCCTCACACAGCTCACCCAGCGAGTTTCACTGAA
>JAKAAZ010000156.1 GCA_021802085.1 Acidobacteriota bacterium
GGGTTTGAGATTTTGTAACCAACATAGAATCAACAACATACCAAACATGGTAGATTTTGTAGGTTGTTGATTTTAAAGGGTATGAAATCTATGCCCGACAGGCTCCTAGGACGGATTGACAGTGGGTATGGCCATAGATGGAAGAGGGTCATTCTGAACGAAGCGCAGCGGAGTGAAGAATCCAGAAAATATTCGCGAAGTACGCTCCGCCATCTCCCTCTGGATACTTCGCGGAGTCTACCATCGAGCGAAGCGAAGAGTTCAGGATGACAATCGCACTTTTCTCGCACTGCAGCAACTGGAAATTCATACCACGACAGATGAAAAAGGCGGGTACACAAGCATTGCGGGCGAAAATAACCGGTGTCGTAGGCATCATTGTTTTTCTGTCGGGTATGTCAGCATCGATGCTACCTGCCCAGACCGCTTCCACTCCTTCTACCCCGGCGCAAACCACTTCCTCAGCCACCGCGTCTACACGGGACGGTGTCTACACCGCGGAGCAGGCGCAGCAGGGCAAAACTTTGTACACACAACTATGCATCGAGTGCCATGGCGCTTCTCTGGAAGGCATGGGGCAGAATCCCTCGCTAACTGGCGATGACTTTCTCAATAATTGGCAGGGCCAGACCCTCGCCGATCTCTTTACCCGGATTCGTACGACCATGCCGGCGCTCAAGCCGGGATCGCTCACGCCGGCCGAAACCGCACTGCTCGTCGCCTACATCCTCGACGCGAATACATTTCCCAGCGGCAAAACAGTACTGCCCGCGGATCCCGTCCCACTCAAGGCCATTCACATCGACGCCCCGCAGGCGAAACCCTAGTCGTTTTCACTATCGATGTAGACCGAAGCGGCGATGTGGACGCAGCTTTTCCTTAAGAAAAGCTGCATTGCGTGATCTTTGGCCGAGTACCAGGTACCGTGGAACCGCTCTAACCCGGCTTACAAACCCAGCCCGCCGTCCACGCCAAGAATCTGCCCCGTAATGAAATGCGGCCCCGTCGCGAAAAACAAAACCGCCGCCGCCACTTCTTCCGGCTTGCCGTTCCGCTTCATGGGAGTTTTCGCGGCAAAATGCTCGTAGTCGGGCTGCGCTTCGCCGTTGGTGATCATGCCCGGTGCAACGCAATTCACGCTGATCTCCGGCGCGAATGCCTTCGACATGGTCTGCGTCAGCATGTGCAGCGCCGCTTTGGATGTGGAATAGTGCGCGTGCGTCGCCCACGGATGGGATCCGCCGAGTGAACCGATATTGATGATGCGGCCGTTCGATGCCTTCAGGTGCGGATACGCGGCTTGCGCCATCAGAAATGCGCCCCGCGTGTTGGTCTCGAACATCTCATCCCACTCGGCGACGGAAATCGACTCCAGCGGCGCCGTGGCAAAGACCCCCGCATTGTTGATCAAAATATCCAGCCTTCCGAACTCGCCCAGCACCGCCGCTACTGACGTGCGCACCGATGCCGGATCGCGCACATCGCACCGTAACGCCATTGCCCGCTGGCCGGTCGCCGCCAGTTCGCGCAGTGTCTGTTGCGCCGCCGCGTCGGATTCGCGATAGGTGATGGCAACGTCAGCTCCGGCGTTCGCCAAGGTGTGTGCCAGGATGCGGCCAATCTTCCGGGCCGCGCCCGTGATCAGCACGACCTTCCCATTCAACACTTGCATGGCTCGCCTACTCGATATCTATCGCAAATCTACCCACCCCAGTCTCGCCTGGATGTCAGTTGGATTTCGGGGGGGGCGACAACAGCGGACTGTCCGCGGGCGCGGCGTGCCCCATCTGCGCCTGCGGCGCATTGTTATGCACGTCGGAATTCGGCTTCGGTTTTTCGTAAATGGAATACTGCTGGTCCGGCGGCAACATTTTGATGGTGATCGCTTTTTGGCTGGTCGTGACACTGTACTTCTGTCCATACGTCCGATACCCCTGCGCGATCACCTGCACCAGCACGTCGGAACCCAAGGGAACGATACTCAGCGATGCCTTGCCTTCCTCGTTCGTCTTCAATTCCATGTTGCCTTCATTCTTGTCGCCCTGCTCCGGATGAAACACCACAGCGGCGTTTTGCAGAGGCTTGCTGTCTTCCGCTCTCAGCACCGTCACCACCAGCGTCGCCATGGGTGGCGGCGCTTTGTACTTGCGATGGCGCGACGCATGGCTGGAGAGAGGAGCAAGCAATTCCACTACGAGCAAAACCACAACCGCGATGCAGGAACCCTTCAATCTGCGCATAACTTGATTCTAACTCCCTTCCGCATGGACGAAAACCGCGTTGCACACTCGCTCTCGCAAGCCCACAATGTCGGACATCTCCTGGCTTGGCCGGGGCTGCTTCATCCTCGCCCAGCCCTTCGCAGCTCAAGCTGGAATCAAGAGAAGGCTTGTTCTTCCTGAGCCGTGGGCGAAGGATGTACGCTTGGCCGGAAGCCGCGAGTTCCCCTGGGCGAAAGCCGCAGCAGCTACCGCTCCACGGCTCCATCTGGGCTCCCCGCCTTCTCTCGGGAGTCCCGAAATCCGACCCAGCCCGCGTCTTAGAGGCAATCCCCCATAGCACACACGGTGACGCGAAAGAAATCTTAGTCATGTACGCTAATATTCGAGAGAACTTCTTGACATCCGATGCCCCGTGGCCTAATCTAGCACTCGTGGGCAAGGAGTGCTAATCTACCCGCAAGCTTCAAGAAGTACGCTGTTCCCGCATCCTGCAGGGCCAACCCGCAGGGTTTGAAACGCAATCGCGAAATAAGGAGAAATGTATTATGGCAAGTACAAAATCTACGGTAGCTACGTCTCTGACGCCGCTGCATGATCGTGTCGTTGTTCGCCGCATCGAAGAGGGCGAAACCATCCGCGGCGGCATCATTATTCCCGACTCCGCCAAGGAAAAGCCGCAGGAAGGCGAAATTATCGCCGTCGGCAAAGGCAAGTCGAACGATGAAGGTAAAGTGTTCCCGTTGGACGTGAAAGCTGGCGACCATGTTCTGTTTGGCAAGTATTCCGGCACCGAAATCAAGATAGACGGCGAAGATTTCCTGATCATGCGGGAAGAAGAAGTCCTCGGCATTCTCCACAAAAAGTAAGCGCGACCCTCCCGGTCACGCTTTATTACTGCGCGATTTCCTTCAGGAAAACCCGCATAGGATCCATCAAAATTTTCCCGCCACGGCGGGCGAGTGAAATCTGAAAGAGGAGAAACACAATTATGGCAAAACAAATTTTGCACGGTGAGGATTCACGGCAGGCGATTCTGCGCGGCGTCAATACGCTGGCGGACGCTGTCAAGGTGACGCTCGGTCCCAAGGGCCGCAACGTCGTCATTGAAAAGAAATTCGGCTCTCCGACCATTACCAAGGACGGCGTGACCGTGGCCAAGGAAATCGAGCTGCGCGATTCGCTTGAAAACATGGGCGCGCAGATGGTGCGCGAAGTTGCCTCCAAGACCTCCGACGTTGCCGGCGACGGCACCACCACCGCGACCGTTCTGGCCCAGGCCATCTACCGCGAAGGCGTCAAGACGGTAGCTGCTGGAGCCAACCCAATGGCCCTGAAGCGCGGCATTGACAAGGCCGTCGAAACGATTGTCGGCAAGCGCGACAAGGAAGGTGTCTTTGAGCACACCGGCGCTCTCGGCAAGTTCTCCAAGCCCGTCTCCGGCGACATGATTGCCCAGGTAGGCACCATCTCCGCCAATGGCGACCACGAAATCGGCCAGATCATCGCCCAGGCAATGGAGAAGGTAGGCAAGGATGGCGTCATCACCGTCGAAGAATCGAAGACCATGCAGACGCACCTCGAGACCGTCGATGGTATGCAGTTCGACCGCGGCTACCTCAGCCCCTATTTCGTCACCGATCCGGATCGCATGGAAGTCGCGCTGGAAGATGCCTACATCCTGATCCATGAAAAGAAAATCAGCACCATGAAGGATCTGCTTCCCTTGCTGGAGCAGGTGGCCCGCAATGCCAAGCCGCTCGTCATCATCGCGGAAGATGTCGATGGCGAAGCGCTGGCAACACTGGTCGTCAACAAGCTGCGTGGCACGTTGAGCGTCGCTGCGGTCAAGGCGCCCGGCTTCGGCGATCGCCGCAAAGCCATGCTGGAAGATATTGCCAAGCTGACCGGTGGCAAGGCAATCACGGAAGACCTCGGCATCAAGCTCGAGAACGTCAAGCTTGAGGACCTGGGCCGCGCCAAGCGCATCACCATCGACAAGGACAACACCACCATCGTCGACGGTGCCGGCAAGGCGGAAGACATTCAGGGTCGCGTCCGGGAGATTCGCAACCAGATCGACAAGACCACCAGCGACTACGATCGCGAGAAGTTGCAGGAGCGGTTGGCGAAACTGGTCGGCGGCGTTGCCGTCATCAAGGTCGGTGCAGCCACCGAAACCGAGATGAAGGAAAAGAAAGCGCGCGTCGAAGATGCCATGCACGCAACCCGCGCAGCCGTTGAGGAAGGCATTGTCCCGGGCGGCGGTGTCGCCCTGGTTCGCAGTGCCAAGGCTGTCGAGGAGTTGATCGCAACCCTCGAGGGCGACGAGAAGATCGGTGCCCAGATCATTCGTCGCGCCATTGAAGAGCCGCTCCGCCTGATTGTCGGCAACGCCGGCGAAGAGGGTGCAGTGGTCATCGGCAAGGTGCTCGAAAGCAAAGAAGCGCACTACGGCTACAACGCCGCCACCAACAAGTTCGAGGACCTGGTGAAAGCCGGTGTCATCGATCCCACCAAGGTCACCCGCACCGCGCTGCTGAACGCGGCTTCCATCGCCGGCTTGATGCTGACGACCGAAGCCATGGTTGCCGACATCCCGGAGAAGAAAGAAGCTGCTCCGGCTGGCGGCGGTCACGGCGGCGGCATGGACGGCATGTACTAAGAAGCGAACCTCGCCTTCGGCGCAAATACAAACAGCAAAGGCCCTGCAGGGATGCGGGGCCTTTCTGTTGCCATTGTCTTTGAAGAAACTTTCCGGCATGCTATTGATTAAATGGCATTTCGGACGCGAATCAATGATGAAATGAGGGAAAAGCAATGAAATTGAGATGTATTGTGCCTGCACTGTGTGTAGTTTTGACTACGTCCGCGCTAAATGCGGCGCAGGGAAACCCCGGGGCTAGCAGCCCTGCCGCCGAGACGGCGTCCCAGCCAGGCAATCGGCGGTCTTCGCATCTGGCGCTTCGCCTCCTTGATCAAGTCGAGCAGGCAAGGCAATCTCTGGCGGCAAGCCAGACGCAAACCGCTGTTGAGCATATTAACCGAGCGCTGGCGTATCGCGATCAGCTCACGTCAATAATCCCAGGGAACAGCCGGCATGTGATCGTGCCGTTATATTGGGAATGGGACGACACATCCGTGCTCGGACCGGTTCTGGCTGCCCGCAAAGATGGCAAGCCTCAACCCAATAAGTCGGCTCCCATCACGGTGGATGCAGCGGGAACGCAGTACACGTTTGTCGGCCTCGATCTGAACAAGGTACGAAGCCGTTTGGACGCTGCAAAATCCGCCTTGAGCAACAACAATCCCCAGGCTGCGGGCAGCTCGCTGGGTCGTATCGGGGATGAACTCGTGGTCATGAGAGTTCAGGCTGAGTTCCCTCTTCTTGCGGCCCGCGAAAATCTCGGTTTGGCTGAGATCGCGATCATGAATGGACGCTATACAGAGGCGGCCGCGGCCCTGAAAGAAGCATCCATCACTCTGGATCAGTATGCCAGCGAACACTCCGCGCATCGCCCATACGAAGCAAAAAGCTTGAGCAAGAGGATCAGCTCTCTTTCCCAGACAATCGCGCAGAACCATACCGGCGCTGTCAGCAAGATCGATGGATGGTGGAATGAAGTCAATGGCTGGTTCACACATCCAATTACAGATTGAATCGGTGGCTATTCAAGACTGGAGCACACGAACAAAAGCCTCGCAGAAATGCGGGGTTTTTGTTGTTTGCTCGAGACCAGCCTCTCCAAAAATTGGCCCCTCCTGGCGCTCACCAAATGAAAATCGGCCCGTCTCTTCTTCATATCTGCAATGGTCCAAAAATTTCCGATCGATCTTCCACCGGCAGCCATCCCATAGCGGTAGTTTCGTTTGTTGCTCGAAAAGATATACAAATAGAGAAGCAAAAAAAAAATCAGGAGATCGAATGAATTTTAGTCAGCACAAGTTTGCGATCTTGCTTCTGTTCGCAATGGGCCTTTTCGACGCCACCGCCATTCTCGCGCAGCAATCCAGTTCCTCCACCGCGCAAGCGTCGTCTGCGCCCTCCACTCCGACGACCGTTCCCTTGAGCAAGTGGTTCGTCGAAGGTGCGGGAGGCATCTCCTTTGGACCCGGCTTGGCCAATGGGAAAGTCATCAATTCCACCTATACGGGCACCGGAGGCGGCGGATATCGACTCACGCGGCGGTTTGAAATCCCCGGCGAACTGAGCTTTTACCACAGCACTCTTCCCTCCTGGGTACTGCAGACCGCGCGGCAACCGGGCGGCCACTACACGATCTTGACCTATTCCGCCGATCCCACGTTCTATTTCATTCGCGGAGCCCGCTACGGTTTCTTTGTCGTTGGCGGAGGCGGATATTCCCACGTCGCCACAACTTTCGACAAGCCGATCGGATCGACGATCAATTGCACCATCTATTCCGGCCTCGGATATACCAACTTCACCAATTACTGTAACGGAACCATCACCGGCTCTTCCTATTCCAGCAATCAGGGAATGTATAACTTCGGCATCGGAATGGAAGGCCGCCTGTATCCAAATCATCGTGCCATCCTGTTCGCGCAGGGCCGATATATCAGAATGATGACTCCCGCGAACCAGCTTCCAAAATCCAACTTCGCCCTGGTCTCCATCACCACCGGCATTCGCTGGTAGCTCGAGGTGTGCGACCGGAAGGCCCAGCGCCGCAGCCGTTGGCTGCGATGGAGACCGCGCCTGCTACCCTACCTTCATGCCCCTGGTCGAAGCCGACAACCTCGTAAAGAGCTACCCCGTGCGTGGCGGCGGTCCGCCGAAACGCGTTGTCGATGATGTCAGCTTTCGCATCGAACGCGGCCAGACCCTCGGCATCGTCGGCGAGTCCGGTTCTGGCAAAAGTACAGTCGCGCGCCTGCTGCTGCGTCTCATCGAGCCCGACTCTGGCGCGATTCGACTCGATGGGCAGGATCTCTTGACGCTCTCCAGCCGAGAGCTGCGGCACGTGCGCCAGCGCATGCAGATTGTCTTTCAGGATCCCTACGCCGCGCTCAACCCGCGCATGCGCGTCGAGGAAATCGTCGGCGAGCCGCTTGTAATCTACCGCAAAGAATTGCAGCGGGTGCCCCAGGTCTCGAATCTGAGCCCTGAGATTGTCCGCGCTCGCAACAGCTCCGCAATGGCCCAGCAAGCTCGAATTCTGGAAGCGCTCCGAACCGTCGGCCTCGACGCATCTGCACTGCCCCGCTATCCCCATGAATTTTCCGGCGGTCAGCGCCAGCGCATCAATCTTGCGCGTGCGCTGATTCTGCACCCCGAGCTGGTCGTTCTCGACGAGCCCACCTCCGCGCTCGACGTCAGTGTCTCCGCACAGATCATGCGTCTGCTCCGCGACCTGCAACGCGAGCTTCACCTGACTTACATCTTCATCACCCACTCCATGCCGCTGGTCCGTTACATGGCGGACAACATTCTCGTCCTGCGCCAGGGCCGCATGGTGGAGCAGGGCGGCTGGCAACAAATCTGCGAACATCCTCACTCGGAATACACGCGGGTCTTGCTGGCGGCCACGCCCGAGCTTCCCTCCGTGGTTTCCTGATGCCGCGCGCCACCGGGCCCGGCGAACGCTACATTCCCCTTTTTGTGAATTCGCGATGAAGTCTGACCGCCCGATTCCGGCTTCCGCCTCATTCTGTGATATTTTGAAGCGGGTGGCAGAGCGGTTTCCAAGGCAGATGTATCCAGCGGGATTGTAGCTTCGCGCAGCTTGCCGCGGCGAGCTGCACCGCGCGATCTTCGGCGGGTACAGCAACCGTGGAACCGCTCCAACGTGCCATTCCAGCAACCGGAGGAACATAAATTGGGCAAATCGATGGTCCCGAAACGTCTGTTTTTTACCAAGGGCGTCGGGAAGCATAAAGAACGTCTCACATCATTCGAGCTGGCGCTGCGCGACGCCGGAATTGCCGCGCAAAATCTCGTGCGCGTCTCGTCAATCTTTCCCCCACAGGCAAAACTGGTTCCTCGCAAAGAAGGCTTGAAGTACCTGTACCCCGGTGAAGTCGTATTCGCCGTGGTCGCGGAAAATACGTCGCGCGAACCGCATCGGCTCATCGCTTCCAGCATCGGCGTGGCCATTCCCTCGGACAAAAATATGTACGGCTATCTCAGCGAGCACCACAGCTTTGGCGAAACCGAAGACCAGGCCGGCGACTACGCGGAAGAACTCGCTGCCGAAATGCTCGCTACCACGCTAAATATGGATTTCGATCCGGACAAGAGCTGGGACGAGAAAAAAGAGTTCTATCGCATCTCAAACCAGATCGTGCGCACCGCCAACGTCACGCAGTCCGCCGTGGGCGATAAGCGCGGCTTGTGGACAACCACCATCGCCGCCGCCATTTTGATTTTTGAATAGCGCAATCACGGCATTGCTCTTCATCTGCGAGACATCATGCCGAGGGCAGGTTCTTCCTGCCCTGCGCTTCGAATACGACAGCCATGCC
>JAKAAZ010000157.1 GCA_021802085.1 Acidobacteriota bacterium
AACTCAACTTCTCTGCGTCGCGCATGCGGATGTTCACTACCCAGCATGACCGACCCTTCAGGCTCATCTTGTATTGGAATCAATACCGGCCTTCAGGCTCATCTTGTATTGGAAGAGAGTGCATATAGAACGCAGAAATAACAGGTGCTATAGTGAAACAAATTTGCTGTCGGAAGCGATAGGGTTGGAAACTTCAGAGGAGTGTGGAGGATTGCATCGTGGAGGGTCAACAGGATGGAACTGAAAAGCTGCCGCAACGCAATGTAGCCGTCGATGCATACCGCGGTTTCGTCATGCTCCTTATGCTGGGTGAGGTTCTCAGGTTTTCCAAGGTCGCGCTCTCCTATCCGGGAAGCATCTTCTGGCGCGTTCTTTCCTATAACCAGTCGCATGTCGAATGGACCGGAATGAGTCTGCACGACATGATCCAGCCATCCTTCACCTTTCTGGTCGGCGTTGCCCTGCCGTATTCACTGCGCAGCCGGCAGCGTAGAGGCGAGAGCTTCCAACGCATGGTCCTCCATACCGTCTGGCGCAGTTTTGTTCTGATCGCCCTCGGAATTTTTCTGCGCTCTCTCCACCGTTCCGCTACCTATTTCACCTTTGAAGACACGCTGACTCAGATCGGCCTCGGCTACACGTTCGTGTTTTTGATCAGCTTGTGCAAGCCGCGATGGCAATGGCTTGCCTTCGGTCTGACCCTTTTCTGCTACTGGCTGGCATGGGCGCTCTATCCCGTTCCCGCCCAGGGGTTCAATTATGCGGCGGTCGGCGTTCCTCCGGATTGGCATCGGCACCTGCTCACCGGCTTCGCCGCTCATTGGAACAAGAACAGCAATCTCGGGCAAGCCTTCGATCTCTGGTTCTTGAACCTTTTCCCCCGTACCAGCCCGTTCCTCTTCAACGATGGCGGCTATCTTACGTTGAGTTTCATCCCGACATTTTGCACCATGGTGCTCGGCCTGGCCGCTGGACGATGGTTCATCGCCTCCGCGCCGCGCGTCCCGCTACGGCGGTTCTTGCTGGCAGCCGTCGCGTTGCTCTGCGCTGGACTGTTCCTGCACTTCACAGGAATCTGCCCCATCGTCAAGCGCATCTGGACGCCATCCTGGACCTTATTCAGCGGCGGCATGTGCTTTCTTTTCCTGTCTGCTTTCTCGTGGATCATCGACGTCCACAATCACCGGCGGCTCGCGTTTCCTCTCGTTGTCGTTGGCATGAACTCAATTGCCGCCTATCTCATGTCCTATCTCTTTGAGGACGCCGTGGAGAACAGCTTTCGTATCCATCTTGGATCCTCAATTCTCAACATATTTGGATCGGCGCTCGAACCCTTGTTCCTGGGTGGGTTGACCCTTGCCACCTACTGGCTGATGCTCTTTTGGATGTATCGCAAGAGAATTTTCCTTCGCATCTGAAACAACGCGCCCCAGATGGCGGCTGGTTCCAGATGCCCTGCAGTCCCGAAGCGGGATTTCCGCCGGTACGATCTGTGAGTGACTCGGAGATTTGACACGCGTCTAGATTGACTTCAGTAGAGCGAGGCCCACCCGCAGGCACTAATCCGAGATTCAGTCGCCATACCTGCCAAGGCGCACTCACGACAATTTCATCTCGTCCAGTCTTCCAATCAGTTCGAGGCGGGTATTGAACTGGTCTCGCAGTTCGAGCAGCCTGCCAAAACAGGACCACGCATTGAACAGAAAGGCGTCAAACACCTCTAGGTCATCAATACCCTGCCCGTGATGGATAAACTTAGATCGCATAGCATAAGTCTTTTTCACTAGTGAGACTATGCTCTTTCTGGAATCCAGTGATCTACCAATCAAGAACGCCATGCGCTCTCCGAGGTTGCCCTGTATCGGTTCACCAGCATCCTTCAAAAGCATCGACTCTAGTGCGACCAAAATAAAAACGAGCTTGTTCGCTGGATCTACGGTCGTGGAGTTACGAGAGTAGATGAGCATCGCATCCAAGAGGGTCTTACGAAAATCCGTGCTCTGCGAACTCGCAAGATCCGACAAACATTCCAATAGGCCAGGGAGTTCCGCTCTCGCCTCATCGATAACCCATTCGTAAGGCCCCTCGAAAATTGAAATGGACGAAAGGCCCGTTACCACGCCATTGTCTAGATTGAAGCAGTGCCAAGCCGCACTATTCTCCATTCCAAAAGGCAAAGCGAAACTCCTCACTTTCGAGGTCCAATTTGCGATAGAGAGAAAGCGCAACAGTGCCGTCGCCCTGAGTACACTATCAAGCGCTTGGGCCGACGCCGCTTTTGCTTCAGCTCTAACTTTCACACAAGCCGCTAGCGTCGCTTGAAATTTAGCTCGCGTGTCGTTCTCTAGCTGCCTAACTCTTCCTTCCATATCTGGGTCGTCCAATGGCTTGCTCGGGAACCACCCATCCAAGAACTTCTTCGATATTGATTTGAACTCTACATCTCCGATCGCGAAATCGACGGACGAGTATGTCCTGCAAAGCGGAATATAAAATTCGTGGCTCCTGATCGCTTCATCGCACTGGACAGATATGTAATCCCCAAGTGAGTCGCAGCGTTTCAGCTCCAGCGTCTCGCATAGCCATTTAAATGTCTGATCCAGGATGAATTCGTGCGATACCAAGCCATTAAGCCCGCTGCTTCTCGCGATTCGCTCTGCTAGGAGTCTGTCGGGCATAAGGGTTTGAGATTTTGTAACCAACATAGAATCAACAACATACCAAACATGGTAGATTTTGTAGGTTGTTGATTTTAAAGGGTATGAAATCTATGCCCGACAGGCTCCTAGTCGCTTAAGTCTTTGATAGTCCTCACCGTCCCACTTAAATCGACGGCCGTCCCTGCTCCAGAATCTGCCAAGCTCGGTGCCGGTTCGGTCAACTGCACGCTCTGTGATCTCTGGAGTCCCGATTATCTCGCTCTCTTGGATGACGGCGTGTGGGTGAATATTGAATTTTGTTCCCTCGCGTGGCGCAGCATCGGGATAGGCTTTGACAGCCCTGAGAAGGTCTTCTGCAGCAGCAGCAAATGCATCTTTTGCGGCTTGGTGAATTTCAATCATTCCTCCGATAATACCCCGCTTCACACTGGCTCACGGTAAAGGGGATGCCTGGGGTCAAAGAGTTCTGAGAGCCTCATGGACTAATTGATTGCTTGCGACAATTCAGGGCGAGTTGTGGCCAGCTGGGTTTCGCCTTGTAGCGATATTGATACCAGCAAGTGGGCCACCGTCCCGCAATTTGGCCGACTCAAGGTTCAACTGTCGGGAACAGGGCAATGCGCTGATTGACCTGCGTTTTGGAGCCCTGATTCCGGAGTTCTTGGCGTATCGTCGGCTAGTCGGACAATGACACATTACTGAACGCTGATCTTACCTGTGGATTCAAACGGACCCGGATGCCCAACGGGGAGTCTTCCAGGCGCGGCCTTTTTCGAATCCGCGCAAGGAACTGCGTGGATTCATACTTCACCGTACATCTGTCTCTGATTCTTGCCCGTACTACCAATGCAGACCAACTGCCACTCATCGGTTGAAAGGAAACTATCGGCAATGACAGGCGCAGATTCTCTGGATTCTTCACTTCGGTCGCCGCCGCGACCTCCGTTCAGAATGACTCCCTTTCACAAATAACTACACCAACTGCCAATCCGCTTTCGCTGCTTCTTTCTTGTGCGCTTTGAAAAAGGCGTCCCAATGAGCACGTCTTTTTCACATTTGCGGCCGGGCAAGTACCCACTCGCGCCTGTCCGCAGGGACTGCGGATCAGGCATCGCAGCCCACTGTCTACGGGCCGCCTTCCGCATCGCCGCCTCCTGTTGCCGCGCTTGCGCCTCCCTGGCCACCCAGATTCCACGAAGCCGAGAACAGGTTCTGGCTGGCGGAGGATGCCCGAAGAATCGGCTCGACGTTGGCGAGCAGGGTGCAGACAGACAAGGAGCCGGCTGTGCCCTGCGTAGCCACGATCATGACGGCGTCGCCTTTATGCAGGCCGGCGAGTTGAATGATGGGAGTGCGCTGCAGCATCTGGGAGACGTTCATCGCGCGCTGCCCTCCGCCGGCGCCTGGGCGAGGGGATCCCTGTCCGCCGGGAGAGGGCGCGGCAGTCGATTGCGCGTGCGGCGCACCTGGGGCGCGCGCACCCTGGGCGCCGCCTGGACCCTGGGCGCCACCCGGACCGCCGCTCTTAAAGCGCGCAGCCAGAGTCTGCGCCATCATGTCGGGCAGTTTGTGCATTTCGGAGCCGGCGTCGATCTGAAGGGTCACCGGTTTCTTGGTCGCGAAGTCGGTTACGGTGACGGTGTTGGCGGCCGGATTGGTGGAAACAACTGTCCCGGCGATGTTGCGAAAGGACCCAGCGACGATCTCCTCAGCCTGCATTTCAGTGTCGTCGGCATTGTGGTCGCCGAGGGCACGCAGTTGGTCGCCGGGGCGAATCTGATCTAGGGTTGAGAGCGTGGCGTCAGAGAATTTGATGGACGCCGGGGCGTAGCGGCGGACTTCGGTCTTCGGGGTGGTGTGGATGGTCAGGACGTGGGACTGGTTGGTGCTGATGGTCAAGGTACCGGTTGCCGCGTCGATCGTCTTCACGATTCCGCCAACGCCGCGGCGTTGCCAGTCCTCCTGTTCGGCCTGGTGTTGTTTGGCGATGTCGGCCTGCGTCATGACGATGAGAATGGTCGCGGTGGGCGCGGACCCATCGGCTGCGGGATGGACCAATGCGAGCACGCGATCCCCGACCGCGAGAGCTGTGAGTTGGATGGGTGTCGCTCCGGCAACGGTTTTCACGCCCGGCGGAGTCTGTAAAATGCGCGCGTTATCCGCTACGGTCACCGTCGTCGGCGCTCCGGTATCGGGCTTGACGGTGAGCGATTTGCCGGCGATGGCCGTAATCGAGCCAACCAGGCGGGTCGCCGCTGCCGGCTGGGCGCCGGTCTGTTGTGCCGACGCCGTCCGGGCCGTTGGCGCGAGGACATATCCGAATCCGCTGAACAGAACAACCAAACATGCGATTCTTGCTCGGCCCATGAATACCTTTCTTTCCGTTCACCGGATGGCGCGGTGTCCGCGCGAGGCGACGTGTTGATAGTGACGTTGAACCCCCTGCCAGGGTTTCATCAATCGAGCAACATACTATACCTTTTTCAGCCACACGGCGCGGTCGCGCGCGGATGCGTCCATAGCGGCATAGTGAAGATGCAGTTCCGGCATGCAAGTGAGATAAGCTGGGAACCTGAACAGATGCGGAGGACTTCGCATGGCGGCGCGTTGGATGCGGCAACTGGGTCGAATTTTGCTGGTGCTGGTTGGCTTGCTTGCGCTGTTGTATGTGGGGGACTGGGCGGTGTTGGAGGTCCGCGTCGCGCACGGAACTGCGTACAGCACGGTCGAGGTCACGCAATTTCTGGCCACGCAACTGAAGGGCAACAAGACGGAATATGACTGGATGGGAACCGTCGAGGAAACATGCACGCGATCTCTGTTTCCGCAGAAGGGGCATCCTCCCTGCTGGTGGTTGAAACGGCATACATCCCAGTGGGAATGAGTTTGGTGGAAATCTCCGACCGTTTAGTTTGTTCCGGTTGCGAATTCAGGAATGAAATGGCTCCAAAGGGGACGCAACTCACAGGTCCGATGGGCGTCTAATTTAATAACACTCCGTTTGCGGAGACGCCCTACCAATGCATCTGCCCAAATTAGAACGCCGACCTGAACTGGATGCTCTGCGCGGGCTGTTCCTGGTCTGGATGACGCTGACGCATTTGCCAACGCGCTTCAGCGATTTCGTGGATCAGCCGATTGGATTTGTCACGTCGGCGGAGGGGTTCGTGTTTCTCTCCGCGCTGCTGGTGGGGCGACTTTATGTGCGGGAGTTGCTGGAGGATGGGCCGCGGGTTCGCAGGAAGCTGTGGAGGCGCTCGCTCAAGATATACGGCTATCACCTGCTGATGCTGGGGTTTGCATTTACCGTGGCAGCGGCCTACGCCGTGCATACGCACAAGGCAGCGCTGACGAATCTTCTGGACTTCTATCTGGCGCATCCGATGGTGGCGATTGTCGGCTCGGTGCTGCTGCTGTATTGCCCCCCGCTGCTGGACATTCTGCCGATGTATGTGATGTTTCTTTTCTTCACGCCGCTGTTGCTGTCGGCGTCCTGGCGCTATGGATGGAGAACGATTCTGGCGTGCAGTGGACTGGTGTGGCTGCTGGCTCAGTTCGGGCTTCGAGACCTGGCGCATCACGCCATTGTGCAGGTGACGCATCTCCACATTCCGCTGCAGGAGACGGGCGCGTTCAATCTGTTTGCGTGGCAGGCAGTCTGGATCGGTGGGCTATGGCTGGGCGCGCAGTCGGCAATGGGCATCGCGCCGCTGCGAAGAATTCCCAGTTGGTGCGCTGCGGTGGCGGGCGCTGTCTGCCTGTTTTTCATTGGCGTCCGTCACGGATGGCTGGGGTCGCATCTGACGCAGCAATCGTTGGGAATGATGCTCGACAAGTGGCAGATTGGACCGTTGCGAGTTTTGAATCTGCTGGCTTTCATGATTGTTTTCTATTGGTTGCGGAAGTACGTGCTGCGGGCGGTTTCGATTGAGCCGTTCCTGACGCTCGGCAAAGCTTCGTTGCAGGTATATTGCGCGCATCTGTTCTTCGTGTTTGCGGGTTTGGCGCTGCTCTACGGGGAAGTGGAGCAACTGCAAGGGATTACGGCAATTACTCTGGTTGTGGTCACCTTTGCCGTGCTGCTGCTGGTGGCAGCCAACGAAGCGAGAAAGCGGCGCAAGAATCGTGAGGCGAGGAAGCAAGCTGCCATCCCGTCTTCCGTCCCGCAAGAAGAAGCGGCTTAACAGGTCTGCTCTTTCCTGGACGGCACAATGGGCGAGTTCAGTACCGGTGCTCCTGTCCGTCAAAAAAATGTGATCCAGGTCACCAAAAGAGGCAACCCATCCCTGGAAGAATGCATCGCTGGATTCTATGAAGTGGTCCGTGCCTATTTAGCCTGGCTGTTCGATGCGGCCGCTTTATTTTATAGAAAAGGAGCTTAGTCATGACGCTCGAACAGCGATTCCACCCATCATCCAAATCTATTTCTGTCTCCGCCAGATTAACCTGCGCATGCGCAGCGAAAATTAGAAGCACAAAACCCAATATCGGGAAGCATCATTCCAAATCATTGCTCTGCGCGGGTTTGTTAGCGATCGCGCTTCCGGTGTTGCAAGGGTGCGGCGGATATTCATCGATGAACAAAACCTATACGACGACGCCGACCCAATCCAGCAGCCAGGCTTTGTGGGTTGCCAACGGCACCAATGTCCTGGAGTTCGCTTCCACCTCCCTGACTGCGATGGGAAGCGCCGCGGCAGCGCCGTCGTTGACTGTGAACAGCAGCGCTTTTGCGGCCCCGCAAGGAGTGATTTTCGACACATCCGCCGACCTGTGGGTTGTCGATGGTGGAACCGTCAGCACCGGAGGCACAGCGAAGCCGGCGCTCTATGAGTTCACTTCCAAGCAACTCTCGGGCATACAATCCGGGTCCAGCGTGATGCCGAACATGACCATCAACTCCAACGCCTTTGTCTTTCCGCAGCAGGCCGTGTTCGATAGCAAGGGCGATCTGTGGGTAAGCGACAGCGGGGCCAACGCGGTCTTTGAATTTACGCCTACGCAACGGATGGCCTCGGGTACGAACGTCATGCCGAATATCACCATCAAGTCCAACCCAGCTTTCAACGGCGCACTGGGTATCGCTCTGGATTCGAGCGGCGATCTGTGGGTCGCCAATCACGGGACCACGACGATCTTCGAGTTCAACGCGGCTGCGCTTCCGACAACCAGCGGCAGCATGACTCTGACTCCCAACATCATGTTGTCGGATGATGGCAAAGGCTCCATCCAGGGGCCATGGGCGCTGGCATTCGATAGCGCGGGCAATCTGTGGTCGAGCAACGCCAATTCCGGGAACACTGTCGTCCAATTCTCCAAGGCAAGTTTGGCGGCAACTGGGAGTCCGTCTCCCGCAGTCATGTTGAATTCCACCATGGTTAGCGGGAATGCAAGCCTGAGTACCCCCAAGGGGATCGCGTTCGATTCTTCCGGCGATTTGTCCGTGGCCAGTTCGGCCGCTCCCTTTGGCGTCGGTCTCTATAGCGCTTCTCAGCTCTCAGCGGGCGGGGCTGTCGCTCCCCACGTGTTCATTGTTGGCGCGGCAACGACTTTGAAGGCGCCCGCCGGTGAAAATTTTGGGCCGACTATCACGTATGGGAGTTCTGGAGGAGGAACCTACAATGGAGGCATGTATTAGTACTACAGTTATAGATGGAGAATTGTTTGGGGTAGCTGCGCTGTAAACCATTGATTTTTATAGAGCAGTGAGCGAGTGGGGTCGCGATGGAAATCAGGGGAATCCATTAACTGCAACTGTAGTACTAGATTCACTCGCTCAGGAAGAACCTCTCGCTTCGCAGTAAACTCCCGCTAGGAGTCTGTCGGGCATAGATTTCAGGCCCCTTAAAATCAACAACATACAAAATCTACCATGTTTGGTATGTTGTTGATTCTATGTTGGTTACAAAATCTCAAACCCTTATGCCCGACACGCTCCTAGGAGTTCTTGCGCGGTTCAAATGCTGTTTGAATCATGCACCCGTCTGGTGCTTCTTTGGCGCTTCTGCCTATATGGACAGGTTCTCACAGGGAAGAT
>JAKAAZ010000158.1 GCA_021802085.1 Acidobacteriota bacterium
GGCCCACTCTAGATTATCAGGCTGCCGGAAAGCAACGTATCCATAGATTCCGGCCGTTGATCCGTCGGTGCGCGGGAAGTCGGCTCTGACAACTCGCTGAATTTCTCGCTCGAACGTTGCCAGATTCTCGCCTCGCTATTCCGTGGGCGGAATGGACTGCAATAATTTCAGCGAAGCCTCGCGCATCGCTGGGTTGTCGTCTCCGGTCGAGACGCTCTGCAGCACAATTCGTACACTGCTATCCGCCTGGACCGGCTCAAGCATCTGTAACGCGTGGCTGCGTACAGGCGGGCTGGGATCATTCATGAGCGACTCAAGCACGGCATCGCGGACTCGCACATCTTGTCCCACATACGGCTCCAGTCCTTCCAGCGCTTTCAGCCGCACAGCAGGATCGCGGTCATATCGTAACGCCACCATTAACGCCGTCCGCACGGTTCCTTCGCCGCAGGAATGACCTGCCTTGCATTGCGCGGCCAACAGGCCGACGGAATTGCTCTGCACGTCCGGATCGACCGCATTCTGCGCCGCCATCAGCAGCAGCTTCTGCACCTCCGGGTCGTCGACGGCGCCTTCCACCGTGGCTGGCACCATGGTGTTGAAGTGGACTTCCACCATGTCTGTATTCGGGTGCTGGACGATTCGGCTCACATTGAAAACCGATGTCGAAGGCGTCGTTGCCATCGCAGCTGCCGGAATTGCAGGGGCGGCTGCCGGAGTCGCAGAGGCAGCGAGCTGCGCTGCGCGGGCGTGGTTCCAATAATGTCCCCCACCCGCTCCAATGCCCAGCCCTAGAATTGCAACTGCCATCGCCATGCCGGGCGCAGCCTGCAATTGGGCGAGGAAGCCCTGCAATCCTGTTTCGAATCGCAGATACAGGCTGGGAGGTGGCAGCAAATCGATCGCATCGCCCAGCCGGATACGGCTCTGAGCTAGAAGATTGGCGGACGGCTCTTCGACGGGAACCAAGGACATTTCCTGACGGAGCGCTTCATAGGACTGAAGTTCGCCGCGGCAATGCTCACAGCCGGTGAGGTGCTGTTCCAGGCTGTGGCAGCCCTCATCGGACAGTTCTCCATAGACATATTGCACAATCGATTGCTGTGCTTTTTCGCAATTCATGGCCTGCTCCTAAAATTGAAACTAATCAATTTCTTCACCACCCGTTATCGCATTCCCGCCAACTGCGAACGCAACTTGCGCGTCGCACGGAACAGCGTATTTTTCGCCGTTTCTTCCGTCGTATTCAACATTTCTCCAATGGTTCTCAACCGTAATCCGTGGTAGTGTTTCAGCTCAAATACAGTTCGCTCCCGCGGCGTCAGCGTCGCCAGCGCCATCTGAATTTTCTCGGCCAGAATCTTTCGGTCGAGTTCCCGGGCCGGATTTGCCATGGCGCGGTCGTCAGACACGTTGACCATGGTGTCGTGCTCCTCGCCGCTGGCGTCGATCATTACGGCGGAGTCTTCACGGCGCGTCTTGCGCCGCCGCAGCAGATCGAGGCAAAGATTGGTGACGATCCGGTAAATCCAGGTATAAAACGAGCACTCGAAGCGAAAGCTGCCGATATGGCGATAGGCCTTCAGGAAGGCTTCCTGGTGAATATCCTGTGCATCCTGTTCCGAGCCGGTCAGATGCAGGGCCAAGCGCAGGACGGCATGGTCATATTGCCGCACCAGGACATCGAAAGCCGCACGGGAACCCTTTTGCGCCTCGCGAATCAATTCGGCGTCTTCTGCCCGCGCTGAACCATCGCCGTACATTCTTGACTTTGATTGTATCCGGGATGCCTCGGATCGACTGTGGGGGGGAGTCCATGGGGAAATGAAGGTCTCTTGTGGAAGGATGGCGAATCGCTGCGACTCCATAGTTGTCTCTCCACTGATAAGACGTTCGTTTTTTGCAAAAGTAAGCCGATTGGCGGCTTTCAATTCCACCCAAAGTGGTTGCGTTGAGCAGCGGGGCCTCTTCCCCCTTTCTTCTCTATACGCCGCCCCGTTTTCCTGGACAAGCCCATGAGACTGGAATCCATTAAACTGGGGCACATGACTCCAGCTTCCGATCGAATCCATGCCGACGCCCAATCCTCTATCTTCCCAAACGATTCCGCCCGTAAGCCAGCCACGTCCAACTGGGCTATTGCATATACCGATGGCGGTTCGCGGGGCAATCCTGGCCCATCCGGCTACGGGGTGGTGATTCAGGCTGACAACGGTTCCATCCTGGCTGAGTTGAGCGAATTCTTGGGGATGCGCACTAACAATGTTGCCGAATATTCCGGTTTGCTGGCGGCGCTGGAATTTGCGCTGGCAAATGGTATTCCCCGCCTGCGCGTCGTCTCCGATTCGGAGTTGATGGTCAAGCAGATTCGTGGCCAGTATCGAGTGCAAAGCCCTGACCTTCGCCCACTGTACGAGCAGGCCAAGCGCTCCATCGCCAAGCTGGAAGCCTTTCAGATCGAGCATGTGCTGCGCGGAAAGAACAAGAAGGCCGATGAGTTGGCGAATCTCGCCATGGACCGAGGGATGCGCCGGAAATCCGAGCTGAAAACCACGACGGTGGCCTCCTCCAATGCCGCAACAAATGCAGAGGCACCGCCCGTGCGACCGCTGCGCGGAATTGTCAAAGAGGGACGGATCAATCTGCTGGAAGGCTCCATTCCAGAAGGAACCATCGTCGTTGTCATGCCAGAAAAGGCGCTCGGGCAAAGAGCGGGGAGATCCTGATCCATGGTGTCCGGCCCCGGCTGTTTCCAGGCAGCCGCGTTGCAATGATCAGGAAGCCAGCGCAGCTTTCACTTGTTCGCTGACCTGCTTGCCGTCGGCGCGCAACCCCGTGGCCTGAAATTTTGCCTGAACCGCCTTCATCACGGAACCCATGTCTCGTGCGGTCGGCCGCGAGCCTGTCGCGGACATCTCCGCAATGACACCCTCGACGATGCCGCGAATGTCGTCTTCCAACGCGGATTTTGGCAGATAGCTTTCGATGATGGGGATTTCCGCAGCTTCCTTCTCCACCAGATCCATGCGATTGCCCTTGGTAAATTGCTCAATGGAGTCTCGCCGCTGTTTCACCATGGTGATAAGGACCTGGCCGGCTTCGGCGTCGGTCAGCGGCGCGCGTTTGTCGATTTCCTTATTCTTCAGCGCGGATTTCATCATGCGAAGCGTCGAAAGGCGGTCCGCCTCACGGGATTTCATTGCCACCACCATGTCCTGCTGCACCTTGTCTGTCAAGCTCACGGGAAAGCACCTCTCAAGTCTCTGGAAGAAAAAGCGCCCAAACTATTAATTATAGGCGTTCAGCAAAACACCTGGTTTTTCACTAGAATGGTGTCATGTTCCATAAGACTCGTCTCTTTACTCCAGGACCCACACCTTTGCTGCCAGCGGCGCAGTTTGCCATGGCTGCCGCCGACCTGCATCATCGCACCCCGGAATTTCGCGCGCTCTATCAGCGGGTACTGGGCCAGCTTCGGACATTTGTTGGTTCCCAGAACGATGTTGTCCTGCTGACCAGCTCCGGCACCGGAGCCATGGAAGCTGCGGTCGCCAATCTGACCTCTCCGGGCGACCGCGTGTTGGTGCTGACCGCCGGCAAATTCGGCGAACGCTGGACCGGACTCGCCATGGCGTTTGGCTGCCAGCCCGACGTCGTCAGTGCTCCGTACGGCCAGACATTGTCCCTGGAAACTGTCCGGGCCGCACTCCGCAGTGATACGCGCGTGGTGCTGATGCAGGCGACAGAGACCTCGACCGGCGTTCGCCATGACGTGCAGGCGGTGGCGGAACTCCTGCGCTCCACCGGCAGCGATGCCTTGCTGGTTGTCGATGCAATTACGGGCCTGGGGACTACGCACCTCGATATGGATGCCTGGGGAGTGGACGTTCTGATCGGCGGATCGCAAAAGGCGGTGATGATCCCGCCGGGCCTGGCCTATCTTGCGGTCAGCGAACGTGCCTGGAAGCGCATGGAGACGACAAAAAACCCGCGCTATTATTTCGATCTGCGCAAGGAGCGGAAGGTCGCGTCCAAAGGCGAATCGGCCTATACCCCTGGGGTCGCGCTGATCGCCGCGTTGGGAGCGGCGCTCGATTACATTGCCGCGCAAGCCGATGGAGACCTGGCGAAGGGACGCGCGTTGCTGGTCGAGAATGCAGAAACCTGCGCCGCCATGATGCGTGCAGCGGTCCCCGCACTGGGAATGCGCCTGTTTGCGCCGGATGTTCCTGCCTCCGCCGTGACTGCCGTGATGCCGCCGGAAGGCGTGGATTCCGGCGTCATCGTCAAGGAGCTGAAATCCCGCTTTGGCACCATCGTTGCCAATGGACAGGGAGAAATGAAAGGCCATCTCTTCCGCGTCGCGCATCTCGGCTTCTTCGATCCGTTGGACACCCTGGCGGTGATTGGCGCATTGGAACAGGTCACGGCCAGTTCGCTGCCGGTATCGAAGTTCGAGCTGGGTGACGCGCTGGCCGCAGCGCAACGCGTGTTCGCGGACCGCAGTCGGATCGTCGACAAGTCTGTATCTGCACCCTCTCCAACCCCAGCCAGCACGGAACCGGTTGCTGTGGGCCGATAGCTTGTTTGCGGGTGTTCCACGGTCGCTGAACACGTGGAACACCCTTTGACCCGTGCCTTGGGAAGACTCTCTGACCCCACTAACGATAGGAAACCAACCATGAAGGTCGTTCTTGCCGAGAAGGTTTCTCCTGCTACTGTTGCCGTATTTGCGAATGCTGCCGACTGGAACGTGGTCACCCATGACCAGATCAAGAACGGCCTGGCCGCTGAGCTGGCCGATGCGGATGGCTTGGTCGTTCGCTCTGCCGTGCAAGTGGATGCCGCGTTGCTGGAAAAAGCGCCGAAGCTGCGCGTGATCGGACGCGCCGGCGTCGGCGTGGACAATATCGACGCGGAAGCCGCCACCCGCCAGGGAATTGTGGTGATGAATACGCCCGGCGCCAATGCTGTTGCGGTCGCCGAACTGACGCTGGCACTGATGGTGGATCTGGCCCGCATGGTACCGCGAGCCAACGCAACCATGCACGCCGGACGATGGGAAAAGAAATCGCTGCAAGGCACAGAATTGCGCGGCAAGACCCTCGGAATTGTCGGTTTGGGCCGGGTTGGCCTGGAAGTAGCGCGCCGCGCCCATGGCTTCGGCATGGATCTGGTGGGCCATGATCCCTTTGTCTCGGCGGCCATTGCCCGCGAGTACGACGTGCGGCTGGCTTCGCGCGAGGAAGTCTTTCGCCAGGCGGATTATCTGACGCTGCACGTCGGCCTGACCCATGAAACGGAAGGCATGCTGAACGCGGCCAACCTCGCCACCATGAAGAAAGGCGTGCGCATCGTCAATTGCGCGCGTGGCGAACTCATCGTGGAGGAATCTCTCGCGGACGCGTTGCGGAGCGGTCAGGTTGCAGGCGCGGCGCTCGACGTCTTCCGCAAGGAGCCGTTGAAGGATTCGCCCTTTTTCGATCTCGAAAATGTCATCCTGACGCCGCACATTGCCGGTTCAACCGCGGAAGCGCAGGAGGCGGTCGGCGTTCAGATTGCGGAACAGGTCCGGGCCTATCTGACCACCGGCGTGGTCCAGAATGCCGTCAACTTCCCCTCGCTATCGTACGAGGAATACACCGCGCTCGCGCCCTACATCGAATTGGGCGAACGACTCGGGAGGTTTCTGACCGCAACCTTTGGCGCGAGTGTGGAAAGCGTCGACTTCGCATATTCCGGCCAACTGAAGGAGATGCGCACGGAACTGATCCGCAACGCGGCCCTCTGCGGCATCCTCGGCAGTTCCGAGCACATCAATCGTATCAACGCTTCCGCAATTGCGAAGGAGCAGGGCATCCATGTTCACGAACAGAAAACGGAGGCGGTGTCGGGCGGTGCAGGCAGCGTGCTGAAACTGACATTGCATACGGCGCAGCGCAGCATGACCGTCAGCGGTACGGCGCGTCATGGCAGATTTCCCCGGCTGCTGTCCTGTGATGGCATCGACATCGAAGCGCCTCTGGATGGAACTCTGCTGTTCCTCCGGAACCAGGATGTCCCCGGCGTCATTGGCAGAATCGGTACGACTCTGGGCGACTATTCCATCAACATTGCCAACTTTGCGCTGGGTCGCGCCGATGGCAACGATGGACACGGGGTGCGGCAGGCGCTCGCTCTCGTCCACGTGGATGCTGAAACGACGCCCGGGAAGATCCAAAAGGCGCTGGAATCGCTGAGCAAAATGGAAGCCATCAAGAGCGTCCGGCTGGTAAAACTGGACTAAGCCCGATCAAGCTGCGCCCATGGCCGTGTTGTTGCATTGAGTGTGCCTGCGGTAGCATCTCACGTGAGCGCCGACCTTGAACGAAACGAGATAGAACATAGTTTCCTGGTTTTGTTTTAGAGGGTTTTCTTTCATGCCGTTATACGAATACGAATGTAAGCAGTGCCATCAGCGCCTGGAAAAAATTCAAAGCTTCAGCGCGCCCCACGAGACAAAATGTCCAAAATGCGGCGGCGAGCTGGAGCGAGTGATTTCCGCGCCCGCAATCCAGTTCAAAGGCGCCGGCTGGTATGTGAACGACTATGCTAAGTCTGGCAGCAAGGCCGCGTCCTCCTCGGATTCCGCCAGTAAGTCCGAAAGCAAATCGGACATATCCGCTGCCGGTGCTGACAAGAAATCGGACTCCGGCGACAGCAAGTCTGCCTCGTCGACGCAGGACTCTTCTGCTTCCGTCAAAAGCACACCTGCCAGCAGCAGTAGTGGTTCGGGTGACTCCTCCAGCAGCAATAGCAGTTCCGCCTCCAGCAAGAAAAGCGACTGAGAGCCCCTCGGAGCAATGCTGCTGCGTGCTGGTGAGTACATAGATTGACTACAATCAGCGTGTGCTGGAACACTCGCTCCCCATCCCGGAGAACGACCTGGAAGCGTGGCTGCGGGATCTGCCGGGCCGGCCTGCGGTCTTCGCGCTGTTCGGCCCAGAGGCTCCGAACAACGAAGGTCCCGCGCCGGAGCCGTATATTTCAAGAACCGCCAATCTGCGCCGTCGCATGTATCGACTACTGGCGCCCAAGTCCGCGGGCACCAAGCGGTTGCATTTGGGCGGAACAGTGGTGCGGCTGGATTACTCTGAAGTGGGCTCGGAATTCGCCACCGCTTTGCTGCTGCTGCAGGCAGTGCGTCGATACTGCGGCGAGCGAGTGCGCAAGCATCTGCATTTGCGTCCTCCCGTCGTGTTGCGCCTCACCTCCGAGAACGCCTATCCCCGCGTCTATGTAACGAACCGTGTTACGCAACGGGCATTGGCCTCCACCTATGGACCGTTCCCTTCGCGAGTTGCAGCCGAGCGCTTTCTCGACGATTCGCTGAATTTCTTTGAGCTTCGCCGCTGCACCGAAGAGCTGCACCCCGATCCCGTATTTCCAGGATGCGTGTACTCCGAGATGAAGATGTGCCTGGCGCCCTGCTTCAAGGGCTGCACCGACGAGCGGTATGCCCATGAGGCGGAGCAGGTGCGCGAATATTTGGCATCGCGCGGAGCATGGACGATTGCCAACCTGGAGAACGAGCGGGATGCTGCGTCGGCTGCATTGGACTTTGAAAAAGCCGCTCGGCTGCACCAGCGTGTACAGAAAATGAAAGCCGTCGCACAGCAGGCGGCGCCGCTGGTGCATCCGCTAGCAGATCTCGATGCCATTATTGTGCAGCCGACGGTTGCGCAGCAGCACCAACCGCCGTCGGCGGCAAACACCGGGCCGGAAAAACTGTCGAACCGCGCGCTGCAAACAGAAGCCACCCACGTTGCCATTTTCCTTGTTCGCGGCGGCAGAATCCTCGGGCCCGGACTGTATTCTGTGGAAGGCATGAGGCATCCCAACGAGCGAGCCGGTTCGACGTCGCTCTTTGCGCATCCAACCCTGCTGGAGCCGACGCCGCTGGAAGCTCCGCCCGCAGCTCCCGATCCAGCCTCCGCTGTCGCTGGCGCGACCGTTTCCTCTGCCACGAAAAGCGCGCGAGGCCAACTCGAACAGCGCCTGCAAGCCATACTGGACGAGCTCTTCGCCCAGGCACGCGCGGAAAAATTTCCGGTCGATCAGTTGAGCGAACACCTATCGCTGCTGGCCCGTTGGTACTATCGGCCGGTGAATCGGCGCACTGGAGAAATCTTCTTTCGCGATGAGGAGCGCCATGCGGATTCAATGGACGAACGGCCATTCCCTCTGTCTCGCGTCGTGCGCGGCATCTCCCGCGTCTTTTGCGGACAAAGAGAAGCGGTGGAAACCGCCGGGCAGACTGCTTTAGTACCTGTCCATTGAAAATCTGCGCAAAACTGGCAGGAAATCGTGAAGCTATGCGATCTGTGCGAAGGCCAGTTGCGGGATGGCTACCATTTCGCGGAGCTTGAGTCCGGTGGTGATGACCTGTTTGCCGAACTGGGTTAGGTAGTACTTGTTAGGTGCGGCCAACTTTGCGAATGAGCCCATGCAGGCGCAGGCGCTTGAGCAGCCGCGACACCTG
>JAKAAZ010000159.1 GCA_021802085.1 Acidobacteriota bacterium
CGGCCATCGACATTCACGCCGGACATGCGGGTGGTAGCGCTGAATGGTACAAATTCGGCGTGCATTGTCGTCAGATCGCGTCCACGCAGCCCATATTTTTCTTTCGCAAGGACGACAATCGATCGGCCTTCCGGAGTTTCATCCGCAAGGGAAGAGAGCTGGGCCGCATCGGCAAGCTGCTCCTTGGTCACTCCCGGGGCCGGAAGAAATTCCGTGGCCTGCCGATTGCCTAAAGTGATGGTCCCGGTCTTATCGAGCAAAAGAGTGTCCACGTCCCCTGCGGCTTCCACCGCGCGGCCCGACATCGCCAGTACATTGTGTTGCACAAGGCGATCCATCCCGGCAATGCCGATGGCGGAAAGAAGCCCGCCGATCGTAGTGGGAATCAGGCAAACCAGCAACGAGACGAGAACGAAAACTGTCTGTGGCGAATGCGAGTAGATGGCCAGCGGCTGAAGAGTGACGACCGCGAGCAGGAAAATGATGGTGAGCCCGGCGAGCAAGATGTTTAACGCAATTTCGTTCGGCGTTTTCTGCCGTTCGGCGCCTTCGACCAAGGCGATCATCCTGTCAAGGAAGGTTTCTCCAGGGTTTGACGTAATGCGAACTTTGATCTTGTCGGAAAGGACGCGCGTGCCGCCCGTGACTGCTGAGCGGTCGCCTCCGGCTTCGCGAATGACGGGAGCCGATTCCCCGGTTATCGCCGATTCGTCGACGGATGCGACTCCGTCGATGATCTCTCCATCGCCAGGAATCATTTCGCCTGCGGACACCAGGACAATGTTTCCAGAACGCAGTTTCGAACTCGGGACCTGATCGATCGTTCCATCCCTTTCGTTGAGGAGGTTCGCCATGGTTTCCGATTTAGCTCGACGCAGCGCGTCCGCCTGTGCCTTGCCGCGTCCTTCCGCCATTGCTTCGGCGAAATTTGCGAACAGGACCGTGAACCACAACCAGAGCGTGATCTGCAAATCGAAACTGAAGGAGGCCCCGTGCCGATGCAAATCCTCCAGCAGCAGCAAAGAGGTGAGGATGCTGCCGATTTCGACGACAAACATGACAGGATTTCGCATCATGTATGCGGGGTTGAGTTTGCGCAGGGAGTCGATGAATGCGCGCTGCGCAATTTTCACATCCCAGATAGACCGTGTATTCGATGTTTTTGCCATATCGATTTTCCGAAAGAGCCTCAGTTAGAAAGTCTTTCCTGCGTACAGCAGAAAGTGTTCAAGGACCGGACCCAGTGTGAGCGCTGGAAAGAAAGTAAGCGCGCCGACAATCAGGATGACCCCGATCAGAAGCACGGTGAACAGCGGTGTGGTTACAGGGAAGGTGCCCGCCGAAGGAGGGACGATTTTTTTACGCGCAAGATTGCCCGCAACAGCCAGCATCGGAACGATCATCAGAAACCGCCCGCCCAGCATGGCGACGGCCAGAGTCAGATTGTAATAATTCGTATTGGCGTTCAGTCCTGCAAACGCCGAGCCGTTGTTCGCTGTAGCAGAGGTGAACGCGTAGAGAATTTCTGAAAGCCCGTGCGGGCCGGCGTTGGCCAGGCTGCTAAGTCCAAGGTGTGGCAACAGCACTGTGACTCCACTGAAACACAGAATGAACATAGGAAAGATCAGGACGTAGAGCATCGCCATCTTCACATCGAAGGCCTCAATCTTCTTTCCGAGATACTCCGGCGTTCGCCCGACCATCAATCCGGCAATGAAGACCGAGAGGATGACGAAGATCAACATGCCGTAGAGTCCCGCGCCTACGCCGCCAAAAATGACTTCTCCCAGCATGATGTTGGCGAGCGGCACCAAGCCTCCCAGCGGAGTAAAGGAATCGTGCATGGAGTTCACGGCCCCGCAGCTTGCGTCTGTTGTGATCGTAGCGAAGAGCGCGGAGTTGGCAATCCCGAAGCGAACTTCTTTACCTTCCATGTTGCCGCCGGCCTGCGTCGCCGATACATGCTGGTTGACGCCATGCATCAGCGGATTTCCTTGCGCTTCCGCCCAATACGCGGTGGTTACGCCCGCGGCAAACAAAATTCCCATGGCTGCGAAGACTGCCCACCCGTGGCGAGGTGAGCCGGTCATGCGACCTAGAGTGACCGTGAGTCCGGCTGGAATCGCAAAGATGGCCAGCATCTCAAGCAGATTGGAAAACGGTGTGGGATTTTCAAATGGATGCGCGCTATTGGTGTTGAAGAAGCCACCACCATTGGTGCCCAGCATTTTAATGGCTTCCTGCGAAGCAACTGGACCTTGTGCGATGGTTTGCGTAGCGATGGTTTGCGTGACGGACTTACCGCTGCTGTCCGGTGCAGTGATCTGTTGCGCCTGTATCAGGTGCGCTGTGTCATAGGGGCGTAGGTTCTGCACCACGCCCTGCGAAACGAGGACCAGTGCGAACACGATGCAGATGGGCAGCAGCACCCATAAGATGGCGCGTGTTACATCGACCCAGAAATTTCCCAGCGTGCTCTTTTCCTTACGGCAAATACCACGAACAAATGCAATTGCAAGCGCGATGCCGACGGCGGAGGAAGTAAAGTTATGGTATGCTAGCCCGGCCATCTGCGTCAGATAGCTCATCGTCGTTTCCGGCACGTAGGACTGCCAGTTGGTATTTGAAGTGAATGATGCGGCCGTATTGAACGCCAGAGCAGCGGGCACCCCCGGCCAGTGTTGAGGGTTCAGCGGGAGCCAAGCCTGAAGACGCTCGATGCCATAAAGCACCAGCATGGAAACGGCGCTGAACAGGAGCATCGCAATCGCGTAGGCGGTCCAGTGCATCTCCTTGTCCGCTTCAACGCCGCTGAGCTTGTAAATCGCCCGTTCAATCGGCCCAAGGACTGGATCGAGAAACGTTTTGCGGCGCTCGAACACGTTCGCCATATAGACACCCAGCGGGTGCGCGATCAGGAGAATCAGCGCAAAGAAAAGACCGATCTGAAACCATCCATTCGCAGTCATGGTTAAAATTTCTCCGGCTGTAAAAGTGCATAGACCAGATAACCCAGTAAAAATACCGAGATGATAAGTATGATTGCTGTCTCAGTATGCATCGTCATCTCCTTAAACGCTCGCATCCGAGCGTGTATCCAATTGCCAGCGTAAAGAACAAAATAGTTCCAACTACCATCCAGATGTCCGTCATTGTGTGTCTCCTGGTGCCATGCGCAAGGGTTAGAACATAAATCCTGTTTCAATCATGCCTCGCGTCTGATTGGAGTTCGAGTTTTGCGGGCCGAGCGCCTCGCCCGCTGTAGAGTTTACAGCTTGCACAAAGGAGAATTCTCCTCGTGCAAAGAATGCTTTCTTTTGATACGTTGGCGTCAAGGTGAGCGACCATGCCTGACTACCGGGGCCGTACAGCAGATTGACAGCTCCGTTATGGGTGTTGCCTGTGCTGGAGATGTACTCCACGCGTCCAGTCATCGTCAGATCGGGCGCGACGTTATAGCTACCCAGCACCGCTTCGCCCTGCGTTGCTGTCGCCCGACGCACGCCAATTTTCACATCCAAAGGAACGTCAGTGTATTGGAAATAGGGTTGGACCATCCACCGCTTGGCCGTATGAGTGTAGATGATGTCATAGATGTCGCTGTTGTTTTGATACAGCGGCGTGGCAACACTCGAATAAGCAGTGCGTCCCAGGTTCCCGCCAGCCACGACTTCCAGGCTGTTGGCTGCATTCGGCGCGTAGGTCAATTCACCGGTAAGCCAGTTATAGCGGTTGGAATAGAAACCATCGTTCCATGCCAATGACCCGCTGAGCTTGCCCTTCGCGTAATTTGCCTGCATTCCGCGGTTGACATCGTTTTCCTGGTTCCACAACAGTCCTCTTTCGATGTTCAGATTTTCAAAGCTGAATGTATCTTCGGCACCGATCAGCGTGGGCAATTTGCCGATGAGAAAAGAGAAATTTCCTTTCGGGGCCAACTTCAGATACGCCTGCGGCAAGGCACCGAAATAATCGCTGACGGTATTTCGAGTGGAGAGAAATGGAGTGCCCAATGCTGGAAGATTATAGGCGCCCGCCTGAAGAAAATACTGCACCAGTCCATTCGTTTTCTGAATGAAGACCTGGCCATTGCTGACATCCGCGCGCGCGGCTTGGTCGCTGGAAGCGGGACGGCTTTGCCAATAACCGAAGCCGCTTAGGATGCCTGTGACGTCCAGTTTCCCAAATGGCCCCGCGTCGAATGATCTAGGAGAAGCAGTACTTAGCGGGCCCACCATCGCGGGAGAGGAAAGGGGAGCAACGGGTGCGGTCTCAACCGGTGGTGCTGACAGCGTAGTAGCCGCACCGGACTGTTTGGCATTGGCGTCCTGGGCGGCTTGCGTGCTCGTCTGCGCGCGCATTGCCGTAGCGGGAAATAAACCCAGTACGAGGACAGCCAACAATGGCCTTCCATTTTTAGGGACGATGTTTTTTTGGTGGCTCAGCGGAAACACATTCACGATTTTTCTCTTAGAGCGATTTGCAGCCTGGGTTCCAGCAAAGCCACGGTAACAAAACAGTAAAAAGACAATTGCTACTATGCAGCCTGACACGTCAAAAATTGTGATCAACATATTGCCTGCCCGGGTCGGAATGTTTCCGACCTGCGATCAGTTCACATTAGCGGGCATAAAAAGTGCATAAGGAGTTCGTAAAAAATTTATAAGAAAAAAGGCTCACGGTGAGCCTTCTGGCAAGAAGCGATACCCCACCCAGGGTTCAGTCAGGATGTAATATGGCTTTTCACCAGGCTCAATTTTCTTGCGCAGTTGCCCCACCAGAACACGAAGAGATTCCTGCTGATCTATGTTGTACGCGCCCCAGACACTGGTCATTAAAGTACGGTGAGTGAGCACGCGGTCAGGATGTCTGGACAACGTTAGCAGAAGGTCGAATTCCTTTGGGGTGAGATGTATTTCCTGCCCGCGCACATATACCTGATGGGATGCGGGTTCCAGGCGGAAATCGCCTTGAATTACGGAAGCATCTTTCTCTTCTGTAATTGTATAGGTCGCTCGGCGCAGAGCTGCCCGCACACGCGCGAGCAATTCATTCATCTGGAATGGCTTGGTGACATAGTCATCCGCGCCTGCATCCAGCGCCCGCACTTTCACCTTTTCCTGATCGCGCACGGAAAGTACGAGGATGGGGACCTTGGATAACTTGCGCACTGTGCGACACAATTCAACCCCGTCAAGGTTTGGCATGGAAAGATCTGTGATGATCAGGTCCGCGGCCCAGTGTTTAAGAATATCGAGAGCGGCTACGCCGTCCGTCGCGGACTTTACGCTGTAGCCTTGCGCGATGCATGTCATAGTCAGAACGCGGATGATTTGAGGTTCATCATCCACGATGAGAATTCTCGTTTTTTCAGGCGTTTCACGGCTGACACCTTCACGGCTTGTAACGGGGTTCAATGCTGCTCCTGCGTAACGATATGGACATCCACATGCGGCGCCTCGCGCAGCAGACGTTGGATTGCCATGTAGTAAAGATACTTGCGCCATCCATGGACAGCCGACCGCCCGAAGATGATTTGGGTAATACGATGCTCTCGGACAAAGTCGGCAACGGTACTGGCAACGCTCGAACCTTGCAAATGGATGATGCGGGCAGAAAGATTTTCTGCAAAACGCAGATTGGACGTCAGGTTCCGTCGTTTCTCTTCATCCGCATCGTCGGGCAGGTCTACGTGAAGAACGTAAAACTCGGCGTCCATGCCTTCCGCCATGCGCGCTCCCCGCGCGATGAGCTGCTGCGAAGCCAGATTGGAACTGATGCATACGGCCACCCTTTCATGGACGACCCAGTTGTCGCCGATCTTTTTGCGGCGCAGATAGGCATCTAAATTTTGATCGACTGCGTGGGTCACGTGCTTGAGCGCCAGTTCCCGCAGCGCGAGCAGGTTCCCGCGTCGAAAAAAATTGGCCAAAGAACGTTCGACCCGCTCCGCGGGATAAATGTCCCCGCGTCGCATGCGCGTCTGCAGCGCTTCCGGCGTCACATCGACCAGCACAACTTCATCCGCGCGTCCCAACACCCAGTCTGGAACTGTCTCGCGCACAACGATGCCGGTGATGCTCTGGACTGTCGGCGTCAGGCTCTCAATGTGCTGCACATTCAACGCGGAAAGGACGTCGATGCGATTCTCCAGCAGCTCCAGCACATCTTCATAGCGCTTCTCATGCTTGCTGCCAGGAATGTTGGTGTGGGCCAGTTCGTCGATCAGCACGACCTGTGGCTTCCTTGCCAAAACAGCCTCCAGGTCGAGTTCTTCAAAATATGTGCCCTTATATTCCACTCGACGGGTAGGGATTGCCTCGACCTGCGCCGCCAGCTCGACAACGGCAGGTCGGCGATGGGTCTCCACAAATCCAACGACAACATCTTCGCCGCGCTTACGACGTCGAATGGCTTCGCTGAGCATGTTGAAGGTCTTGCCTACTCCTGGCGCATAGCCCAGAAAGACCTTCAAAATGCCTGCGGTCTTTTCCGGGGCAGCCGCCTCCAGCCATTGCTCCGGAGTTTTCGCCGGACTTCCGTTTCCAGTTTGGGAACTCATAAATTAGACATTCTGAGTAGAATCACAGTGATGTTGCAACTCAAGACACCTCATGTTGCTCGCTATGCTGCCTCGACGCTCATTGTAGCGCTCGTGGTCTGGATTTATTTTTCTTTCCTGCATGTGAACCACACGACAGTCGCGCTTACGTTGCTGTTGTATGTCCTTTTTGTCGCGAGCCGGTGGGGGCTTTCCAATGCAGTCTATACTTCGATTCTTTCCACCGTGGTGTTGAATTTTTTCTTTCTACCGCCCATTGGGAAATTTACCGTTGCCGATCCGGAAAACTGGGTTTCGCTGGGAGCCTTTCTTGTCACCGCCATCACCGCCAGCAGACTTTCCAACCGGGTGCGGGATGAAGCGAAGGAGGCAAAACTCCAACGGCTGGAAATTGAGCGCCTATATGACTTCAGCCAGCAATTGTTGACGACGGACAACATTCTCGATCTGCTGAACTCCATTCCCCGACTGGTTACAGCAACGTTCCTTACCGAAGGCGCGGCTCTGCTGGTCAACAGCCGGGGGCGTGTGTACCACTCCGGTAGAAGCAGGGAACAGATCAGTGAAGAGAGTCTCCGCGCCGCCGCCAGCCAGCGCGAGATCCAGAGAGATGAAAATACCGCTATTTGCCTGGTCCCGCTCATGATGGGACTGCGCCCGATCGGCGCGCTTGGCATGGTGGGAAACTGCCCATCTCGACAAAACCTGGAAGCCCTGGGAAGTATGGTCGCCATCGCTGTCGAACGCGCTGGCGCCGTCGAGCAACTGGGTAAGACAGAGGCCGCGCGCGAAAGTGAACGCATTCGCAATGCACTGCTCGACTCCGTCACCCATGAACTGCGTACACCGCTCACTTCCATTACCGGCGCCATCACCAGCCTGCGTTCTCAACTGCAATTGGACCCACAGCAAAAAGACGAACTGCTGAGCATTATCGACGAAGAGAGCGGTCGCCTGAATCGTTTGATTGGCGAAGCGGTGGAGATGGCCCAGTTGGATGCACATGAAGTGCAGTTGGATCGCCAACTTCATTCTGTTCAGGAGTTGGTCGATCAGGCGTTGAAGAACGCGCAGGAAATCGTGCAGGACCATCCAGTGAGCGTGCGTCTGCCCGAGAATCTCAAGCCGGCCTTGCTGGATTTGCGCATGGTGGAAAAGGTGCTTCATCATTTGCTGGAAAATGCAGCGAAATATTCGCCTCCGGGAAATCCGATTTTTGTCAGCGCGGAAGAGACGAAAGACGCATTGGTGGTGAGCGTAGCGGACCGCGGAGTTGGAATCGACATGCTGGAAAAGAGCTTTATTTTCGACAAGTTCTACCGTGGGATAGGACAGCGATACCGCGTACATGGAACGGGTATGGGACTGGCAATTGCCAAGGCCATTGTGGAAGCGCATGGGGGCGACATACAAGTGACAAGCCAGGTAGGGCAGGGCTCCGTCTTTTCCTTTGATTTGCCTCTTCAAGTCCCCTCGGTAGATGCTGGCGGCTAAATTTGCGGAGGACATTTTGCATGCATAGGTTTCCTTTTTCTATCTGTTTGTCGGTTGCCTTCGGAGTTCTTTTTGCAGGCCCAGGGAACAGCGCTGCTGGCCACGCCAATGCGCAGACCATAGATCCGGCTTTGCTGCGTACTATGCACTGGCGCAATGTCGGCCCGTTTCGCGGAGGTCGCACGCGTGCCGTATCCGGTGTGCCCGCCGAGCCCAACGTGTTTTACATTGGCGCGGTCAACGGTGGCGTCTGGAAGACCGACGATTACGGACGGACGTGGAATCCCATTTTCGATAAGGAATCCACCAGTTCGATTGGCGCGATTGCCGTCGCCCCATCGAATCCAGATATCGTGTATGTGGGCAGCGGGGAA
>JAKAAZ010000160.1 GCA_021802085.1 Acidobacteriota bacterium
GGTTGCTGGAACAGGCCGTCGCTGTCGAGCCGGCTCCCTACAAATCCCTGGTCAAATGTGCGGCAAAACCGAATTTCTGAAACCACAAGATGTAGGGGCTACCTGAGTCAGGTAAATACCCATCTGCTCCCAAATGAAGTCAACATCGCAGTTCAGCGCGCGGCGTGGTGGAACCAACCAGCTCGCCAAGCCTTTGCGGAACGAGTTTGTCTCCGGAAACTATTTCGGAACCTTCGGCGTGCAGGCTTACGCAGGTAGAACCCTGACGCCAGCCGACGACCAGCCGTCGGCCGGAGCCAATCGCAGCTCACGCGACAGCTCCTCGCTGCCGCAGAAGGCGCTGCTGGCGCTATAGGCGACCGTGATGATGCCAGATGCTTATTGCGCAGCTTCGGTCGCGAGTTCGTCCAGCAGATTAGCGGCTTTGGTGAGGTCGTCCACTCCGAAGACCAATAGCGCCTGCGTCGATCCGGGCTCCAGACCGCAGTAGGAATAGTCGATGTTGATCTGCTTTTCTCCCAGCCGCGCGGCTGCGCGGCCCAACTCTCCCGGACGGTGCGCAACCCTGACCGCGGCGACTTGCGTCTGCTCAAAGATCATGCGCAGGTCGCCCAGTACGGCTTTCGCGCCAGCCGGATCGTCCACCACGAGCCGGGCGAGGCTCTCGCCTTCTTCCACGAACGATTGAAAAGCGAGGATGTTCACACCACGCTCCGCCAGGGCGAGGAAGCACTTGCCGAGCGCGCCAGGCTTGTCTTCAATCGTTACGGTAAACTCTTTCATTTTCGGCATGGGATTCGACTTCCTTCGTTTCCTGGCTTCCACAAGCAGGAGAACTAGTTTGTATCATACCCGGCCCAGGGATGCGGTCCGCAATTGAAAACTCTGCGACTCTTTGAACCGCAGAACCATCCGCTAGTCGAGAATTGGGATGCTGGACAGCTGCTCGACAGCGGCATGCAGGCGAGCGGCAAAGGCTGCGTGAGATTCGTCAGACTGCTGATGAAGCGGCGCGCCTACACGCACAGCAAGGCCCGGTGGACGGAGGCGGAAGAATCCGGACCGCTGCGCCGCCTGCCACTGTCCGACGATGCCGACAGGAATGACCTGGGTGTGGGATTCCTGGGCCAGCAGGCTGATGCCCGTCTGAAAGGGCTGCAACTCGCCAGTCAGGGTGCGTTGGCCTTCAGGGAACACGAGCACGTTGTAGCCATGGTCGAGCGCTTCTCCGGCATGAGCAAAACTGCGCCGCAGGCCCGCGCCGGCGGGAAGCGGGAACACATTGAAAAGCGCGGTCACCAGGAATGCCTGCGCGGGAGCGAGCCAGCGCAGCGGTCCCGCGCCGACTCCCGCGGCGTGACGTCGCTGCTTCCAAGCTTGCAGCAGCTCGGCGGACATGGCGACGGCCATGTGCTGACGCACGCGGCGTGGCAGCGCGTAGAGCACCAGCGGAACATCGAAGGCGGTGACGTGGTTGGCGACGTAGATGGAGGGCTGAGGTGGCAACGCGTTGGCGTCGCATTCGACGCTGGGATGGGCGAGCAGCCACACCAGCGGACGCAGTTTCCATTCGATGAAAAGCATACGCAGAAATTGGAGTGGCGGGCTCCAGGGCCAATGTGGATACTTGGCGGCGGAAGGAATTTTTTTTGCCTCGTCCGCCGCTACGGATGGAGCACCCGCATCTTCTCGTTTGGGGCCCGGCCCAATCCTTTGCTTCGCAAAGGATTGAGGGGCACCCGAGTCTTCGATCTGGGGATCGGAGATGAGAACCAGGCGACGCAAATCCGCAAGCGTGCGTGCGGCGGACACCTCGGCGTCGCTGATGGAAACGCCGAATTGCTCCTCCATCGCCATGGTGAGTTGCATACGAGCCAGGCTGTCGAGATGAAGATCGGTTGCGAGTTCCGCCGCATCGTCGAGGTCCTCGACGGACTGCCCAGTGACCTGTTGCAGCAGGCGCAGCAGCGGGTCCTGGCTGGCAGTCAGAGACGCGGAGGCAGTTTCAACTTGAAGCTGCTGCGCGATCCACGCGGCGACTTCGCGGCGCAGCAATTTTCCCATGGAGTTGCGGGGAAATTCATTTGCGGGCCAGAGCAGAATGTTGCGGATCTGCTGAAATTCCTGCAAGGCGCGATTGGCGGCGGAGAGAATGTCCGGAAGGCGGGCAGCGCCTTGGTGATTGTCCTCTCGGTCCCGCAAAATCACGGCGGCGGCGGGCTCGGGTCCTCTCGGCGACTCCCATGCCACCACCACGCAGTCGCGCACGCCGGGCTGGGCGCGGACCACTTGCTCCAGATCTTCGGGATGAATATTCATTCCCGAGGCGGCGACAATCACATCGCTTTTGCGGCCGAGGAAATGCATCTGGCCAGATGGATCGACAGCGCCTAGATCTCCGGTGTGCAGCCAGTCTTCGGTGCGAGGTTCGAAGTGACCGCCGCGCCACGTGCCAGCGGCGAGCATGGGGCCGCGGACAAGGATTTCGCCATCGTCGGCAACTCGCACCTCGCGTCCGGCAAGCGGTTTGCCGATGCTGCCGCGCGCGGGATGAAAGGGATGGTTCAGGGTGGCAAGCGCGGTGGTCTCTGTCATGCCATAGCCCTGCACCAGCACGAAGCCGAGCGCGTTCCAGAACTGTTCGACTTCTGCTGAAAGCGAAGCGCCGCCGGAGACGAAGGCCCAGAATTTGAAGCCGAAGCGGCCATGTATATCGCGCAGTCGCCACCATTTTTTCCAGACGCGCTGGTTCTGGATGGCGTTGAGGCGGGCTTGCAACCGGGGATCGATCGAGAGCAAATGAACGCGCAAGAGTTCCAGCACGCGGGGGACGACAGCGGCGACGGAAATGCGCTCGCGGCGGATTCGGTCCATCAAGTGGCCGGCGACAAGATTGTCTTCGTAATGCACCTGGGCGGCGAGCAACGGAGGCACCCACAGGCCCATGAACTGACCGAAGACGTGGCTGAGCGGCAAGGTATGCAGGAAGCGCAGTGGATGCACCCAGCGCTCATAGCGCAGATATTTTTTGATCTCTCGTTCCAGCACTTCGACGCTGGATAGTACATTGCCATGCGTATGGACGATGCCTTTGGGCGCGGACGTGGTTCCCGAGGTGAAGAGAATTTGCAGCGGAGTGTCGAGGTTCAGCGATGGCTCCGGCTGAAGCATGGGCGAGGCCGGCAGAGTGGATGCGAAATCTTCGAAAGAAATTTTGGCAGCGGGTTCCGGGTCGAGATGCGTCAATTTGTGGAGATGTTCGGCGTCGCCGACGATGAGCCTGGGGGCTACGTCGGCGATGACGCGCGCGGCGAAATCAACGCTGCCGGCGGCGTCGAGGGGAACGGCAATGACACCGCGGAGCACGCAGCCGAAGAATGCCGCCACCCACTCGGCGGAGTTTGCGCCCCATAGCAGAACGCGCTCGCCGGGTGCGATGCCGTGATCGGACAGCAGATGAGAGACGCGACCGACGAGTGTGGCCAGCTCCGCATACGTGGTCGCGACGCGCCGATTGCCCGGATAGCTGACGATGGCGATCTGCTTGCCATGCCGCTGAAAGTCTTCGACGAGAGTGGCGAGATGCTTCCGCATGATTTTATGGATGCGCGCGCAATCGAGATGATGGTATCAGGCGAAAATGCCGAGATTCTTCGCACCGCTCAAAATGGCAGTCAATCCTGGTTTGGTCAATCGCAAGATCCTTCGCTGCGCTCAGGATGACACGCCTTTTTATCAGCCGCGGAGACTTTTCGCCGGGCTCAAGAGCCAGAACGACGCAAGACTATTCCGGCGTAGCGGTTGGAGTCGGCTCAGAAGCATCCTCCGCGATGGGGCGAACACGGATGCGATCGACCCGGCGGTGGGAAGACTCGAGCACCTCCAGCCGCAGGCCGGCGAGATCGATGACTTCACCGGGAAACGGAATGTGTCCAGCCTCCTCGGTGACCAGACCCCCGACGGTGGTGGATTCATATTCGTCGGCCAGAGGCAGCGAGACGGAGTCGGCAAACAGGTCTTCGAGTTGCGCCAGCTCAAAATTTCCTGGGACGATGTACGAGCCGTCGGGCTGCGGTTGCGCGGTTTCCTCGGCGGCTGGGGTTTCATGCTCGTCGCTGATGGCGCCGACGATTTCTTCCACGATGTCTTCAATGGTGACCAGGCCGGCAAGTCCGCCGTATTCGTCAATGACCAGGGCCATGTGCTGCTTGTCGCGCTGCATCTCTCGCAGCAGAGACTGGATGTTCTTGGTCTCCGGCGTGAACAGGGCGGGACGCGCGATGGAGCCGACGGTTGCGTTTGCGGCCTCAATGTTGGAGATATGGAGCAGGTCATGCAGAAACGCGATGCCGACGACATCATCCAGATTGGCGCGGTACACGGGGACGCGAGAATAGGCATGGGTGCGCAGCTGCTCTAAAAATTCGGCCAGCGTCGTGGTGGCTGGGACGGCAAAGATCGAGGGCCGCGGCGTCATCACCTCGCGCACAATCTTGTCGCCGAATTCGACGGCGGAGCGGACCAGGGCGCGATCGCTTTCATCCAGGATGCCTTCCTCCTTGCCAGCTTCGATAAGCGCGTCGACGGCCTCAGCGGAATCCTCTTCGACCGGCGGCTGGTCGGATTCCGCCAGCGCGGCAATGGAGAGCAGGAAGCCCAGCACCAGCGTGATGGGAAAAATGAGAAAGAAGAGTACGCGCAGAGTGCCGGTGAGGCGGGCCACCCATTGGCCGCGCGTGCGAGTAAAAAACAATTGCGGCAAAAAATCATGGAACAGCAGGAGGGTAAGAACGATGGCGAGCAGCGTTTGCGCGATGCCGCCCGCGACTGGCGCAGAATTTTCCTGATGCGCGCGCAGCGCGATGTCCGCAAAGACGAGTGCCAGCGATGCCAGGGAAAGCAGCGCAAGGATGGAGGCGGACTGCGCTGCGTGTTCGCGCGTCATCTTCAGGCGGGGCTCAATCTGCTGCTCCCACACATCGATATTTTCCTGGAACTCGCGCGATAGAAACTTTCCCATTTCAGAGTAGAGGCGGTTGACGTAGGAGGCGAGGGTGAGGATCGCGAGCAGCAGCAGAATCAAAATGAATTGCAGGACTGTCATGGGCGGCCAGTCCGTTTCCCGGCGGTTTTTTTGCGAGGCGCAATTTTGCCGGGCGCGATTGCACGAGGCAAGGATTTTCCGTTCAGGCTGCGAGCGATCAGCGCGCTGGGCAGGCGGAAGCGGTGGCGCAATTGTTCTTCGCGCGTGGCCATTTCGCCTGCGTCGGTTTCGTGGTCATATCCGGCCAGATGCAGCAGGCCATGCAGCATGAGAATTTTCAACTCAACCAGCAGCGGATGGCCGAATTGCGTTGCCTGTCGCGCAGCGGTGTCGAGCGAGATGGCCAGATCTCCGGCGACGGCGGGAACACGAACGCGCGGATTGGCCTGCGGTCGGGAAGTAGGCTTTTGCGTGGGGACGGCGAGCGCGGGAAACGAAAGCACGTCGGTCGTTTTGCGAATGCCGCGAAAAATTTGATTGAGCCTTTTGATTTCGGCATCCGTGGTGAGCAGGACAGAGACATTGCCATCCACAGGGATGGCGCGGCGCGCCCGATGAAGAAATGGCCGCAGCGCGGGAAGATCGAACTCGGCGCCGAGCCCTGCGTGTTTCCTGCTGTTGGCTTCAGGGTCGACGGTAATCATCGCAGGAAGCATGGTATCGCAGCCGCATCGATTTTCACATGAGTCACAGGAATACATTCATGCGGATATTCGCGAGTCCCACTCTTGACGGAAAAAGCGCCGCCAAGAGTGGGACATCCAAATTTCCAGCCGTGCATTCTGCTACTGGGTTTGCAGCAGCGGTTTGTCATTGGTTCCATTTTGCAACGGTTCGGCGATGCCGAGCGGCAGCTCCCGCTGGCCGCGGGTATAGCCGTCGTAGGCGCAGACGATGCGCTGCACCAGCTGATGCCGCACCACATCTCCCTGCTCGAAATAGCAGAAGTCGATGCCGTCTACATTCTTCAACACATCAATGGCTTCGATGAGCCCGGACTTGCGCGGGTTGGGCAGATCGATCTGAGTAATGTCGCCGGTGATGACGGCCTTGGCGTTGTTACCCATGCGGGTGAGGAACATCTTCATCTGTTCGCTGGTGGTGTTCTGCGCTTCGTCCATGATGATGAAGGCGTCGTTGAGGGTGCGGCCGCGCATGAAGGCCAGCGGAGCGACCTCAATCACGCTGCGTTCCAGCATTTTGTCGACGCGTTCCGGCTCCAGCAGATCGTACAGAGCGTCGTACAGCGGCCGTAAATACGGATCGACTTTTTCCTGCAAGGTGCCGGGAAGAAATCCCAAACGCTCGCCAGCTTCGACGGCGGGCCGGACCAGCACGAGGCGGGAAACTTTTTTCGCGGTCAGCGCGGCCACCGCCATGGCCACCGCCAGATAGGTTTTGCCGGTGCCAGCCGGGCCGATGCCGAACACCATGTCGGAGCGCTCAATCGCCTCAAGATACTGCCGCTGATTCATCGAGCGCGGCTGCACCATGCGGCGAATGCCGGTGGATCGCTGCTTGCCGCTGTCGACCAGGCTGCGCAGGGTGACGGCCTTGTCGGCAACGACGAGTTTCAGCATCCCATGCAGCTCGCCATTTTGCAGTGTCACTCCGCCGCGACGCAGGGACTCAAAGTCGGCGAAGATCTGCTCCACGCGGGCAATGACCTCCGGTTCGCCTTCGAGATAGAGGGCGTCGGAGCGCAGGTCGATGTGGACTTTCAGGGAATTTTCGATCAGGTGGAGGTTCTCGTCGCGGGTGCCGAAGATGGGCTCGATATTGGGGGTGATCTCGATGGTTTTCTTCATCAATAAGACTATTTGCCTCCATAAGAGTCTGGTGCGCCAAGGCGGTAGACAGCGGGGGCTGCCTGAGGAAGGTACATTCTGTTGGATTGCGGGGAAGACAGTTCGGATGGCTGAGCGGCGGGCTGAACGGCTAGCGGGGGCACATCTTTCCGGGCGAGTTCGGACCCATGGGGAGAACTCGCCGGTCGGTTGTGTCGCAGTGCGTCGTTGAGCACGAGGATGATGGGCACAGAGTAGCGCCGAGAGAAGATTCGAGTCAATCGGTAAATGAAAAAATATTTTTGGCGGGATCAATCGCGGCAAGCGGCGGCGACGTGGCGGACTGTTATTGCGCCGACTCGCCGGCGACGGGGTAGCTGTGGGCGACCCAGTCTTTTCCGAAATTGGTGGGCAGCATCAGGACATGGAGACGGGTGAAGCCCATGGCCTTCAGGGCCTGAAACGCTGGACGAATATTCGGGCATTTCTGGATGGGACAACAGCCGCAGTAGATGTAGATGTCCGCGTTCCTGGGGAGTTTGCCGGCGGCTTGCTTGAGCGCTTGCAGGCCGTCGGGGGTGGAGGCGGGCCCGGCATAGACGGAGCTGGGAATGTGCTTGCTGCGATAGAGAACTTGAAAGCCGACTTGCAGGATGACCGGCTTCGCGCCGGTATGGCTGGACAGCATGGCGGCCAACTGGCTGGGTTGGGTGACTTCGGCGGGAGCCCAGGGATTGGAGGCAGCCTCCTGCGCATGGGCTGCGCGTTGCACAAGCGCTGGTACGCCAACCAGCGCAAAGAGGAGGGCCGCTGCATACCAGATCGGGAGACTCCGTCGGTTCATTTTCATATCGTCAGTGTACTGCGAAGGGGATGGGGGCGTCGGCGTGGTACCAGACTGGCGCGAGTGTGTTTGAAATTGCTACCATGTCGGCTCAAAGGTCTCCAATCTTGCTATCGTCCGCTCTAGACTAGGTGATCGAGTCCGAGCCGACTCAATATTCCAACTGCAATTTACAAAGATTGAAAGACATCCATTATGATCTCGCCCTTGCGTCGCAGTGCTATTTTTCCTTGGGACAAGCCGCTGGCGGATGCTTGACGATGAGGATTTCTTTGCGAGTTGGATCAGCGTTCGCTTTGCGTCCACTAGACCGTCCGGATCTTCTGGCATCAATGTTTTGCGGGTTGCAATATAGTGGGCGAAGTTATCGGTATCAGCCATCAGCCATGATTCGACTTCTCTCACTGCGACACGAAATAGTAGATTTGGATGTTGATCATTGGCCAACCAAGATTTGATGAGCTCGCCGGGGCACGGAGCAGTATCTAAGTCCGTCAAAACTACAAACGGCGTCCCCTTGGCCGCACGGTTCCATCCCATAATTGTTTTCCTGAGATACCCATTGCCGCTTCGCCCGTAGGCAGTTCCAATAGCATACCCGCGGTCGACGTGTCTTATTCTAATTCGCTTTCAAGATGAGACTAAAGATGATATGATGGATACATGTCAAGGCCCTGTCGGATCGACCCGAAACTTGTCGCCCAGGCCCAGGCTGTCGTGGCTGGGACCGCCGATGTAAAACA
>JAKAAZ010000161.1 GCA_021802085.1 Acidobacteriota bacterium
ATTCCATGTGTCCCCGAGCGGCTGATTCATTGGGGAACCGCTTGAAAAAGGCGTAAGCACTGATCGTCGATCTGCTCATGTGCTCATTCTAGATAGGTTAGCTCAGGGGGTAAAGTATATAATTCCCCAATATTTGTGGCCCGGCGAAGAATGACGAACGCTTGGACGTTCTTACGACAGCTTCAGAATCTCCGTATGCTCAGGAAGAATGCAAATGCACAGGTCCTTCGCTGCGTTCAGGATGACAGTTCCACTTTCGCGCGATCGTACTCGATCCGCAAAAATGCTTTACCTCTTCGATGCTCCGCGCGCCAGCTTCTTGACCCGCTGCTTGTTGGAGCCGCGTGGAACGGTACGCTTTGGTTTGGGAGCGGCCTTTTTCCGGGCTGTCCGTTTTACTTTCTTGCGTTCCGCTGTGTCGGTGATTGCTTTCGTATTTGCCATTGGCTAAAAGATTCTCTCTCTCTCTCTTGAACACTGTTGATTTCTGCTTTGCAGGGATTGCGTCCGGATAGCGCTGCCTCTAAACGCGCTCCAGTTGCGCAAATTTTTCCACCAGCTTTTTTACGCCGAACCGAGAAAATTGTACCGTAATCTTTGCGTTTTCCCCGTCTCCTTCGCGTTTGAACACGACTCCTTCTCCATATTTCGGATGTCGAACACGCTGTCCGTTGCGAAATCCGGTGGTGCCAGTCGGCCCAGGAACCGGAACTTGCGGACGAGGGAATTTTTGCCCGCGCGCCGCAAAGAATTGCGCGATGTTGTCGATCGAGCCGCCGGGAAGCCCGTCAGCCGCCTTGGTTCGCGCGCTGGATCTGCCGGACGCATAGCTCTGCGGGCTTTGGTCTTCGTCCTCGTAACTCCAGTGCTGCTCGCTTCCGCTGTCGCGGGCGGCGCGATGGGAGTTGGGGCGCGTGGTTTGCGCGGCATAGCCGCCCCAGGTGTTGGCGGGAACTGGCGCGCTCAGGTCCTCAATCAAGTGCGCTGGAATTTCTCCCAGAAAGCGCGAAGGAGCGGATTGCTCCGGCGCATCGTTGCCATAGCGGCGGCGAAACCGCGCCCGGGTGACCAGCAGCGCGTCCATGGCGCGAGTCATGCCGACATAGCAAAGGCGGCGTTCTTCTTCGAGACCCTCCCCGTCGTTGATGGTGCGCGAATGCGGGAAAAGCCCTTCTTCCAGGCCGGCGAGGAAGACCAGCGGAAACTCCAGCCCCTTGGCCGCGTGCAACGTCATCAAAGTGACGCGAGCTTGCGGGTCATACTTGTCCGTGTCGCTGACCAGGGCGGCGTGATCGAGAAATTCCGTGAGGGTTTCGCCGCGCTCATGAGCGTCGCGAGCGGCATTGACAAGCTCGCGCAAATTTTCGATGCGCGACTGCGACTCCGGGGTCGCTTCGTCTTCCAGCACGCGAATATAGCCGCTGCGGTCGATCAGGAATTTCACCAATTCGGGCAATGTTGCGGCATCGCCGGGGCTGCGGAATGCATCCTCTTCCGTCGATGAAGCTGTTTGCATCGCAGATTTCAGTTCATGCGGAGAGCGTTTGTTCGTCTCCTGGCGCGCGGGTGTCGGCGCAAACGGAGAAAATTCCGCCGGGTCGAATGCCTCGGCCATGCCAAAGTCGAAGCTGGTGTCGGCATCATTGCGCGCGACTGCATTTTCGTCTGCGTCCGTCGTCTCCGCGCCGGATGCCGCGATATCCAGCGTGAGCTTCTCCGCAAAATTGGGAGTCAGCATGGCGCGTGCATCTTCAATCATGCGCCGGAAACTTTCCAGCGATGCGACGGCGCGCGCGGATACCAGTCGCTGCGTCATGGTTTCGCGCATGGCATCCCACGTACTCGTACCGGTTTCCAGCGCCAGCCGCTCGATGGTTTCCAGCGTCGTTTTGCCGATGCCGCGCGGCGGCGTGTTGATGGAACGCTGCAGGGCAATCGAGTCGCTTGGATTCAGCACCAGCTTCAGGTAGCTGAGCATGTCTTTGATTTCCGCGCGGTCGTAGAACGAGAAGCCGCCCACCATGGTGTACGAAATGCCGTAGCGCCGCAGCGCTTCCTCCACCAGACGCGATTGCGAGTTGGTGCGATAGAGAACGGCGATGCGCGGCGGTTCGGCCTCGCCACCGGTCTGGCGAATATATTTCTGGATGTGATCGGCGATAAACAGCGCCTCGCCTTCTCCATCGAGCGCTTCGTAATAGCCGATTTGCGCCCCGCCGCCTCGTGAGGTCCACAGCGTTTTCCCTTTGCGCTGGAGATTTTTCGCGACCACCGCGCCCGCCGCCTCCAGAATTACCGGGGTGGAACGGTAGTTTTGTTCCAGCCGAATGATTTTTGTCTGCGGGAAATCCTTTTCGAAGTCCAGAATGTTGCGGATGTCCGCGCCACGCCAGGAATAGATGCTCTGGTCCTCATCGCCGACGACGCAGATATTTTGTTCTTCGCCCGCCAGCATTTTCATCAACTCATATTGCGGACGGTTGGTGTCCTGATATTCGTCGATCAGGATGTAGCGGAAACGGCGGTTGTAGTAGTTGCGGACCGCGGGAACAGCGCGCAGCAGGCGAACCGCTTCCAGCAGCAAATCGTCGAAGTCGAGAGCGTTCGCCCGTTCCAACTCCTTGTTGTAGAGGTCATAAAGATGGGCGATGCGTTCCGTCTTCGGGTCCGACGATTGTAGGTAAATTTCCTGCGGGCCGAGCATGTGATTCTTGGCCCAGGAGATGCGCGAGAGCACAACCCGCGGCGTCAATTGTTTGTCGTCGAGGCCAAGACGGCGCATCATTTGCTTGACTAGACTCTGCTGTTCGGTTTCGTCGTAGATGACAAAATCTTTGGTGCGTCCCTTGTCGCCGATGCGCAAGGCTTCCATGTCGCGGCGCAGAACACGCACGCAGAAGGAATGGAACGTCGCCAGCAAAGGCCGCGCCAGGCTGCGATGGTCGAGCAAGCGTTCGACGCGCTCGGACATTTCCTTGGCTGCCTTGTTGGTGAAGGTGACAGCCAGGATGGCGTCCGCGGGCACACCCCGCTCTTCAATCAGATAGGCGATGCGATGTGTAATGACGCGTGTCTTTCCCGATCCCGCGCCAGCGAGAATCAGCAACGGGCCGTCAACGTTTTCAATCGCCGCCTGCTGCTGCGGATTCATATTTTCAAGCAATCGGGACACGAAAGGGAAGACTCCTGCGGGTGGCGAACGCGATTTTCATCCGCTAGTTCGATACTCTTTCAGTGTATCGCGTGCAAGAGGGCGGCCTCGCCGCGATATCCTCAATGCTAGAGTGTCAAAACAAAAAACAATTTGCGTCTATTGCGGATCTGCGGAGGGAACTCGCGCGGAGTATCGAGCTGTTGCCGCGGAGTTGGGCAGCGCCATGGCGGAGGTTGGCTTTCGTCTGGTTTACGGAGGCGCGCATGTCGGCCTCATGGGCATCGTCGCCGATGCCGTGCTTGCCGGCGGAGGCGAAGCCATCGGCGTGATTCCGCAGCAATTGGTGGATCGTGAGGTTGCGCATACTGGCTTGACTGAGTTGCATGTCGTTCGAACCATGCATGAGCGCAAACACATGATGGCAGGGCTGGCCGACGCGTTCGTCGCGTTGCCCGGCGGCTACGGCACGTTGGATGAATTATGCGAAGTGCTGGGCTGGGCGCAACTGGGCCTTCACGACAAGCCGATACTTCTGCTGGACACGGCGGAGTATTGGCAGCCGTTGTTCGCCATGTTGGACCGTGCCGTGGAAGAAGGGTTTTTGAAACTGCATCATCGCCGCGCTGCGTTGCGCGCTACCAGCGTGGCGGAAGTATTCAGGATTCTGAAGGCGTAGCGGCCCCCGCGGGATCGGTGCCAGGCCGGCACGCATCGCAGTTGCAGACAGACCGCAGGTAATGCCAGGAATAAATTCCGCTGGTGTGTCCATCGTTCCAATCGAAGCTGATGGCGTAGCGTCCAACTGCATGTACTTTGTTGGGACGCGCGGCAGGCTTAAAGATGGGAAGCGCGGTCTTCGGCTCAGGTTTCGGCTGGCCCGGCTCGCGTCCATCGGCTTCGCGTTGTTCCACGCATGTGGCGCACGGGCAGGCTGCCCGCAGCCAGGCGAAAGTCCAATGGCTCGCGTGGCCATCCTTCCAGACGATTTCTACGCCAGTGCCCTCGCTCTGGTGGACGCGAACGCGCTCCGGATCGATGGCTTCGCGCGACAACTCCTCTTGCTGCCCAGTCGCTTTGCGGGCCACATCTTCCGGGACAATGCGGATGCCCTCATGGCTCATACTCTTGTTCTACACCTGAACCGGTCGCGATGGATTGGCGCGCGCGTCGTCGTTGAAAACCAAGCGCCTGCAGGCAGAGAGTCATGGCGGAACAGGCCACAACCGCAGCCACGAAAGGCGCGTGCTGCTTTTCAATTGTCTGATACGCAACCGTATGCAAAAGCACAAATAGGAACAGCGCGTAATTCCAGCGTTGCAGTTGTTTCCAGCGGGGAGTGCCCATCCTGCGAAGCGAATAGTCGTTCGATGTGGCGAACAGTACAACCAGGACGATCGTCGCAATCAATCCCGTTTCATTTGCGAAACCGAAAATATCGTGTCGCAAAGGGAAGCTATGGTGCTGGCTGCGCGGATAGATGAAATAAAGCCAGGGCCGGCCGCGCATATGCACGCAGAATCCGATGATCGTGTGCGCGATGCCGAGAATTCCAGCCCAGATTCCGATATCTCGCCGTAGATCGCTCGAAACCGGCGTGCGGTGCCCTCGCAGCAGATTCCAAGGCCCGATCCATAGCGTGATCACAAGCAAAACCAGCGCGGGATACGCCGTAGAAAAACTTAACTTGGTGATGACGTCGCGATACGGGCGGGTGATGTAAAGGCAAAACACGGTCGATGCCGTAGCGGCCGCCAAGGAAAGATGATGCGTCCCCAGGCGGCGCACCAGGCGTTTCGTTCGAAGTGTTCCCATAGGAATCCGCGATTTGCCGGTGGAGAAAGCGATCATCAATAGAGCTTCCAAAAAAAGTATATCGTCACGATGCACCCCATTGCGATAATCGCCATGCGAATGCCGCGAGGTTTATGCCTGCGGGCAATACGTGCGCTGGCATAGCCGCCAATGCCGGCGGCAAGCATCATGAGCAATCCATAGTGCCAGAGCACAGCGCCATAGAAGAGGAAGGTGACGGTTGCCACGACGCTCGACACGCTGATGATTGCCGTCTTCAGCGCATTGATTTCATGCACGCTCTCGATTCCCGCGAAACTCAAGGCCCCCATGATCATCAGGCCGGAGCCGGCCCTGAAAAAGCCGACATACAGGCAAATGGCAAAGATGCCGATGGGTAACAAAATGCGCGTCAGCGGGCGCAAGCCGGAGGGGTGGGGTATGTCGGATGCCGTCAGTTTCTGGGTCAGGCGTTGTTGTAACGGTGGTCCTGCAGCAAAAAGTGCTGTTGCAGTGAGCAACAGCCAAGGCACAAGGCGCAGAAATTGTTCTTGCCGGGTCGCCAGCAGCAAGCGCGCTCCCAGTAGGCCGCCGGTAAAAGCGGCCAGCAACAGAGAAACCAGCAGAGAACGATGCCGCTGTAGTTCGCGCCGGTAGGCGGCAGCGGATGCGAACTGCCCCGGCATCAGCGCAACGGAATTAGTAGCATTCGCTTGCACCGGCAGAACGCCAGCATGGAGCAGCGCTGGGAAGGAAAGCAGCGAACCGCCCCCGGCAATGGCATTGATGCCCCCGGCTAAGAAGGCCGCAGCCGCCAGCCATGCGGCGCGAAGCGTAAAGATCGACAACATTCTCTGTGATTGTAGCTTGCGAAGATCGATTTCTGCTAGACATGCAAGGTCTTCTTGACCGCGGGGCCGCTATGTGGCAGGTCTCCGCTCGTCTGCATGATTTCTATGAATGCCTGCGCGGCGCGGCTCAACGATTTGTCTTTGCGGTAAATCAGCACCAGATCCTTGGCGATGCGCGCGTCCTCCAGCTCAACGACAGCCAGAAGGCACGCTGCAAACTCCGCGGCAGCATTGGAGCGCGCGAGGAATCCGACGCCCACACCAGCCGCCGCAAATCTCTTGATGAGTTCGTTCGATTCCAGCTCCATCGAAATCTCCGGCTTCAGTTGACGGAGGAAGAACATCTGATTGATGGCGTCGCGCGTGCGGCCCTGCTTGGGCAGGATCAGTGGATAGGCTGCGACATTGGCCAAGGATGCGGTGGATTTGACGGTCAGGGGATGACCCACTACGGTAATCACCACGATTTCATCCTTATGCACCGGCACAATGGTCAGGCGGGGATCGTTGATGGGCTGCGTCGTCACTCCGAAATCGACCTCCTGCGACAGGACGGCTTCCAGCGTTCGCGAACGCTCATGGCGGGCGATCGATACGGAGACTCGCGGATGCTTCCGCTTGAACTGCGCGAAAACCTGCGGCAGGATGTAGAGGCATGTGGCCTCATTGGCGCTGACCACGAGCTGTCCACCCGGTGTGCGCGCCATCTCCGCCAGGGTGTGAACGATATTGCGGCGCGTCTGCAATGTCTCTTCCGCGTACTCCAGGAAAAGCCTCCCCCCGCTGGTCAGTGTGACCCGGCCGCCCGTGCGGTGAAACAACCTGGCGCCGATGTCCTCTTCGAGCGAGCGGATCTGCGAAGAAATCGCGGGCTGGGTGCGAAACAGTTTTTCCGCCGCTCGGGAAAAACTGGCGTTGCGAGCTACTTCGACAAATGCCCTCAGTTGTTCAAAGTCCATAACTGTAGTAGTACGGCCCGGCAGGGCTTGTATAAAGAATTGCTATGTCCAGAATAAAGGAAATCTATTCCAGTTTACGCGCGAAGTCGTGTCGGGTTGGAATGAGCCGTCGAATCCCCGCCGCATGACGGCGCGTGCTGCTGTACCGGGGTGGGGCCGCCGGTTTGCGGGTGTCGCGCGAAAATCTAATCCTGCTACTTCGCAGAGGCGGTTGTGGGAGCAGCAGCGGGAGTGGGAGTGGGATGCGAGCCGCTCTGCGAACCTCTCCGTGCAGACTGACGGGCGAGCTTGGCCTCTTTGTTTCGCTTGTAGTGGCGTACGACGTCGGGCCAGAACTCGATGAGTTCAGCGCCCACCGCCCCTTCTATGGTCACCCGCCATTCAAGGAATTGTTTTCATTTTAGATTAGGTTGGAATGCCCGAAGATCTGTCATGTAGGTTGGAAATTGGCCGCGGACAGGGACTGATGCGTCACGCGAGTCTTACTCGCGGCCCTCTGGGGCGCGATGTATGCAGCGATCGAATGGTAGGAAGATTAGAAACTATTCGGACCGCCCACGCGTCTAAAACTAGAATGAATGGAACAGGATCCTTTTTCTTCCGATCTGCGACAAGATTTTCCGCCGCTTTTGTAAGTGAGGTTGTTTGATCGAACACAAGTATCGCGGTCTGCGTTCCTGCGTCAGGCGTATGGCCGCTGTGATGATTTTCATCAGCGGGGGGACGCTCTGGGCGCAAGCGGGTCCCCCGGCTGATTCAAACCCGAATGCAACCGCGCGCGTCCAGGCGGCAAATTCCGCGTCCTCATCCATCCATGGAGCAAAACCCGCCCAGGCGCAGCAGGCCCCGAACGCGCCCGCGCCCGCTGCCGTACCCGCTCCTCCATCTACCAGCGATCAGGCCGAGCAGCAGTTGCGGCAGCAGGAACATCAACGAATCCTCAGGGTCATTCCAAACTTCAATACCAGTTATATCCAGAACGCGGCTCCTCTTTCGCCACAGCAGAAATTTCGGTTGGCATTCCGCGGCGGCATCGATCCGTTTGAATTTGTTGCGGCCGGCGCGATTGCGGGCTGGGGGCAGGCTGAAGACGACAACGCCGGCTATGGTCAGGGCGCGCAAGGATATGCCAAGAGGTATGGCGCGGCCTATGCCGATAGCGCCGACGGCATCCTGTGGGGGAATGCCATCTTTCCCGTGCTGTTCCATGAAGATCCACGGTATTTTCGCCAAGGAGCAGGCAGCTTCTGGAGCCGGTTTAAGTACGCCGTTTCCACCACGGTATGGACGAAGAACGATGATGGGTCATGGGGTCCGAATTACGCAAACGTTCTAGGCAATATAGTTGCTGGCGGGATTTCCAATCTCTATTACCCGAGTGATAATCGAGGCGTGGGACTGACTTTTGAAGGGGCCGGGACGGTCACCGCGGAAGGAGCACTGGGCGCGCTTGGCGTGGAATTCTGGCCGGATGTCTCACACAAACTCTTTCATACTCCCCTGCCGAACTCTTCCCAGGACGCGCCAAAATAGGACATCCAGCGCGCGACCCGGTTCAGGTGGAAAGCGCCTGACCGGCGCAGAAGCCCGAGGCCCAGGCCCACTGAAAGTTGAAGCCGCCCAGGTAGCCGGTGAC
>JAKAAZ010000162.1 GCA_021802085.1 Acidobacteriota bacterium
GCTGCGGCAAATGCCGTGATGACAAAAACCAGAACGGCCTTGCGAACCTGCGGATGTTCTCGGATCGATGATCTGTACTTGATCGACACATAGGCGGCCATGGTGATGGCGATGGGAGCGAACCAGGCGACGCGCTCTTTCCATTCCATGCTCAGGTTGTGCCAACCGGCGGTCGTAGTGCTGGATTTCAAAAGAGCCTGCGGAAATTGCGCAAGGTTGACGACGCCTGGCTGCGGAATGGCGCGATACCACGGGTAGATGGGCGAAGCTCGAAAGCCGCCCCGTCGGGCGTCAGCCACTCGACCTCGATCGCAGCAGCATCCTGCGGGATCGAACTCAAGGACAGAGTCTCGGCCAGACGGCGAAGGATTACCGCGTGTCCTGCGCCACTATCCATCGCGTGCTTCACCAGCCTGCCTCGGGTAGTACGACAGGTGTTTCAGAAGGCCGCGAAAAGCAGGCCTCCTAACCTCAATGGAATCAACCCGGATCTCTCCCGTTCGGCTGTTTCACAAGCTGTGGGCTCAGAAACAGCGGCGAGGTGGGTGTCAGTGCATATTTTGCGACTCGCTGGCTCAAGAAAACCTCCGAATTCGTTATCGACGGCGCCCCGAATCTTCTGACGGTCCGTATGACAATCCCTGAAACAATCCTGAAAATCGTTCAAGACTGAGCAATATTGAACAGACAATCTTATAGGTTCTTTGGAACCATCCTATTTTCTGTATGTCCGGGCACCGCTCAAATTACTCAGACCTTTTGCAGTCTGAGGAACTGATTGCGGCGCTTCTGAAAGCAAGCCGAGTTGTCAGGTACGGATGATGAAAAAAAGGCGGCCAACCAAAACAGTCCTGCTGATTGAAAACAACCTCGATGGCTCGGGATCGGTCCTCGATATGTTCAACCATCAGGGCTCCTACTCCTTTGAGTTAACCTATGTGGTGTGCATGGACGACGCCGTGCAGCGTCTTGCCATGCACCCTTTCGACGTCATCCTTCTCGACCTGGCGTTGCCGGACACCTCGGGCCGGGATGCGATCTTGCAGCTACGCGCATACGCGCCTCGCACCTCCATTGTGCTGCTCTGCGATCCGGAAGATGAGCCGTTCGCCATTCAAGCGATGGAGACAGAGGTGCAAGACTACCTCATCAAGGGCGAGATTGAAGCGCACGAGTTGATGCGTGCTCTGCGCAATGCCGTTGCACGTCGGGCCCTCGAAGATGTCCTGTACATGGAACAGGATCGCGCTCAGGTCACGCTCGATAGCATCGCCGACGCTGTCATCTGCACGGACATCCAAGGAAACATCTCCTACCTCAATCCCGTCGCCGAAAGGATGACGGGCAGGTCGTTGGAAGAAGCAGTCGGCCGACCCCTGATGGACGTTTTCCGAATCATGGATGCCGCCACGGGTGAGGCGGCCGCGAACCCGCTAGTGAAAGCTATTGGAAAAAACCGGCCTGCCCGGCTGCCGGTCAACTGTATCCTCACCCGGCCGGATGGACACAAAATCTTCATTGAAGATTCGATAGCCCCCATCCGCGACCGGGACGGACTCTCTGCCGGGTCAGTTCTGGTCTTTCGTGATGTCACCGTTGCGCGAGCGCTGGCCGCGCATATCTCTCACCTTGCCGAACACGACTCCCTCACCGGCTTGCCCAATCGCCTGCTCTTGAGAGACCGGCTAGGCCAGGCCATTATGCGTGCAAACCCAGACACAGATCGGATTGCGTTGCTGTTCCTGGATCTGGATGGGTTCAAACATATCAACGACTCGCTGGGGCATGCGGTGGGTGACAAGCTCCTTCAATCGGTCGCAAAACGGCTCAGGGATTGTATCCGCACCCCGGACACCGTGAGTCGCCAGGGCGGAGACGAATTTGTCGTGCTTCTTCAGGATGTGCACGAACCGGAAGATGCCGCCGTCGCGGCCATACGAATCCTCAAGGCAGTAGCGGAAGTTCATTCGATCGACCAGCTCGATCTTTGCATTACAGCCAGCATCGGCGTGAGCCTTTATCCCGAAGACGGTTTGGACGCTGAGACGCTGATCAAGAACGCCGACACCGCAATGTACCAGGCGAAGGAAAACCAACAGCATAGCTACAGGTTTTTCAAGCCGGCCATGAATGTCCGCGCTGTGCAGCGTCAGTCCATTGAACAGGACCTGCGCCGAGCCCTGGAACGCCGCGAATTCACGCTGCACTACCAGCCCAAAATCAATCTGAAGACAGGCAAGGTCACTAGTGCGGAGGCACTCCTGCGTTGGGCGCATCCCAAGCGAGGACACACTCCTCCTTTGCAGTTCATTCCCGTCGCAGAAGTCACCGGTTTGATACTGCCCATTGGGTCATGGGTTCTGCGTGAGGCATGCAAGCAGGCCCGTGCCTGGATCGATGCGGGAATGCACCTTGCAACGATGGCCGTCAACGTCTCTGCCATCCAATTCAGGAAAGAGGGGTTCCTGGAAGATCTGACGGCGATCTTCGACGAAACTGGTCTGGATCCGCACGTTCTCGAACTGGAGGTTACTGAAAGTGTGCTCATGGAACGTATCGATCATGTCACCTCCATCCTCGGAACACTGAGAAAAAGAGGCGTACGGGTGTCGGTAGACGATTTCGGTACGGGTTACTCCAACCTAAGTTATATTCGGAAACTTCCGCTTGATTCCCTCAAAATCGACCAAACGTTCGTCCGCCAGATCACCTCTATTCCTCGCGACACAAGTATCGTGAACGCAATCATCGGCATGGGCAGAAGTCTAAAACTTCAGGTGATCGCCGAGGGCGTAGAAACGAAAGAAGAGTTGGACTTTTTAAAGCTGCAGGAGTGTGACGAAGCCCAAGGGTTCTATTTCAGCCAGCCAGTCCCTGCCAACCAGTTTGCGAACCTGCTGGTATCTCATCCACTTGACCCCAGCGGACTTTTATCCAGCATCTGAGGACGATCGGTCCGCAGGTGGTGCCTGAGTCGCGGTGCCTGTATCACAAGTGTGTTTCTGTTCGATTTCCGGGCAACTCGGTTTCGTCCTGCGTCATAGCAATGGTCAAGTAGCATCTTGGGCAGATCCCGGCTTCAGCGGCACGCTGTAGAAGTTCGTGCGTACCTTCGCGCAGCCGGCCACAATCGCGCGGTCCAGCTTATTGGCCCGTTATCTCCGCCTACGCTCTGCGTGCGGGCTGCCACCACGCGGTTCTCATCGCGACGGCAGTTCGCAAACAGCTTCGCGTTCAGATCGGCAAGATCTCTGGCAGCCGGCACGGGAATCCAGTGGTTGCGGCGGAAGTAGCCCACCTCGCCTTCCACTCCACCGCGTCTGCTTTGGATGGAGACTGTGGCTGCGACGAGGATCGCGTCCGCGATGAGGAGAAACGGGTGCGGCGAACGGATCGAGGCACAAGAAAGCGACGGCATGCCGATCTGGGGCATGGATCGGGGCGCACGGATCGGGCCAAGATGCCTACATCAGCAGCTTGGGGGGCGGAGTTGGATTGCGGTGGGGCAGCAGGCGGCGGCGATCAAGCTCTTTTCGCACCTCTGCCAAGCCATCGGCGCAGGCGTCAAACGCCTCGGCCAGACGCGCGAACAGCGGAGCTTCCTGCTCGAACTCAAACAAATTGAATTGCGAGACGATGTAGTAGCTTTCTTTCCCGGCGCGTTTCAGCGCCTGCAAACTTTCCTGCTGGTTGCGGCGCAGCCATTGGGCGGACTCGGGAAACATACCGGCAAAGAACAGGCTGAAGTCGCCGATGTGCTTGCGCACTTCTCGTTCGCGGGGAAACGAATAGGCATCCCCATAGACGGGATCGGAGGCGACGAGCATGTCGCTGACTTCGCGCAGTTGGCGGCCGCGCCGGTCGCGGATGCGGTAGAGTTGCTCAGTTTCCGCAAAGTCGGTGAGGATGCCGGCCACATAGCTGGAAATTTCGGCATCGTTCAGTTCGGAGGTCTGGCTATAACAGCCGTACACAATTTCCTCAAATAACTCCCGCAGTGGATTCTCGGCAGGCATCGGATTCGCAGACATGGGTAGCTCCTATCCGTGAAGGTTTCAGATGCAAGTTCTGGGACTTCGTGTTGTATGGGCCATGCACGTGTGCTGTGGCGCGTTGACGTTCCTTTCTGATGGCAATTCCAGCAAGTTAGTGAGTACTGTACAAATTTTCACGAGAAATTCAAAGCAAAATCAACTGGGCGAACGCAATTCGTTAGCAGTCGTGAAGGACGAGTGCGAGGGGAAGCGAGGGACCGCCTGGAATATTTCGTGCTCGAGGAAACCGCAGGGCCCTCCGCTGCGGTCAGGATGAGACGGTAGGAGAAATCTTTTGCGGCAACCGCGAGATCCTTCGCTTCGCTCAGGATGACAAACTGATGACCCCACCCTAGCCGCAAACTGCGCGGCGAGGGTGGGGCGCGGAATTTTATCGCGCGGCGCCGACGGTTTGCTGCTGGTTGGCGCCAAGTTCGGCAAGCCGCTTGGCTAGCAGAGACTCCAGCTTTTCCAGCGCGGCGCTGAAGCCTTCAATGCCTTCCTTCAACTTGTCGTGCGCCATGCGATTTTCCGCATGCATCTTGTCGAAGGTAGACTTGTCGATGACGAGCTTTTCGATCTGCATCGTCTTCGATTTCGCTGGATCGAGTTGGCGCGGCAGGTCCGCTTGCGTCGCCTCCAGTTCTTCAATCAACTTGGGCGCGATGGTGAGCAAATCGCATCCGGCGAGATGCTGAATCTCGCCGATGTTGCGGAAGCTGGCGCCCATGACGACGGTTTTGTAATCGAATTTCTTGAAGTAGTTGTAGATGTTGGTGACCGACTGCACGCCGGGATCGTCAGCGCCCTGGTAGTCCTTGCCGGTGTCTTTCTTGTACCAGTCGAGAATGCGTCCGACAAAAGGCGAGATCAAGGTGGCACGCGCCTCTGCTGCGGCCACGGCCTGGTGGATGCCGAACAGCAACGTCATATTGCAGTGGATGCCTTCTTTTTCCAGGACCTCCGCCGCGCGAATGCCTTCCCAGGTGGAGGCAATCTTGATGAGCACGCGGTCTTTCGATACACCGGCTGCCGCATATTGCTGGATGATCTCTCGGGCCTGACTCAGTGTAGCGTCGGTGTCATAGGACAGGCGGGCGTCCACTTCGGTGGAGACGCGGCCAGGAACGATCTTCAAGATGCGCTTGCCGAATTCGACGGCCAGCCCCTTGAAGGCCAGGTTGGCAACGTCCTTGTCCTTGGCCCCGCCGCCGAGTTTCTTCTTGGCCGCCAGCAATACCTCGTCCATGATGGGCTGGTACTGCGGCAATTGCACCGCGGTGGTAATCAGCGAAGGATTCGTGGTGGCGTCCTGGGGCTTGATCTTTTCGATTTCCTGAATTTCCCCGGTATCGGCCACAATGACGGTCATTGCGCGAAGCTGTTCAAACTGGGACTTGGACATCATTTCCTCCTGGGTGGGCCTTTTCCGCAGTGAATTCGCAATTTCGAATACGGATCGCCCTGAATGTATTAGACGCTGCAAATCGCCGGCGGAATCGTAGTCGCTGGAGATTGCATGGAATTTCCTGGATTGCGTCGGTTCGTATTCCCACACACTTTCCAATTCTCTTCCAGTGTAAAGCGGATTTCCGCTTGCGTGTGACTGCGGCGGCACTGTGCGGTTCCACCGTCTTTGCTGAGGCGACGCTCCGCATAGCGAAGTGAAGAATGCAGACAACATGCGCCAAGTTACGCTGCGACTCGCCTCTGGATTCTTCGCTGCGCTTCGAATGACTGATCTCTTTTGACCACGGCGTCCGTACATCCGCTCTAATTCGAGGTGGATGCCTTGAAGTTGTCCGCCAACACTTGCAAAATGGCCTGCGGTTCGTGGCTTGGAATCACGTAGTCCACTCCCTCCAGCGCGAGGTCGGGAATGGGCGACAGAGCGATGATGGGAACATCGGGCCGAATCTCGCGAAGCTGGCGCACGACCGTTTCAAACGACAGATCGGACAGATCGACATGCACGACAACGGCATCGACGTTGGGGAAGCGCTGAAAGAACTGGACGCCGGATGCGCCGCTATAGGCGGTGATCACGTTGTGTTTGGAGGTCTCGAGCACCAGCTTGCGCGCCGAGAGCCCTTCGGGTTGTTCGATTTCAATCATCAGTACGATCAAGCGCATTCTACCTGCCTCGGGTTGCGTAGCGACCAGCAAAATTACAGCATTTGAGATCTGAACCGACGCCTTTTCATCCTACCTGCCTATCTTCAGATGCCAGCACTGTGGAGAGGGCGGCATGCAGTCGTGCGGAGAATACTGCGATCCTTCAGGCGTTTTCGGCAACCACGGAATTGCGCAGCACTCCGAGGCCCTCGATCTCGATTTCCACCACATCGCCAGATTGCATGGGGCCAACGCCCGCAGGCGTGCCGGTGGGAATCAAATCCCCGGGATTCAGCGTCATTGCGGCGGAGATGTAGCGCAAAAGTACGGCGATATCGAAGATGAAATCCCCGGTTGACCCGTGCTGCTTCACTTCGCCATTCAGCCGGGTAGTCACGTCGACCCCTGCGTTGGGATCGATGGCGTCGGAAACAAATGGGCCCACCGGGCAAAAGGTGTCAAAACCTTTGGCGCGCGACCACTGCCCGTCGGATTTTTGCAGATCGCGTGCTGTGACATCGTTGACGATGACGTAGCCGCGGATGTAGTGCCGAACATCTTCGTCGGCCCGCAGTTTGTGGCAGGCGCGAGCGATGACGATGCCAAGCTCGCCCTCGTAGTCCACCCGGTTTGAGATGGCGGGAAGACGAATCGCGCCGCCCGGCGGCAGCAGAGAGGAGGGCGCCTTGAGAAAGAGCAGCGGTTCTTTCGGGGCTTCATTGCCCAGCTCGGCTGCATGTTCGCGGTAATTGCGGCCGATGCAGACAATCTTCGACGGCGTGACCGGCGCCAACAAGGTGAGCGACGAAAGCGGCCGCGGAGGAAATTCCTTGATCAACCGAACTGCGCTCCAGTCTTCCGGCGGTGCGGCAATCACGCGCTCCATCCACAACTCTCTCTGGCGCAAGCCTAGCTCGCCGTACTGCGGACCTTGTTCCGTTTGGAACCGACAATACTGCACAATGCATCTCCTTGTGGGTTGAATGCCGATGCTTCTAGGACGCCGGGACCGTGACTTCAATTTGCCGCGATCGGGCGCTTTCATTTCCGGATGTGTCCACGGCTGTGACCGCATACGCGTAAGCATGGCCGGGTTGCACATCCGGGTCGCGGAAGGTGGGAGCGACGATGGGCGCAGTGTCTTGTGCGGGTGCGACCTGGTGCATCGTTTCGTTCAGAGTGACATCGCGGCGATAGACGCGATATTGCGCGAGGTCCGGCTCCGTATTGGCGGACCACGAGAGGTCGACTTCCGCGCGGCCGTTATTGATAGCCGCCGGCACAGGGACCGCAACGAGACGAGAGGGCGCGCGGGGCGGAAATGTATCCAGCGTCACGACGTTGACGGGTGGGCTGGGAACGCCGGCCACTTGAAGCGGGTGGGCATCCACTTGCCGCCGTACAACGCGGTTGACTGTATAGCTGTAGTGCCGGCCAAAGAGAACGCTGGAATCCAGCGCGATTCCCGGATCGATGCCATCGGTCTTCTGGTCACGCGCGGGGAGGAGACCGACCCGCAGTTCTTGCTGTACCGGCTCGACGGTCCTGGGCAGCGGGCTGGGATTTTTCGCCTTGGCGTTCGCGGCAGTCGCGGGAGGCGCTACGAGAGTTCGTACGATCTCGATGCTGGTTCCCGCAGGTGGGCTGGCAACTGGCTGCCAGCGCAGCACCACGCCCCGCTCGACCACTTGCAGCGAAAGATTTTCTACGGGCGGCGGCGCTTCGCCAGCCAGAACCACGGCGACATTGGACGGGCCCGCGGTTCTGCCATGCTTGTTGATGCCGAAGATGCTATACCGGAGAGGTTGGAGCGGACCTGCCGTCAATGCCGCAGGCAGCGCATCGGTAAAGTGCGCTGGTTTCCCAGGAGCGGCGGAAGTGGTTGCAATGGTCTGGCAGGGAGCGGCCTGCTGCTGGCGGCAAATGCGGAACTGCACCATTCCCTTGAGCTTCATCCGGTCGGTGTTTTCCTCGGGTGAGTTCCATTGCAGGCTTACCTGATTGCCGGTGCGACTCGCCGTCAGGTCCGTGATCGGCTTAGGTAACTGGAGGGATGGAGGCTGCGGGCCGGCGACCATGCCG
>JAKAAZ010000163.1 GCA_021802085.1 Acidobacteriota bacterium
TGGAGATGAATCCCTGCGAAGCCAATGCGACGGATCGGAAGCCGAAGGGCGGCTGCTGTACGCCATCAGCCGGTCGACCGCCCGCCGCGTCTTCTGCTGCGGAGATCTCCGTTTCGCCTAAGCAGGTGGATGCGGACACGTGTTCCCGCATGGTCTCTCTGCCGGGCGGAACTTTTCTGATGGGTACGGATTTTGCGGAGGGGTTTGCCGCGGATGGCGAAGGCCCGGTGCGCCCAGTCACGCTGCGGCCTTTCTCTATCGACCGCTCCACGGTAACCAATCGGCTTTTCCGTCATTTCGTGGAAGCGACAGGCTATCGCACCGACGCGGAGCGTTACGGCTGGTCCTTCGTCTTCTGGCTGCACATCCCACGGGCAAGATTCAGTGAGATGGTAGAGGACAGAGTTCAGGCAGCCCCATGGTGGTGCAAAGTGCGCGGCGCCATGTGGAGCGCCCCCGAAGGACCGGGATCGAACATATCGAAACGCGACGATCATCCTGTCGTCCACGTTTCCTGGAACGACGCCGTCGCCTTCACCCAATGGTCCGGGCAGCGCCTACCCACAGAAGCAGAGTGGGAGTATGCCGCGCGCGGCGGACTGGAGCAAAAACTGTATCCGTGGGGAGACAAACTGCGGCCGAACGGAGAACATCGCTGCAACATCTGGCAGGGGGATTTCCCAAATCACGATACTGCGGAAGATGGCTATTCCGGGACTTGTCCTGTCACTGCGTTCCCGCCGAATGGCTATGGGCTCTATTCGATGACCGGTAATGCATGGGAACTATGCGCCGACTGGTTTAGCGCGGACTTTCATAGGACAGCTGGCCGCGACAATCCCACTGGACCGCCCAGCGGTACCGCGCGTGTCATCAAAGGCGGGTCGTTTCTCTGCCACAAATCCTACTGCAATCGCTATCGCGTCGCAGCCCGAACCTCGAATACCCCGGACAGTTCCACTTCCCACATGAGCTTCCGCTGCGCACTCTCAGATTGAGAGGGAACTCCGCGGCGCCACACCTGGCCGAAAGGAAGGATGGGAACCGGCAGCACGGGTGCGATACAACACTCTGCCAGCAAGAAATCGTGGCGCTCGACCTCGCTCATGCCACAAAAATTTTCCGCCTGAAAGCAATCGGGCGCAGAAACAGTTCTGAACTGTTACTCTGCGCCCCAGCAGCATCGGCTCTCATCTATCTCGCCGCTTTGCTGCGGATTGCCCTGATCCCTGCTTTCCCAGTCGTTACTTCCTTACGGGCGCAATCGCATCCTTGGCGGCTTTGGCCACGCGGAACTTGACCACGGTCTTGGCCTTGATCTTGATGGCTTCTCCAGTCTGCGGATTGCGGCCCATGCGGGCTTTCCGTTCCGCCTTCACCAGACGGCCCAGGCCTGGAATGACGAAGACGCCCACTTTCTTGGTTTCCTTCACTGCGGTTTCCGCCAGCGTATCCAGAAAGCCTGCTACCTGCTTGTTGGTCAATTCGAGTTTCTCGGCGAGATGCCGAACGAGTGCTGTTTTGGTCATACCTGCTGCCATAGTTTGTCTTCCTCCTGATTACAGCAGTGGGTCTGCCACTGCATGTTTGTTTGACTTCCGCCGACCTCATCGCCGCCTGTCCAGCTTCGCACAGAATGCAAAAATCGACAGCATTGATGCGGATCTTAAGAAACCCTTCCGCCGTTTACCTTGCGGCATTCCGCAGGATTTGTCAATGGAAAACAGCGCATTTCCACAGGTTTTCTTCGGTTTTTGTAGGTTTTCTTGGGAAATTGGCCGATTTCATCCGGTTTTCGCCCGACATGCTCCTAAAACCCGCTTGGATACGAGCCTTCCCCGCGCCTGCGAAGTAGACAGATTCTACCGCGTTTCCTTCGGAGGAAAACTAATCCTCCATTCAAAAAGCAGTGTCACAGATGGTTCTCGTTATACTAGCGGAAGTGATTCCACTCGAAAAGGATCGAGAAAAAGAATGCACTCCAACATTCAGAATGCAAATCCATCTGCCCATCCTATGCCGCCGGAGCCTGTGCCGTTGGAGCAGGTCCTGCGAGTAGCCGAACTGGCGCAGTTGGAATTGACTCTCGACGAACAACGGGAGATGCTGCGCGATCTGAATGCCATTCTCGGTCACGTTGCGCAGTTGAATGAACTCGACACCCGAGACGTTCCGGCGATGACGCAGGTGAATGCCACGGTGCACGCCGATGCTAACGTCGCTTCTGAATCTCAAGGCAGCATCGATTCCGGTAACGTGCTGCGCGAAGATGCGCCTCGCCCTTCGCTTGATCGTGGTCGCGTCATGGCCGCCGCGCCGGAAAGCGACGGCACGTATTTCAAAGTCCCCAAGGTGATTGAACGTTGAGGTCTGTCGGTGGGCTGCGCCGCACATGGATCTGCACATGGATCTTTTGTAACTGACACAGTTTCGTAAGGGAAAAGCATGGCAGAATTGAAGTCCGATTCCATCACGGCCCCGCATACTGCTCCACTAACCATCCGGGCTGCCCGTCAGGCGATTACGAATGGGGAAACCAGCGCCGTCGCCCTGGCCGATTCGTACTACGCCACCATCGCAGCGGAAGATCCAAAAATCCACGCATGGCTCGCCCTAAGCCGCGAGCGCGCGGCAGCGCAGGCGCATCGTATTGACGACTTGGCCAGGTCAGGCGAACTGGCCAGTCAAGGCGAGACCTTGCCGCTGGCCGGCGTTCCCATCGGCATTAAAGACGTCCTGGTCATGCAGGGCGCGCCCGCCACGGCAGGCTCAAAGATTCTGGAAGGCTACCGTCCGCCTTACGATGCCACTGCGGTGGCAAGGCTCGCGGCCGCGGGCGCGGTGCTGCTCGGCAAATTGAACTGCGACGAATTCGCCATGGGCTCCTCCAACGAAAATTCCGCCTACGGCCCGGTACACAATCCGCGCGCTCTCGACCGCGTTCCCGGCGGCTCCAGCGGCGGGTCGGCGGCTGCGGTTGCCGCCAACATGGCCGTGGCCACCCTCGGCACGGATACCGGTGGTTCCATCCGTCAGCCCGCATCTTTCTGCGGCGTGGTCGGCCTGCTGCCAACCTACGGCCGCGTCTCGCGCTACGGTCTGATTGCCTTCGCGTCTTCGCTCGACCGCGTCGGTCCCTTCACTCACACCGTCGAAGATGCGGCCATTCTGCTTGGCGTGCTGGCGGGTCCTGATCCCATGGACGCGACCAGCGCGCAGCAGCCTGTCCCGGATTATGCCGCCGCGCTCGAAGCGCCAGTGAAAGGCCTTCGCATTGGCGTTCCCGACGAGTACTTCGCCGAGGGCCTGGATGCGGAGATCCGCGCCGCTGTCGAGAAGACCGCCGATGCGCTTCGCGCCGCCGGCTGCACCCTGCATAAAGTTTCTCTGCCGCACACTCTCTACGCAGTGGCCACCTATTATGTGCTGGCGACGGCGGAGGCCAGCTCGAACCTCGCGCGTTTTGATGGCGTGCGGTATGGCTTGCGCGCAGACGAAGCAACTTCGCTCAGCAGCATGTATCGCAAAACCCGCGACCAGGGATTCGGCAAGGAAGTCAAACGCCGCATTCTGCTCGGCACCTACGTGTTGAGCGCGGGATACTATGACGCATACTATCGCAAGGCGCAGCAGGTACGCGCGCTGCTGACGCGCGATTTTCTTGACGCCTTCTCTCACGTCGATGCGATCCTGACCCCGACCACTCCGAGCCGGGCGTTTCGGCTGGGAGAAAAAACCGACGACCCGCTGGCCATGTATCTTGCCGACATTTACACGGTCACCGCCAATCTCGCGGGCATCTGCGGCATCTCCGTTCCCTGTGGCAACTCGGCAGAAGGTTTGCCGATTGGCGCGCAAATTCTCGGCAAACATTTCGACGAAGCCACCATCCTTCGCCTCGCCCACGCCGTGGAGCAGTCGCAGCGATGAAAGACAATTCCAGAGAGCGAATACATTCTGCGGCGAAAGATCGTCTCGCCCAGGATCGCTTGATCGTTGCGCTCGATGTTCCCACCGCAGCGCAAGCCAGAGAACTCGCCTCACAACTCAGCGGGATTTGTCGCTGGATAAAAGTTGGCCTTGAGCTGTATCTCGCCGCGGGCACCGCGATCGTCGAAGAACTCGCCACGCAAGGCTTCTCCATTTTTCTCGATCTCAAATTTCATGACATCCCCAACACCGTCGCTGGCGCGGTTCGTTCCGCAGCTTCGATGGGCGCATCGCTGCTCACCATCCACGCCGCTGGCGGCCCCGCAATGCTCAGTGCTGCCGCGGAAGCTGCGGCTGCATCGCCCAATCCCCCGCACCTGCTTGCTGTCACCGTGTTGACCAGCATGGATCGACAGCAGCTTGCCGCCATTGGCATTGAGGTTTCACCCGCAGACCAGGTTCTTCGCCTGGCGCGGATGGCCACGGCCAGCGGTGTCCACGGTCTCGTCTGCTCTGCGGAAGAAGTTCGGCTACTGCGTCAGGAATTAGGCGCTGCCATGCAGTTGGTTGTTCCCGGCATTCGCCCGGCGGGCGCGGAAGTTGGCGATCAGAAACGAATTGCAACTCCGTCAGTTGCAATTCGCGATGGCGCCAGCAATCTAGTCGTCGGCAGGCCAATTACCAGGGCCGGCAATCCCGCGCAGGCCGCGCAAGCCATCCTCGACGAAATTGCCGGCGCGCTCTAGCCTGCCGCGCAGTTCTTCGCTCTTGGCAATCGCGCCGCGCCAGCAAATTCCCGCCTGATCGCATCGCGTCTCCGTATTATTGCGGAAGCCCCCTGTTCCTTTCGATCGTCACTTCTGTTGAAACTCCACCAGCGTTCGCTCCGGGCTGGCTTCCTCCCACAAATAGCGTGTACCTTCCCGGCAGAATTGCGCGCTCGCCATCGGCCAGCACCTCGCTCCATGCGCGGGCATCCAGTGCAAAGTGCACCCGCTGCGTTGCCCCGGCGGCGATATGCACGCGGGAAAAACCCACCAGCGCATGCATAAGAGCGGTCTTCGACGGAGGATAGCTCATGTATAGTTCCGCCACTTCATCGCCTGCGATCTTGGAAGTATTCGTCACGTCGGCATCCACGGTCAGCGGATCGCCCGCCTGCAGAGTCGTCGTCGATACATGCAAATTCTTGAACTTGAACTTCGAGTAGCTCAGCCCATATCCAAATCCGTACAGTGGCGTGCCATGGAAATAACGATAGGTGCGGTCCGCCATCGAATAATCTTCAAACGGAGGCAGTTGCTCGGTCGAAGCATAGAAAGTGACCGGCAGCCTTCCCGCTGGATTGTATTTGCCGAGCAAGGTATTCACGATTGCCTCGCCGCCGCGCGCGCCCGGATACCACGCTTCGAGAATGGCGTTGGCATGTTGCTGGGACCAGTTCACCGCGAGAGCCGATCCGTTCATCAGCACCACAACCAGCGGCTTGCCAGTGGCGGCTACAGCCTGCAGCATCTGCTGCTGCACATCCGGCAGGTCAATCGCCGTGCGATCGCCGCCGTCGAATCCAGGGATGTGGATTGGCATCTCTTCGCCTTCGAGACGCGGGGAAATTCCCACGACTGCGATCACTACGTCGGCTTCCTTTGCAGCCGCGACCGCCTGCTGGCGTAGCGTCTCGACCGGCGGCCGCCAGTTGAAGCTAATACCCGCGTTAAACAACGGCGACTGATGCGAGTACTCCAGGCGGAATGCGTGGGCCTTGGTGTCGGCGAAGTCTATGTGGAACTCGGCGGTGTCCCGCACTTGTTTGTCCTGCGATGTGCCGGATACGACCTGCTTGCCGTCGAACCATACCGTGTACGTTTCCACATCGGTGCAGCGACGGCATCGGTTCACGTTTACTTGAAATGCGTAGTCTCCTGCTGCCGGTGGAGTAAATGTTCCAGTCCAGCGGACGGAAAATGCGTCGCGCGGAATGCGATTGGGAATCGGGCTGGCCGCATCCCAGTCGGCGTCGATACTTTCCGACGTCTTGGTCACGCCCGCCCCCGAAAAATTCGTGTTCGGATAGACTGTTTCCGTCAATCCCTCCGCTCCGCCGGTCGCGGTTGTGCGAAAGGTATTGGGCGGAACGGGCAGAGCCAGTTGCTCCACGTAGGGCGCGCCTTGTACATCGAGAACGCGAAAGCGCTTCTGTTTCGCCAGAGTCTTGAACGCAGCCAGCGGCGTCTCCGGATCGATCGGCGTGCCGTTATAGTTGCCTTCCAATGCCGCCAGCGAAGATGCATTCGGCCCGATTACCGCGATTGTCTTTACCTTGGCCGCGAGAGGCAGCACACCATCGTTTTTCAGCAGCACCATCGACTCTTCGGCGGCGCGCAAGTCCAGGCTGGCGTGTTCCGGGGAGTAGACGATCGAGCTGTCCAGCCACTGCAGCGGCTGGTCGTTGGGCGGCGCCAGGATTCCCATACGAATCCGCGCCGTCATCAGTCGTTTCACCGCCGTGTCGATCTCGCTTTCTTTGATCAGCCCATCGTGTACCGCTTGCACCAGTGTTGAATATTCCTTACCGCAGCTCAGGTCGGTTCCCGCGCGCACCGCATCCACTGATGCCTGCTCGACACTCGGCGCATATTTGTGGCCGGTGGCAATATTGCCGACCGCTCCGCAATCGGAGACAACATAGCCGCCAAAGTTCCAATCGCCGCGCAAAATTTTCTGCAGCAGCATCTTGCTCGCGCACGCGGGAACCCCATCCACAGCGCTATAGGCGCACATGATCGAGTCGGCATGGCCGTCGACGATGGTGGCGCGAAAGGCCGGCAGATACGTATCTTCCAAATCGTGCGGTGACACATCGACGTTGAATTTGTGGCGCAAGGGCTCCGGACCACTGTGCACATCGAAATGCTTAGGAGTGGCGATCGCCAGATAATAGTTGGGATTGTCTCCCTGTAGCCCGAGGACGAACTGCGTGCCCAACCGCCCGGTCAGAAAGGGATCTTCCCCATACGTCTCCTGACCGCGTCCCCAGCGCGGGTCCCGAAAGATATTCACATTCGGCGCCCAGAAATCCATCCCAAAATAGATGGAATGATTGTCCTCTCGTACGGCGGAGTTATAGCGGCCGCGCGCCTCCATCCCAATCACATGGCCCTCTTCGTGGATCAGTGGCGCGTCCCATGTCGCCGCCATGCCGATGGCCTGCGGAAAGACGGTTGCATAACCGGAACGCGCAACGCCGTGCAAGCCTTCACTCCACCAGTCGTACTCGGCAATGCCCAGCCGCGGAATTGCCGCGGCATGATTTTGCATCTGCGAAACTTTTTCTTCCAGTGTCATGCGAGACACCAGGTCGTCCACGCGTTGCTGAATTGGGAGCGAAGGATTCAGATACGGCGCAGGGGCATCGCTCGCGGTCGATTGCGCGAAACTTCCCGAAGCCATCAAAAATGATGCACCGAAACATACCAGCAACGCAGAAAGCCAGACGTTCAGTCGCAGCCGAACTTCTGGAAACAGGGGCAGTCGAAACATGTCATCTCCTTGTTCGCACCTTATAAAAGAGAACGGATTGGGCGTCTATCAATCTACTGTGCCTATCTCGCCCTGACAAATCCCTGCTTTCTGGCCGCGAATCCTCCCCCTGTCCGCGATCCCAACTCCAGACTTGAAATGTATTGGAAACAGAAGTGGCGAAGGGCACGAATTCTGCATCCTAGAACTTATCCGTAAATAGTGGCGAACCGGGTACGCGCTGGCGAATAGCCGGAAGCAGAGGGTGCAAGTTGGGCGAAGATACCGTACAGGATGGCACAGATCAAGTCGTGGACGGTATCGGACAAATTGTGGGCGAAGGTGGAACCACTGGTTCCCATCAAGCAGCGGCAGTCTGGCCGGAGGTATCGACGCAAGCCGGGAGCTGGGCGCAAGCCGATGGCGGCGCGGAGCATCTTCTCCGCCATCGTGTACGTTCTGCGCACCGGCTGTCAGTGGAAGGCGCTGCCCAAGGAGTTCGCCAGCGCCGTGCACAAGCACTTTCAGCAGTGGCAGCAGGCGGGTTTCTTTGTGGACTTGTGGCGTTCCGGTCTGGTCGAATACGACGGGATGGAAGGCATTGCGTGGGAGTGGCAAAGCATCGAT
>JAKAAZ010000164.1 GCA_021802085.1 Acidobacteriota bacterium
CTCTGCTGGGGAAGTCGATAGGAACCCGGATCACGTACAAACAGTTGGCAAGTTCCAGCAGGGAGTAAAGTATATAATTCCCAAAAAAAGGGAACCTGCAAAACACCACTTCTATGTCGCGCACCCCCCGAGAACCAACTGGCTGACAAGTGGATAGGAAGGCCGCTACAATACAAAGTCGCCATACGATTGTCTCGTATGACAGAGCCAATCGAAGCAGCCCGATCCAAAGAGGGTCCAACATGGCAGTCACCCGCACCGTTTCCGCCGCAACAAGGATTGTCGATACGCACGGACTGTCGTCTAAGCGAATGATTCAGATGTACCGGCTCATGTATCTGTCCCGCCGCATCGACGACCGGGAGATCATGCTGAAGCGGCAGCAGAAGATATTCTTCCAAATTTCGGGCGCTGGACATGAAGCACTGATGGTGGCCGCCGGGATGGCGCTGCAGCCTGGCTACGATTGGTTCTATCCGTATTATCGCGACCGGGCGCTGTGCCTGACGCTGGGCATGACCGCGGAGGACATGCTGTTGCAGGCGGTGGGCGCTGCCGCCGATCCCAGCAGCGGCGGGCGACAGATGCCTTCGCACTGGGCGAGCCAAAGCCTGCATATCGTCACACAATCCTCCGCGACGGGATCGCAATGTCTGCAAGCGGTAGGCTGCGCCGAAGCGGGGCGCTATTTTAGCCGTCACCCGGAAGCCGCCAGGAAGCCGGAGAGTACCGGCGGCGATGTGGATTATCGCGCCTTCAAGAATGTCAGCTTCCACACCGACGAGGTGGTGTATGTCTCGCTGGGCGATGGCGCCACCAGCGAGGGCGAATTCTGGGAGGCGATGAATTCCGCCTCCAACCTGAAGCTGCCGGTGCTGTTTGTGATCGAAGACAATGGCTATGCGATTTCGGTGCCGGTCGAGGTGAATACGCCGGGCGGCAATATCTCGAAACTCGTGGCCAACTTTCCAAACTTTTTCTTTGCCGAGGTGGATGGCACCGAGCCGATCGAGTGCTACAACATTCTGCGGCAGGCGGTGGCGTATTGCCGCTCCGGGCAGGGACCCGCGTTTGTGCATGGCCATGTCGTCCGTCCCTACGCGCATTCCTTTTCCGACGATGAGCGTCTTTACCGATCGGAGGCGGAGCGCGAGGCCGACGCCCTGCGCGATCCATTGCCCAAAATGCAGATGCGGTTGCTGCGGGAGGGTTTTCTGGATGAGGCGGGCATCACGCGGCTGGAGCAGGCGGTAGACGAGGAGATTCGGGTTGCAACGGAAGTAGCTCTGCGCGCGGCGCCACCTTCGACGGACACGATTCCTCTCCATATTTATTCCGAGGATCTCGATCCCACCTCGCCGTCTCTACTCAAGGAGCCGCAGCCGGTCGCCGAGGACCCTGCATCCGCGGTTCGCGAGCATACGATGGCGGACCTGATGAACGCGTGTCTGCACGATGAAATGTGCCGCGATGAACGCGTTGTGGTGTTTGGGGAAGACGTTGCCGACTGCAGCCGCGACACCAGTCTGGAAGGCGGGCTGGTGAAGGGCAAGGGCGGTGTCTTCAAACTGACAGCCGGTCTGCAGAGTGCTTTCGGTTCCGACCGGGTTTTCAATTCGCCGCTGGCCGAGGCCAATATCGTTGGACGTGCGATTGGCATGGCCACACGCGGCCTGAAACCGGTGGCAGAGATTCAATTCTTCGATTACATCTGGCCGGCCATGCACCAGTTGCGGAACGAGCTTCCGCTGATTCGTTGGCGCTCCAATGGAATCTTCTCCTGTCCTTTAGTGATTCGCGTGCCCACGGGCGGCTATCTGACGGGCGGTGCCATCTATCACTCGCAATCCGGCGAGAGCATCTTTACGCACACGCCGGGCATGCGGGTCGTCTACCCGTCGAATGCTCTCGACGCCAACGGCCTGCTGCGCACCGCCATCCGTTGCGACGATCCGGTGCTCTTTTTGGAACATAAGAGGCTCTATCGCGAGACCTTCGGGCGGGCCGCATATCCGGGGCCGGACTACACGATTCCGTTTGGCAAGGCAAGTATCCTCCGCGCCGGAAAGCAGTTGACCGTGATCACCTTTGGCGCGGTGGTGCCGCGCGCCTTGCAGGCGGCGCAGCGCGCCGAACGCGAGAATGGTCTGGATGTCGAGCTGATCGATCTGCGCACGCTGAACCCCTACGACTGGGACGCGATTGCAACCTCGGTGCGCAAAACCAGCCGCGCGTTGGTGGCGTATGAAGACATGCGCAGTTGGGGGTATGGGGCCGAGATCGCCGCCCGCATCGGAGAGGAACTCTTCGACGATCTGGACGCTCCAGTGCGCCGCATCGCAGCAAAAGACGTGTTCGTCGCCTATCAGCCGCTGCTGGAAGATGAAATTCTGCCGCAGCCGGAAGACATCCGCAAGGCGATGGTGGAGCTGGCTGCTTTTTAATCAAGGCTCCATTTTCCACCGTGCTCTACTTCATTTGCTCAAATCAAAAAATCTCAGCCGCGAATCGCGCCTGATTCGTGGCTGGAGACCTTTTTGCCGCACCTTCAGCGGGGAGCTGCGCCATTACCGTCTGGATCCTTCGCTTCGCTCAGAATGACAACCCAGCTTGTGAGGCGGAGCGAATGCCGCCATTGAAGATTGTTGTTGCTGCATATGCTGCAGATGGAGCAAGGTCGAAGGCGGCGGAGGCGGCTCCTGCGCGCGCTCGACGAGGATCGACCAATCTTCAGGGACGGGCATGTCCTGGTCGAGTTCGGGCGCCTTGTCGAAGGCCGTGACCTGGACGGCGACGTAGAGTTCGCTGTCCGCGCGGCCGCGATAAATGCCGGTCGTGGGGGGAACGTCGGCGTAGTCGCGGCCAATGGCGGTGCGAATATGCCGTTCATGGGCGAGAAGATTGTTGGTGGGATCGAAGCCTACCCAGCCCACGTGGGGAAGAAAGGCCTCGGCCCACGCGTGGGTGGCGTCGGAGACGGATCGGTCCATGTGCTCTTTGCCGTGGTAGAAATAGCCGCTGACATAGCGGCAGGGAATGCCGAGATGGCGCACCAGGGCGATCATGGTGTGGGTGAAATCCTGGCAGACTCCATTCCGAGACTGGATGGCTTCGTCGATGGGCGAGTCGACGCGGGTGCTGCGCGGCACATAGTTGAAGTACTGGTACAGCTTTTCATTCAGCTCCCGCAGCAGGATAAGTGGATCATCGCGCCGGCGCACGTCAAAGCGTTCGACCAGACCCAGGAGCGCCGGGGTGGGCTTGGCGAATTCGCTGGGCAGCAGCATCTCCCAGTAATCGCCCTCAGCGACAAGGGCGTCCAGTTGCGCCCAGGCGCCGGGATGCAGGAAATGCGGCACGGCGCCGAGGGACTGCTGTTCGACGAGAGCTTCCGCGACGATGACAAGCTGGGAATGCTCGCCGGGAATGTCGAAGTGATGGACATTGTTGCCGAGATGATCGCGGTAGGAAAAGACGCGGCAGCGCGGGCTGACGGAGAGCGAGAACGAGAGACAGCGCTGGTTGCTGTCACTGCGCGGATGCATGCGCGTTTCCATGACGCTTTCGCTGACCGGGTTGCTGTAGCGGAATTTGGTAAGGTGCCGGATAGAGAAAAATTTCATCTTGCCCTCGCGGAAAAGTTCGTTCCAGGTACGGTCAGGCGGAAAGCGCGGCCTGCACGGAATAGTGAATGTAGGAGCCGTAAATCAGGTCGTGGATCAACAGACACTGGCGCAGAATGTTCGACATGTATGCAGAGACGTCCTGGTCGAGAATCTCATTGATCTCGGCAAAATTGAGCGAGGCTTGCAGGCGTCCGGCCATGCGGCTCAGCTCATCCGAGGCAAGCCTTCCGCTGGACTGCTGCACGGAAATCACGGCCTGCCGCAGGCCATCGATGGCGTAGCGGACCGAGTGCGGGAAGTCCGGATTGAGCAGCAGGAATTCAAGAATCCACTCGTGGGTCAGGTCCGCAGTATAGACGCGACAATAGGCTTCAAACGCAGTGCAGCAGCGGAGCAGGCCAATCCATTCCAAATATTGATTGCTATCGGGCGTCTGCTGGGCGGTCACAAAGAAATCCCGATAATAAATATCGAGGAGTTTCACGGTGGCGAAGGCGCGCTCAATCGAGCGGCCCATCTGGATGAACTGCCAGCCTTCCCCATGGTTCATGGTGGTGTCCGTGACGCCCTGGAACAGATGCAGGCCATCGAGGACGACGGGAAGAAATTCTTCCAATCCGTGACCATTGCCGGAGATGTTCGGTTCGGTGGCCTGGAGGTAGAGGCGATTCAGGCGCTGCCATTGTTCCGTGCTCAACTCATCGCGAACCTGGCGCGCATTTTCACGGGCGGAAACGATACAGGCAGTAATCGACGCGCGATTGTCGGCGTCGAAGGTAAGCGCGCGCACCAGCTGGTTGTAATCGCCCCGCCATTCGATCTCTTCCGGGTTGCCGAGCGCCGCCAGGACGCGGAGCCAGCGGCCCTCCGCGCTGGTGCTGGAGCGGTCGAGCATCAGGCCCATGTTCACGTCGAGCAGGCGCACGGTATGTTCCGCGCGCTCGAGATAACGGCTCATCCAGTAGAGACTGTCGGCAACTCTTGATAGCATGCGCATCCTCAACTAGTTCCGGGTTTCATGGAGATGTCAGTCATTCAATACCCAGGTATCTTTGCTGCCTCCGCCTTGCGATGAGTTGACGACCAGCGAGCCCTTCGGCAACGCGACTCGGGTCAGGCCGCCAGGGACGATGGTGACCTTATCTCCGTACAGAATGTAGGGCCGCAGATCGACGTGCCGGGGTTCGATGCTCGGCGAATCGGGACTGCCCATCAGGCAGGGAGCGCGCGAGAAATCCAGTGTCGGCTGGGCGATGTAATTGCGCGGATTGGCCTCAATGAGGGCATGAAATTCATCGCGCTGGGCCTGCGTACTCTTGGGGCCGATCAGCATGCCGTAGCCGCCCGATTCGCCGACCGCTTTGACGACCAGCTTGTCGAGATTCTGAAGCGTGTGCTGACGCTGCGCCGGATCGGTCATCAGATAGGTCTCCACATTCTGAAGCAGCGGCTCTTCGCCCAGGTAATAGCGGATGATGGCGGGAACGTAGGCGTAGATGGCCTTGTCATCGGCGAGACCGGTGCCGAAAGCATTGGCGAGCGTCACATTGCCGGCGCGATACGCATTGAAGAGCCCGGCCACGCCAAGGATCGAGTCGGAACGGAAGGCGAGGGGATCGATGAAGTCGTCATCGACGCGGCGATAAATCACATCGACGCGCTTGAGACCGGCGGTGGTGCGCATATACACGACATTGTCGTGGATCACCAGGTCGCGGCCTTCGACCAGCTCAATGCCCATCTGGCGGGCGAGGTAGGTGTGCTCGAAATAGGCCGAGTTGTAAATGCCCGGCGTGAGCAGCACGATGGAAGGTTCAGGGCGGCCCTCGGGTGCGAGCGAACGAAGCGTGCTGAGCAGGACGCGCGTGTAGTGCTCGATAGGACGCACGCCATACTTGGCGAAGAGCTGCGGAAAGATCCGCTTCATGACGCGGCGGCAGGTCAGCATGTAACTGACGCCGCTCGGCACACGCAGATTGTCCTCCAGCACAACGAACTCGCCATTGCCGAGACGCAACAGATCGGTGCCGGTGACCGCGATATAGACATTGCGCGGGACCTGCAGGCCGCGCATTTCGCGGCGAAAGTGCCGGCAGCTGTAGACGATCTCGCGCGGGACAAACCCGTCCGCGAGGATTTTACCTTCGTTGTACACGTCGCGGAGGAACAGATTCAGCGCGGTGATGCGCTGCGTCAATCCTTTTTCAATGCGTTCCCATTCGCCGGCGGTAATGATGCGGGGCAGCAGATCGTAAGGAAAAATGCGCTCCGTGCCCTCGTCCCGTCCATAGACGGTGAAGGTGATTCCCTGCATCAGGAAAGAGATATCGGCGGACTGCTTGCGGCGGTGCAGTTCCTCTTTGGGGAGCTTTGAAAACGTGCTCAGCAGGGACTCGTAGTGAGGGCGAACCACCCCCTGATCGTCGAACATCTCGTCAAACGCGGCATCGAGAAAGTATTCCTCGAGAGCCGGATCTTTGCGCCGCGGCCTATCTGCGCCGGGCGTTTGCGCGCGGACTTCACTATTGGTCGGCATCTTCGCTGGCTTCTTCCGTGATGACGGTGAACTGCGTAAGTTCGGCAAATCCAAAGGACGTGGTAAGGGCGACGTCGGAGGCATCGCGGCCAACCGCCATCAGAACTCGCCCGATGCGCGGAATGTTATGCCTGGCATCGAAGGTCCACCAGCGATGATCGAGATACACCTCGAACCATGCGCTGAAGTCCATGGGGCCGGAGGCAGGGAAGCCGATATCCCCCAGGTAGCCGGTCGCATAGCGGGCGGGAATATTGAGCGCGCGGCAGAAAGTGACGGCGAGGTGCTGGAAATCCCGGCAGACGCCGACCCGCTCTGTAAAGGTATCGAGCGCGCTGCGAGTGGGGCGGGCAAAGTTATAGCCGAAGCGGATACGCGCATTCACCCAGCTGCAGACGGCATAGACGCGTGCCCACCCGTGAGGGATGTGCCCGAACAGGTCGAGCGCAATGCCGGAGAGCTGGTCCACCTCGCAGTAGCGGCTGTTCAACATGTAGATGAGCGCTTCGTTGGGGAGTTCTTCGATGGGAACTTCGCGCGCGTCCGGGTTGATGGGGTCCGGATCGCCCGAGTCGCGGATGAGGGTTTCGCTATAGAGACGCAGGTCACCCTGGGGTGCAAAGATGCGTGAGCAGATATTGCCAAAGGAGTCCTGATATTCCGGGACGGAAGCCGTGGGTTCGATGTGCAGCGTATCGGGTTGGAGCAGGTCGGCGTGTCGCGAGGGGTGAACGTGCAGCATCGCCACGATCGAAACCGGGGCTGGGAGAGAGAAACGAATGTCGTACCCTAAACGTATCAACATGAAGGTAGTGCCCTCTCGCTGGAATCGTCCGCGCTACTTTCAATGTAAGATCTCGCCGCCAATCCGAGCAGACAGGATTTTTGGGGAGATGTTCCAGAATGTATCAGACTTTCCAGCATTCATTTCTAATTGTGCGTCGAATTTCCATCGATTTCAGCGACTGCGAGTTTACGATTAAGTCTAACCAGATGCATTCTGCCAAGGAGAAGCATGACGTATTGTGTGGGCATCATGACCCATGAAGGATTGATTCTTGCATCCGACTCACGCACGAACGCCGGCTACGACCAGGTGAACACCTGTCGTAAGATGCACAGTTTCGTTCAACCGGGGCAGCGCGCGTTCATTATTTTGACCAGCGGCAGCCTGTCGCTGACGCAATCGGTGATTACGCTTCTTCGCGACGATTTTGATGCGGGTAGAGGATTGGCGCGGGTGGCAACCATGTATGCCGCGGCCCGGGTCGTGGGCGATGCGGTGCGGCGCGTCTCCGATCTGGATCGCGTCGCCCTGGAGCGCGACGAGTACAACTTCAATATTCACCTGGTACTGGGCGGCCAGGTGAAGGGAGAAAAACCGGACCTGTATCTGATCTATCCGCAGGGAAATCCTTTGAACGCGACGCAGGACTCGCCCTATCTTCAGATCGGCGAGGTCAAGTATGGCCGGCCCATTCTCGATCGCGGCATTGCGTATGGATTGACGACTCTGGAGGCCGCGGCAAAATATGCGTTGCTCTCATTCGACGCCGCTATGCGCTCGAACGTTACGGTAGGTCCGCCGGTAGAGTTGGTCTTGTATCGCAACGACGCCCTGGAACTGAATTGCTATCGAAGATTCAAGGCCGACGATCCCGAACTGCAGACGATTCACGCCCGCTGGGAACAATCGTTGCGGCGGGCCGTTGAGGAGTTGCCGGATATTCAGTTTGACGGACTGGCTGGATTGGACTGCCGACCATCCTATATTCCCGGCAGTCCTCTGGAGCAGAGCAAAGTGTGAGCGTGCCGCGCATCCTGCTTCGGATCGCGCGGCTAGGCGGGGTGTTATTGCTGACCGGTTCGAAGCGCAATCCCTCTCTGGCAGGGATAGGTTTGGTACCGGG
>JAKAAZ010000165.1 GCA_021802085.1 Acidobacteriota bacterium
ACTACCGCAGGAAAAACGATGCCAGACACTTCATCATTTACCCCGCATCCATCCACTCCACGCGGCTTTCTGGACATCGCATCAACTTGAACGCAATGTTATCCACGGATCAGGGGTGAAGGTCATTCGCGTGAATTCGAACCGTTGCAAGGGCTTTCCGACGCAGATGGGAACATTCAAATTGAAGGCGAACGTTGGCTCGTCTGGTGCAATTTGCGCTGGCGAACGAAGGCAATCAGCACCGCATTTACCAGCGTGAGGCCAGCCAACAGATACAGTCCAGCGCGATGAGATCCGAAGTGGGCATCTGCCCATACTTTTGCGTTGGGCGCAAAAAATCCGCCCAGGGCCCCCATCGCATTGATAAACGCGATGCCGCCCGCAGCCGCTGTACCGGCGAGATAGCCCGTGGGAAAAGTCCAGAACAAAGGTTGGACAGCGATGAAACCCGATGCTGCAACGCACAAGGCAAGTAGCGCGACCACCGGCACGCTTGTTGGGAAAGCTGCGCTCGCCAAGCCTGAGGCCCCCAGGACAAGAACGGCGAGAAAACGGTGATTTTGGCGCCTGTCTGCCGCTCGAGGTATCCAATACGTAGCCGCTATGGCGCAAACCCAAGGAATTGCCGATGCGAACCCAACTTCTATCCCCACGGATTTGCCCAGGAGTGTCGCAACCTCTGTTGGCAGGTAAAAAACCACGCCATACACACTCATCTGGATCAGGAAATAGATCAGCACGTAGTGCAGGACTCGCCAGTCCATAAGCACTGCGGGAAATGCCGAGGAGCCGTATGTGCGCCTCGCCTGCTCTTCCTCTTGCAGAACGGTTAGCAGCGCCTGTTTCTCCGTATTGGGGAGCCAGGACGCATCCGCGGGCTTGTCGCCAAGATATAGATATGCCCAAATTCCAACGGCAACGGCCAAAAAGCCTTCGGAGAGAAACATCCACTGCCAACCTTGTAAACCGGCCCTTGCCGGCATATCGAGGAGCACTCCGGACAGTGGGCCTCCAAAAATAAAAGCCAGTGGCGCCCCAAAGTAAAACAGCCCCAGAATCCGACCCTTGACTCGATTTGGAAACCAATAGCTGAGATAGAGAATGACGCCGGGAAAGAAGCCGGCTTCAGCGATTCCCAATAATAGGCGCAGCACATAGAAGGATCGCGGGCCGGTGACGAACATGGTTGCCATGGACACAAGGCCCCAGCTCACCATGATGCGGCACATCCAGACCCGCGCTCCTACCTTGTGCAGGATGAGGTTGCTGGGTACCTCAAAAATTGCGTAGGTCAGGAAGAACAGTCCTGCCCCCATCGCATATGTGGCATCGGAAATTCCGGCGGATGCCTGCAATGCCTCCTTCGCGAAACCGATATTGGCGCGATCGAGAAACGACACCACATACATGAGCAGCAGAAAAGGGACCAGCCGCCGCCGTGCGCGCGCGATCGCATGGTCAACGAAATTTTCGGGAACTGGCACGCTATGGCTGCGTCGTTACAGTAGAAATTTGCACAGGTCCGAGCAAGCCCGATGGTAGCAACGGAGAGTCTGCACGATATGGCTTGATATCGGTGAACGTATATTTCTGGGTTGCATCCGGTTGCTGATCGCCGATTAATCGGTTCACCCATGCATTCGTCACTTTGATCGTCACTTCATTGTCCCCAGGCTTCAATGCGCCGGTTGCATCCACGCGATACGGCGCGTGCCACACGATTCCCAGATCCTTACCATTCACCGTCACATCTGCCAGATTGTTCACAGCGCCCAGGTCGATCCACAAATGGGTGTTCTTCCTGAACCAGGTCGCCGGCGCTTGAATTGTTTTGGTATAGGTACCGGTCCCGGAAAAATACTTCACGCCCTGATTCGTGCTGTCACTCCACGAAATTAACTTGCCCAGTGTGATGGATGGCGGCGCTCCGAGGTCCGGTTGAAAACTGACATTCCACGGACCGTGCAAGGTGGCGACTTCTGTTGCGACCGGCGTCGGCAGCGTGCGTGAAGTCTGCGGCGCCGGTTTGCGGAACACGACGAACACCGTTCCCCATGGCTCCAGATGCAGTGGCACCGTTGTGCGGCCGTCCGCGATTTTGTAGGACGCAGGCTTCGATTTGCCGGTCTCGGCGTACCATAGCTCGGGCATCTTACCTGTCACGCGGAAACTCGCCTCCACTGTCTCATCACGGTTGTTGCGGTTGTCCACGAAGTAGATATCGCCGTCCGCCAGCTTACGATGAGCGAAGAGAATTCGTGTGTCCGTCTCCGGTTTGGTGTAATCGAAGTCCGGGGCCACCCCCAACGTTTTGAAAACATCCGTCAGGCTCTGGCCCGCATAGACGGTGCCTTGGCCGACGTGCTGTACGCCCGTCCCGTCGCCAAACAACTCGTCATCCAGTTTGTGGAACTCCGCCTGATTGTCAGCAAGGCTTGGATCGTCGAACGGCTTGGGACCGGCTACAACGGCACCGTTCTCCACCAGTTTGTAAATGGCTTGCAATACCGGCAGAGACATATGCTGGCTGTATGGATCGAGCCCGAGCACGCGATAACGCATTCCGCTCTTGGTCGTAATACGGCCGTTGGCAACGCTCAATTCATGGATCAAGCCATCGGCATTGATGTAATCGAAGCCGTAGCCGGCAGGGACATTCGGCGCCTTCTTGTTGAAGATCGCTGTAAGGTTCGAGTCCTCCCCGTAAAAATAAACCAGGTCAGCATCGAAGCGCCCCTGCTGCAACATGTAACTGCTGCGCGCCAGGTAGTCGATCCATGGACGTGCCTCTTCCGCCCACGTTTCATTGCGGTTAAACCACTGCCCAAAGGGCCCCAGTGTCAACCCCGGGGCGGTGCCTTTACCCACCAGCGGTTGATGTGCCGATTCATGAATGCAAAAACGGTTGATTCCGTTTAGAAATTCCTGATCGGCCGTCGGCTTTAGCGTCGCAGGCGACCATGCCCAGGGCGCGGCAGCCGCTGTCATCGATTCCGCCGCAGCGATGTTCTGGCCGTAGATATGCGCCACCGACGCCGATTCTCTGTCGTCCGCGTTGTAGTCGTATTGGATATTGTTCACGCCCGGCGTCTGCGTCCACATCGCACTCATCGGAATGTCATCGAGCTTCTTGACTTCCATGCCATCAGCAATAAACGCGCGCCCGGATTCGTGAGACTCTCCGTAGTGGCCCATACCCCGTTCTTTCAGAGAAGCCTCTACCTGACCATAATGTTCATCAGCAGTCAGGTCTGCGATCGTCTTGCGAAAATCCCATAGAAACCGGTCGCTGGCTGCGGAGCTTTCCACGATGTGCCCAGCGAGGACCGGCATCCAGGGCACTGGATCGTAGCCACGCCGTTTCTTGAACTCCGCGATCATGTCGTCGGTCCAGTTCTGCGCCCCGGCTTCCCAGCTGTCGGTTACCACGTACTGGATGCCCTGCTTGCCCATATTGTCTGCGCCAACCGTCTGCTTATAACTATCCAGATAATTGGACATGTAGTTTTTGACATAAGTCCGATTCAGCTTGTCCACTTCCAGGCCAGTGGCCTCCGCAGTCGCGGGGTGGTTGGTGATTCCCAATAGCGAATAGCCGAAGCGAAGTACAACCCAATTTCCCGGCGGAGGGGTCCAGTCGAGGGTGCCGTCCTGGCGCATTTTACTTGTCAGGTCAATGACATTATCTTTTTGCACAGCCTCGGCGGACGGTACAGGTGCGGACGCAAATTCGTAGAGATCCGGGACCGGAACGAAGGCCGCTTTTTCCTCAAACCGGTTGACTCGCGCACCCGGATGCAGATTCAATTCGGCGATTGCATAGTCGGTCGGGGGCGGGCCAGCCTTGATTCCTAAGGATTTGAGATCCATATTTTTTGCCCACGCGGGCAGAGGGGGTGGCGCTTCCTGCCTGAAAACGATGCGGAAATACTTTGCCGTCACCGCAGGAAACGATACCGTGTACTCCGGAGATCTGCCATCGGGCAAATTCACGACTGTCCTAAAGCTCTGACCGTCGCTGCCAGCTTCAAGAATTTTGTCAGGATTGCCGATTCCGGACAGGACGGCAGCCAATCCATCCACATGTTTCATAGAGATTGTTATCGCCTGTATGGTTTGCGGACTTGAGAATTCGTATTGGATCCAGGCATCGGAGCCACGCGCCGGAATCGGAAGATTCGTTGTTTTTGCCACATCGCCATCGGTCAGCATGGCTGCATCTGGCGCTCCAGCGCTGGCCGTTATCTTCGGGTGCAACGACTGGACGGGAATATCGTCGGAAGCCCTGCGGTATGCAACCACCACGCTGTCTGCATAAAATTGCGGAATTGCTTTTGCGCCTTTTGGCGCGGCGAGAAGATCATGTATCCCAAGATTTTGAAAAGCTCCTGTATTGGTTGGAGGATGCTCCAGCATGCCCGTGAATGGCTTGCCCCCTTCGATATCGGTTTCGCTCCACACGTACTTCTTCATTCCCTGCGATGCGGGAACCCATGGACCACCTGTCTCGCTCCAGCCTGGCGAGCCCGCAATCGCTTCTTCCATTCCTAGCTGATTGGCAAGTGTCGTCGCGTATCGGAACGCATCTTGCCATTCCGGAGTCATATACGCGAGTCGCTGAGGCACTACCTGGGGTGTGGATAGTGCTGCATCGAAATTCTGGAAGCCGGCAATTCCAACGCTCTGCATCCATGTAAGATCCAGCTTGATCCCTGCCTGAGTAATGTTTCCATTCATCCAGTGCCACCACACTCGCGGTCTCGCGCTGCTCGGAGGATTTTCAAATCCCTGCGTCAACGGATCCAGCTTGGTTTGTGCTTGCGCTCCGATTCCCACACACGAACAGAGAAGCGAGATCGCTATGATTGCGATTGCTTGGCGCCTGATCATTGGAATAAATCCTTTCAACTTGTCTGTAGTGACTTCGAGTAAAAGTATGCGGCCAGCGGGTAGACAACCTGATTTGCCGGCTCCGGAAACTCACACTCTGATATCACATTTCTAGCCAATAGGGCAAATATATCATTAGACAATATCCAGGAACTGACACCTTTCGTCTGTAAGCCAACAAGTATCCGTGCGGTCCGAACCGCCAGAACGGAGCGCTTGACAGGAGATTTGCCCGTTGGGTACGCTTACTGCGGTATCGAAACAGTTTTCCATTTGGAAATGACGCCGTTTCCGTTTTAGTTGTCCAGACAGTTACTTCGGCCAAAACGAATAGATGAACGCCTTGGCCCTGTTCCATTCCAGGCTAACTCAACCCATACCGAGTACTAAATTTTGAGCGCATCGGAGGTTTCATGCGACGGCGAGACGTTCTAAAATTCGCGGCATCGGCAGGAGTAGTTTGCGCTACAAGTTCTATGGCGTCGGCGCTTCCCGCGTCGATTCCAATCATCGATTCGCATGTTCATCTATTCGATACCAGCCGTCCGGGAGGCGTACCCTGGCCAGAGAAAAGCGACTCCGTTATTTACAAACCTGCGCTACCAGGCCGCTATGCAAAGATCGCAGAGCCCCTCGGCGTGGTCGGCGCTATCGCCATTGAAGCCAGCCCTTTAGCCAGCGACAATGATTGGGTGCTGCGCGTGGCGGCGGATAATCCGATCATGGTTGGCATGGTCGGTGACCTTATCCCTGGATCGCCCTCGTATCTACGGGAACTTGATCGGCTACATGCCAATCCTCTGTTCTTAGGGATTCGATACGGCAACCTCTGGAACCGAGATTTGGGATTGGATATGAAAAAGCCGGGCTTTCTTGCGGGCCTCAAGAGACTTGCCGAGTTAGGCCTAGAGTTGGACAGCGCAAATCCAGATCCTGCTCTGATCCATGCCATCGCCGATGTTTCCGACCGGATTCCCAACCTCAGGATCGTAATCGATCACCTGCCCTCATCCCCGATTCCGACCGCAGCGCCCGCTCGCCGGGAATACTGGTCGCAGTTGCGCCATTTAAGCCAGAACCCTCGTGTCTTTATCAAACTTTCAGAAATCCCTGTCCGCGTCGATGGAGTGGTACCAAAGAATCCAGCCTTCTACAAGGAGAGACTGGATGCCATTTGGGATGTCTTCGGTGAAGACCACATCCTGTATGGAAGTGATTGGCCGAATAGCGATCATTTGGCAACCTACGCGGAAACACTTGCCATCGTGCGCGGCTATGTCACCCCGAAAGGCCACAAAGTCTGTCAAAAATTCTTCTGGCAAAATTCAATCGCTGCCTACAAGTGGCATCGAAGACTGCCGAACCAACCCGTGCTGTAAGGAATGATTTTTTCGTTCGCAGGAGCATGGCTTCGGGGCACTGCACACAACATATCGAGTCCTTTTCACTGTGACCTCAAATCAGCGCAGCTCTGTGCAGCGTAGCGTAGCAAGGCGATCGATGATACCGGAGCATTTAGCGGAGATAAAAATGGATAGAAGAACATTTCACAAGCTGGCCGGTTTGGGAGCCTTAGGCGCTCTGTCGGGAACCACAGAGTTGCATGGGCAAAGCGCGCAGCACAAGGCACAAGGGCATGCGCTCCCACGACCTGGTTTTCGGCAACCGGCGCCCATAGATTTCGAGGATCATTCCGGCTTTGTGCAGATTTTCGATGGAAAGAACTTGCAGCACTGGGACGGAAATCCAGATGTGTGGCGCGTCGAAAATGGAGCAATCGTTGGTATATCGACCAGTGAGAAACCTGCAGGCAACACCTTCATTGTGTACCACGGCACGGAGGCGAAAGATTTCGATCTGAAATTGGAGATCAAGGTGGAATATGGCGGCGGCAGTGGCGTGCAGTATAGGAGTGCTACAGGGATGCCACCACCCGGCGGGACAGGATATCGCGGTCGCCCCGGCGGGCCCCTCGCTCCACCCGCAAGAGCAAGATGGACGCTAAAAGGTCCACAGGCTGACTTCTGGTACCCCGTGAATGAGATGGCCAGCAGCTATACGGGCCAACTGTATTCGCAGAATACTGGACGCGGCATCATTGCATGGCGAGGGCAAGTGGTAAATACTCTGCCCGGCAAGATGCCGAGACTGGTCGGTAACATTGGCGATCGAACTGCTCTCGGAAAGTATGTGAAAACTGGAGACTGGAACCAATACAACATTATGGTGCGCGGCGGCACATTCATTCACATCCTGAACGGGCAGTTGATGGCCGTACTGATCGATGATGATCCTGCATCCTCAAACAATGTGAGAGGTCGATTTGGGCTACAGATTGAAGGCTTCCCCTCAAAGGTCTCCTTCCGTAACCTCTGGCTTAAAAGACTCTCGTGATTATCACGCTGAAAAACACCGTGGATATTTTAGTTCTACAGTTGCAGATAGCGAATTGTTTGGGGTAGCTGCGCTGTAAACCATTGATTCTTAGAGAACAGTGAGCGAGTGGGTAGCGATGGAAATCAGGTGGAATCCATTAACTGCAACTGTAGATTCTTGGATCGGAATTCGTAGACAAAAATACTTCAACAAAGGCGCAGTAACATCAGGCGGCTTGTAACAGGTCAACGATGTTCTCAATGGCCTTGTCGGCCCTGTGGTAGGCGGCTTCCAGTTGACTGTTCGGTCTGCTCGCCGGGTCGGGTTTGTGGTGGAAGCGGCTGTTGGCCAGCGGGCGCAGAGGCGCTTGTGAAAGAACAAAAACAGCAGCGCGACCTGCACGCCTTTGGCGGTGAGACGGTAGGCGTAGCGGCGGCCATCGCGTTCCAGCAGGCCGTGCCCTTTGAGCTTGCGCAGATCGTAGCGGAGCTGATTCAGCCCGTATTGTTTGGGGGAGAGTTGGAACGTAGCGAGGACGGCTTCGTGGATTTGTTTGGCCGTCGAGCCGCCGACGGTGTTGCCGGCATGCAGCAGGACTTCCAGCAGGCGAATAACCCGCGTGTCATGGATTTTGATTCCTGGAACGCGGACGGAGCCGATGCTAACGGGCAAGGCCAGCCTCTGTAGCAGCGGAAAATCCACATGGACATTCAGAGACTATGCCTGGAAACCGGCGAAGCGGTCGGTGACGATCTGGAACTTTTTGCGCGCGGCGTCGAGATGGTCCAGCCCCTTCTTC
>JAKAAZ010000166.1 GCA_021802085.1 Acidobacteriota bacterium
AATGACCAGGCGCATATCGTCTGGATTCTTCACTCCGCTGCGCGGAGCCTGCCCTGAGCGTAGCCGAAGGGTTCAGAATGACTCCCTTTCACAAATAACTACACCTACTGTCAATCCGCTCTAGCCATCCGAGGCGTCTCACTCCAAGCCGTAGGTTGAGTTGAAGGCCAACAGCGCTGATTCGTGAGTTGGAAACGGAAGTGCTGATCAAGCTGATGGCGACTGTGACATTGGTGCTGGCGCCTCTGTTCTTGTAGAACGGTTCAAGACAAAGCGCGCCAACAACAACGCAATGGCTACTCTTACCCATCCCCCCAGGGTGATAAGAGTAGCCATTGGGCTTGTTTGCGGAGAATTTTCGATGGTGATCCGACAGGGGGGATATCTCTGCACGCTCCCTTTCGATATTGGCGGCGGGGAAAGCAGCTACCATGGGAGCGTGACCATGTTCCCCAGTGTGCCTTCGCCGCTTGCGCATACCAGCGCGGACATGCTGGAGTTTGCCCTCCTGCGGGAAATGGTCGCCGGCTATGCGATGACCCCTCCGGGGCGAGAATGGACGCTGGCGCTGGAGCCTTCCGGCGACGCGGGATGGGCGAGGGTAGAACAGCAACGAGTGAGCGAAGCGTTGAGTCTCCTGCGTGCTCGATACAGTTTTGACTTTCACGGGCTGATCGATCCCGGCGATTGGCTGGAGCGGGCGCGCATCAGCGGAGTGGTGCTGGAAGTCGACGAACTGCGGGCTTTGTCCGCGCTGGTAGGCCGTTTTCGTGCGTTTCAGGAATGGGCGCTGACGCTTCCGCATGATTCCACCCCATCCTTCGCAGACAGCGCGAAGGATGGGGCACCCTCATCGCTGCTTCAGCTTGCAATGCCGTTGACGGAGTCGCGCTTCACCGGGCTGATGCAGGCGCTGGACGGAAAGTTCGAAGCGGATGGATCGATTGCAGATCACGCCTCGCCGGAGCTGGCGCGAATTCGCCGCCAGATGGAGCGCCAGCAACGCACGATTGAAGAGAGTTTGAGGACCATGCTGCGGAGGCTGGGCCCGGAAGTCTCCTTGCAGGAAGATTTGATTACGGTGCGGGGCGAGCGATTTGTGCTGCCCGTAAAAGCGGAGTGGAAGCGGCGCGTTCCCGGCGTGATGCATGGGGCCAGTTCCAGCGGGCAGACATATTTCATTGAGCCGATTGAAACCATCGAACAAAACAATGAGCTGCAGCGGCTGCTGGAAGAGGAGCAGGCGGAAGAGCGCCGCATCCTGGCTGCGATGACGCGGCAGGTGGGCGAACATGCGGAGGCGATCGCGGAGTGCGCGAAAATCCTTGCCGAAGTGGAATCGCTGTTTGCGCGAGCGCGATTTGCGGCGGACTTTCACTGCATCGCGCCGGCTTTCTGCGCGCAGGGTTCGGAGCGAATCTTTTTGAAAGCGGCACGACATCCGCTGCTGGAAAAACGCCTGCGCAGCGAAGTAGCGGCGAATTCAAGGCCATTACACCAATCTGTTCCCGATCGAAGCTCCGAAGCGAAAACAATCATCCCGCTGGATCTGGAACTGCCTGCAGCAGCGCCGCAGTTGGTTATCAGTGGGCCGAACACAGGCGGCAAGACCGTGGCGCTGAAAACGGTGGGATTGCTGGCTTTGATGGCGCAGGCCGGAATTCCAGTTCCGGCGGAAGCGGCCGAACTGCCGCTGTTCGACGCGGTGCTGGCCGACATTGGCGATGCGCAGTCGATCGAGCAGGATCTCTCCAGCTTCTCGGCGCACATCACCCGCTTGAACGAGATTTCAGGGCTGGCTACTGCAAGCTCCCTGGTGCTGCTGGATGAACTGGGTTCGGCGACCGATCCAGAAGAAGGCGCGGCGATTGCGGCGGCGATTGCGGCGCATTTTTCCGTGCGGCGCGCGTGGTGTTTGGTCTCCACCCATCACACTGCGTTGAAAGTGTATGCGGCCAACACGCCGGGCGTGCAGAATGCGGCGGCTGGATTTGAGGAAGAGACCTTCGCGCCCACGTATCACATTCGCGTCGGCGTGCCGGGGGTGTCGGCGGGAATCCACATCGCAGAGCGTCTGGGCATGGACGCTGCCATCCTGGCGGACGCCCGGCAAAGGCTGGGCAAACAAGCCGTGGAGATCGGGCGATTTCTCGATCGACTGCATGCGGACCTGCTCGCAGTGAACACCGAACGAGCGCAGTTGCAACGGCGCGAGGAAGAGATTGCCAAGGAACGTCAGCGGCTGGAGCGGGAGGGACGGCAGGAGCAGCAGCGCAAAGTGCAGGAGATGGAGGCGAAGCTGTCGTCGCTGCTGAAAGCGTTTGAGGCCCAGGTGCGGGAAGTTCTGCTAGGCATCGAGGACCGCAGCGCGCAGCAGAAGGTGGCCAAGCAGGCGGAGCGGGGGCTGGCCAAACTGCGGCGCGAATTTCGCGACCAGGTGAATGCCACCGTGGTGGCGCATCAGACGGGCGCGGACCGCGGCGATCCGAACGCGCAACCGCACATTGTTCGACAAGTTGGCGTTGGGGATACTGTGAAGTTACGCTCACTGGGAAAGGCGGCCCTGGTGGAGCGGCAGGTGGATGCAGACAACTTTGAGGTTTCAGTGGGCCAACTCAAAATGCGGATTCATCGCAGCGATGTGGCCGAGGTGGTGGTCTCGGCGGCGGAGCGCGCACGACAGGCAGCACCGGTGGCCGCGGCGCGCAGCAAAGGGATTCGCGTTGCGTTGGCGAAGGAAAGCGGCTCCGGACCAAGCGAAATCAACGTGATTGGCCGGAATGTCGATGAGGCCACAGACGAGGTGGAGAAGTTCCTGGACCAGGCTTTTATGGCGGGATTGCCGCAGATTCGCATCGTGCACGGCGTCGGCATGGGCATTTTGCGTAAGGCGTTGCGGGCCTATCTGGTACAACATCCGCAGGTGGAGAAAGTGAGTGAACCGCCGCAGAACGAGGGCGGCGCCGGTGCGACGGTCGTGGAACTGCGGCAATAAATCGCCTGGATGGTCAACTTGAGGATTACAATTTCATCGAATGCGATCGCTCGGTGGAGGGGCTTGATCTATGGCTTCCTTTCGATGCGCGGCTGTTGGAAGCTGCGCTGCACTGATTGTCTTCCTTTGCCTGATCTCCGGCGGTCTTGCCGGTTGCGGCAGCAGCGGCGCGTTCAATCTGGGCGGCGACAAAATCACATCGCCGGCAGGAATTTCTGGAAACTGGGAACTGACGCTCACGAACAGCGGTGTCGTGATGTTCAGCGGCAGTCCCGTTGTGCCCATGGGCGTTGCCCTCACTTCCACGGGCGGCGCAGTCTCCGGGACCGCATGGGTGCAGATGGCGTTTCCCCAGATTTGCAGCGCCAATGGGTGCTGCGGAGGACCCTTTGCCGAATTCAACGATTCTCTGACCGGAACGCTGGACGACAAGGGAAACCTGACGCTGGGATCCGCGGTGCCGAACGGCGGCCCGGTGTTTACCATGACGGCCGTGGTAAGCGGGGAAACGATAACCAACGGAACGTTTAACCTGTCCGGGCCATGCCCGGACAAGGGAACGAGCACCGGAGTGGAGTTGTCGGCGCTGAACGGGACCTACGCGGGAACGGTGACATCGAAGGACACGGGGCGGAGCTACAGCCTTTCAACCACCCTACAGCAGAGCACTACACTCAATGCGCGCGGATTTCTCGACGTGAGCGGCACGGCGACATTGACGGGGTATCCATGCCTGACGTCCGCGACGGCGGCCACGCCGCTCGATCTGAACTCGGGGTTCCTGGGCAATCAGTTCGAGGTCACGATGAATGGCGCGGGCGGGGCCACGTTGAGCATTTCCGGCACTCTCTCCCAGGATGGGAAGACGATCGCGGCCACCTACACAGTGGGAGGCGGCACCTGCCACCTTGACTTCGGCCAGGGAACGTTGACGTTGCAATAAATCGCCTGGATGGTGGCATAAGTCGCTGGAAAAACTACTCCGATGGATGCTACCATCAGCGCGGCCAGACTTGTCGGCATCTAACTTCAGTCCGGGATTAGTCAACGATGGTTCGAGTGATTACAGTGGAACGGGAATATGGAAGCCGGGGCGGGGAATTTGCCCGCCTGCTGGCGCAACATCTCAAGTGGGAATTGATCGACCAATCTCTGGTGCAGGAGGTAGCCCAGCGCGCTGGCGTATCTGCCGCCGAAGCGACGCGGCGCGATGAACGGCTGGACCCCTGGTACAGCAAGGTCGGACGCGTCTTCTGGCACGGCAGCAATGAACGGGCAGATCTCACGGTGGAGCGGGAAATTTTGGATACCACCCGCATGACCGAACTCGCCCAGGAAGTGATGAAGGAGAAGGCGCGCGCTGGGAATTGCGTCGTCGTGGGCCGCGGCGCGTCGTGCGCGTTGCATGGCGTTCCCGGCTGCTTTCATATCTTCGTGTATGCCTCGACAGCACGCAAAATCCGGTGGTTTGAGCAGGCCTTTCCAGACAAGGCCCACTTGGCGGAGCGAGAACTGACGGCAACCGACCAGCGGCGCGCGGAGTACATCGAACACTTCTATCACACCACATGGAACGATTACCGCATTTACCACCTGATGCTGAATTCCTGCATGGGATTCGACGCGATGATCGGGGCCACCATGGAAGCCACTGGCGTGTAAGTCGTCCCGCGCGAACAGCGGATTCGCCCCGCCCGCATTGCCTGGATCGGATTTCCTATCGCTCGAAAGGCCGAGATGATTCCAAGACGAGACTTTCTCAAGGGGAGCGCTGCGGCACTCTTGTACAGGGCAGGACAAGACGCATTTTCCCAGCAGTCGTTATCCAGCGGAAGGGTGACCTTCGATGAACGGTCCGTACTGGTGGATGGACGTCGGATGCTGCTTATCGGCGGATCGGTCCACTATCCGAGGTCGACTCGCGCCATGTGGCCCATGCTGTTGCAGCGCAGCAAAGCGCTGGGGCTGAACACGATCACGTCGTACGTCTTCTGGAACGCGCATGAGACAAGCCGGGGGGTCTACAACTTCTCCGGCGAGCGCGATCTCGGCCACTATATCGATCTTTGCCAGCAGCGCGGACTCGCCGTGTTCCTCCGCGTCGGCCCGTACGTTTGCGCGGAATGGAACTTCGGCGGCTTTCCTCCCTACCTGCGCGATGAACCAGGTATTACCATCCGCACCATGGATCGGCCGTACACGGCCCGCGTCGAAGCATTCTTCGAGCGTCTGGCCGAAGTCGTTCGGCCGCGTCTGGCGACAAACGGTGGCCCTATTGTGCTGGTGCAGGTGGAAAACGAGTATGGCAACGTTGCCAAGCGATATGGAGAAGCAGGTCAGGAATATCTGCGCTGGATCATCGAGCTGGCGACGCGGGTTGGCTTCGCCAGCGTCCCCACGACCACCTGCCAGGGTGGCGCGCAAGGAGCGATCGAGACTTCCAACGGCTCCATAATCTCGCCGGAGCGCATCGCGACTTTGCGCAGAACGCGTCCGGGAACCCCGCTACTCTGGACGGAACTGTACCCCTCCTGGTATCGGGTATGGGGTGGCAAAAACGCTCCTGCCCGCGATGCCCGGTCGATGGCCGGGGCAATTCTCGACTTCATCAGCCGAGGTGGATCGGGCTTCAATTACTACCCGTGGCACGGCGGGACCAACTTCGCCCGCAATTCCATGTACCTGCAGACGACTTCGTACGACTTCTGCGCGCCGCTCGATGAGTATGGAAATGTGACGGAATCAGGCGTCTATCTGGGGAGATTCCATGCGTTTCTGCAGGAGCATCGCTCGATACTGCTCGAAGGCAGCCGGTCGGAAAGTGTGGTGGGCAGCCAGCGCAAGACGACATGGCAACACGGATCCGACGAGTTGCACCTCATCCAGGACGACTATCAGGAGCACCCGCTCAACCGACAGGACGCCCAGACGATGAATCTGCATGCCCGGCTCCTGAACACAAACGGCGAGACGCTCTTCGACCTGGATACTGTACGAGACGCAGTGGCGCACAGCTTCAGCGCGTCGGCATGGAGTCCGGTTCCGCAACCCCTAAGCCGGTCTATAGACTGGGTGGTCTGGGAGGAGCCGCTTCCGGCGCAGCGCCACGAGGGAGGCATCGTCTCGGTGGAACCGATCGAGCAACTTTCGCTGACCAAGGACAAGACGGATTATTGCTGGTACAGCACTACCCTACGGGTTACGGATCCGGGCCCTCAGGAAATCGTCATCCCCTATGGGGGCGATTTTTTCTATGTATACGTGGACAACAAACTAGTCGCCTCCTCCAAGCTCCCTTTGAAGGAGGACCGCGGACCGATCATGCCCGAGAATCCGGGGCATCCGAACATCGCGGCAAACAGCGGCAAGACAGACCAGGAGAGTCCGTTCCGGAATTCCTTCACTTTGCCTTCGTTGACTGCGGGAACCCATCGACTCGACATGCTCGCCGTTGCACTCGGAATGATCAAGGGGGATTGGCAGATCGACGCTCCCATGAATTTCGAACGCAAGGGCATCTGGGAAGGTGTGTTGTGGAATGGCAAGCCGCTGCGGAACTGGACCATGCGGACTCGTCTTGTCGGCGAGCAGCATAGGCTGTCCACTCGTCCGGAGGCAGTTGCCTGGCGTCCCGCGGGCGGCGGTTTGAGGCCGCTACGCTGGTACAAAACGCGCATGGATTTGCCGGCAAATCTACTCAGCGGCACGGCGGTTTTTCGCCTCGACGCTACAGGTCTGGGAAAGGGAATGATCTGGGTCAACGGTCAGGCAATTGGCCGCCATTGGCTGATCCCGGCGGCGAGCCCAGCCGATGCGTTGTCCCAGCGCTACTATCACGTTCCCGCCGACTGGCTGCAAGTTTCCAATGAGATTGTGATTTTGGAGGAACAAGCGGCTGCCCCTGCAAGTGTTGCGTTGCAGATGCGAGTGTGAAGGGGCTGTTCGGTCAGGAATGTGGATCGAGCGCCACGGGTCTGTTGTGTGCTGCGGAGCTGCGCGGATGCGCGCGGAAATGAGCGGGCGCGCTTCCGTAGTAGCTCTTGAACACGCGGGAGAAATGATACGGATCGGAGAAGCCGACGTATGCAGCGGCATGCGTCACGCTCGCGCCCGTCCCCACCAGCAGGGATGCCGCCTCAGCCATCTTGATCCCCATGAGAGTTTTATGTGGACTGGCATTTGCGTATCGCTGGAAAAGTCGTGCCAGGTATGCGGGCGTAATCATCAATTTCTGCGCCAGGTCGGCAGTCGATCGCAGGGTACGGAAGCCGGTGCGCAGTTCATAAGACGCCCGGGCATACGTTTCGAAGGCGCGGCATTTGGCGTCTTCCGGCCGCATCGCATTTTGCTCAATGCGCAACAGCAGTACCTCAAAAAGGGAAGAGCACAGTTTCTGCGATAGATCGCGCGGCTCCTGTCCCGCATCCACAATTTGTTGAAACAGGTCACGAATTGCATGGGGTTGGCGTATCCAGGCTGTGCCGCCTTCATTCAGTGGCAGGCTGCGAAAGATACTCCGCGAGCGTGGGCCAGAAAAGTCAAGGAAGTATTTCAGGAGCGGCTGCTCGGCGCTGGTGGAAATCACGTGGGCGTTTCCCGGCGCATAGCCGAACAGGATGCCCGGCTGCAGCTTGGTTGTCTGTCCATTGCATGTGAAATATCCATGCCCTTCCGCCACGTATTCCAGAGCGAAATATCGAAAACTCTCGCGACTCACAAGGTAGTTCGCCGAGCAGCGTTCGCACCCGCCGCAGGGAATCGTCAACTTCGCGCCCGAATCCATGCTGGGATCGAAAAAGAAGTAGCGGCTCTGTGCAACGCGTTCGGCAAGAAAGGCAGGCCGCCTTCCATGTCTGCCCACGGCTGCCGTTTGCGTGTTTTCGAGGAGTGGCAATCGAGAGTTCATCCGAGGTCAAGATTATCCATCAAAACACTAATTTTAGCCATTCCCAGGCTTCTCTCCACTTTCGATAATCAGTTTGGAGGTTTGGTTCCAAATGGCGGAGCTTCAACAAACGATTGATCCAGCGCTGGTGCCGAGGCGCACGCTT
>JAKAAZ010000167.1 GCA_021802085.1 Acidobacteriota bacterium
TGATACGCTCGACCGGATCGATTCTCTGCTGGGGAAGTCGATAGGAACCCGGATCACGTACAAACAGTTGGCAAGTTCCAGCAGGGAGTAAAGTGTATAATTCCCATATATTTTGTTGCGCAGCCACTTCCTATGAGCGTTGTGCCGGGCCTTCATCGCGAGCCTGACTCTGCCGGAGAAACAAGCGGCGCCACGCTATACTCAAAGTGTAGCGTTCTCTGGCGCATCCCAACTACCTTGTTGCGGTTGCGCCGGGTTGCTCGTTCTGAGCCATTTCCCAAGCCGGAGTGCAGTCAGGATTCCTATGAGCAAGAAACAAAAACTACCAGCCAAAACCTTCGACAGCGCCCTGGCCTATTTCCGGTCTCATCAGTTTGATGTCGCGGAAACCCCCGGAGTCGCAAATCAGATACAAATCCGCAAATATGGCTGCGGCACTGTGCTCGCCCGTAAAGCCGACGGCGGCATTGTCTACGTTGTTCGCCCCGGACGCCTGGTGGGCGATGAAATTGCTATCCTGGTAGATCGCGGCTATCAAAAATTCCTGCGAACGAGCCAGCTTGAAGTGGCGGCGACCGCCGATCATCTGCACGCGCTCCACGCTTTTGATGAAGAACTCTGGGAGGCCGTCGGAACTCCCGACTACTACAACCTGGCCCTGGGAACGGTGAGCGACGTGTACCTGTACGACCGCCTCAAAGGCCGCGAACCTGAGTCGAAAGCGATCGTCGGATCGCACTGAGCACAACCTGCCAAATCGGAATCCTCTGAGTGCCTTATTTGCGCCGGCCCTGCTCGCGCTGCCATTCCCGATAGACTTCGCTCTTTGACACGCCCCGGTCGCGGGCGACGCGTTTCAGTGCGGCCTGCTCGTCCAGTCCCTGCGCCAGGTACACAGCCATCGCCTGTCGAAGGCTGCTTCCCTCGGCTGCATTTGTGGCCGCAGACTGCGCCGGGTTGGCACCGGCGAGCAGCAGCGTCATTTCGCCGCGCAGCAAATCTCGGCTGGCGCAGGATGCTTCCAGTTCCTTGAGCGTTCCGCGCAGAAATTCTTCGTGCAGTTTGGTGATCTCGCGGGCCAGAACGGCTCGCCGCTCCGGACCAAACACCTCGATCGCATCGCGCAGAGATTCCAGCACGCGGTGGGGAGCTTCGTAGAAAATCAGCGTCGCCCGCTCACTGCGAAGAGTTTCAAAAAAGCTTCGCCGCACGCCCGTGCGCGGAGGCGGGAATCCGACAAATAGAAACGATCCACTCTCCAAACCCGAAGCCGCCAGCGCAGAGATCACCGCCGACGCGCCCGGGATTGGGATCACCGGGATTCCCGCTGCAATTGCCTGCGCCACCAGATGCGCTCCCGGATCGGAGACGCCGGGCATGCCGGCATCGGACACCATAGCGATGCGCGCGCCGGCACGAAGCTCGGCGATCAATTCTTCCGCGCGTTGGCGTTCGTTGTGCGCATGGCAGCTCACCGTGGGCGCGGAAATGCCAAAGTGAGACAGCAGTTTCTGCGTCTGGCGCGTGTCTTCGCACGCAATCCGGTCTACGCTGCGCAATACGCGCAATGCGCGCAGCGTAATGTCCTCCAGATTTCCGATGGGTGTCGCAACAATATACAGTCCCGGCGCAAGCGGTTTGTCCACCCCAGTCTCCGCTGCTGGAAATGGCTCGTTTGCGTCTTGCACGCTTCTAGCCATCCGAGGCTCAGGAGGACTGCTGTTGCAGCCGCCGGCTTTCTGCCAGCAGACCCATGCTGTGCATCAGGTTTTGCAGGGTCACAATGCCGACGATCCGCTCTCCGTCCACCACCGGCACCAGCGAAAGACCACGTCCGGCGCTGATGCGGCGAAACGTAACGCCGAGAGAATCTTCCTGCTGCGCGACCTGAAAACCGCGCGACATAATCGACTGGATGTATCCATTCCCGTCCATTTGCAGCGTCTCCATGATTCGCTGCCGGGAAATGACCCCCACCAGCAGACCGCCGCGCACCACGGGAAAGTCATCCTGCAGGTTGTGAATCGACTTGAAGACGGCATCTTCCAGCGTGTCGGAGGCCGATAAGCAGGCAAAATCCGTGAGCATGATGTCGCGCATCCGCACCGTATCCACCACGGATTGGAAGACCAATCCCTGGTCCTCCAGTTGTGCGCCCACAAAAATGAAAAATCCGGCCAGCAGCAGCCATGGGCTCTGCAAAAAGACACCCGCGACGAACAGCGCCAAAGCGATAATCTGTCCGATTCCCGAAGCGGCGCGGGTCCCCTGCAGCGCGCCACGGGAACGCGAAAAACCGCCGCGCATCAGTCTCCCCGCGTCCAGCGGATAGGCTGGCAGCAGGTTGACTACGGCAAGGAAAATGTTGAGCCAGAATGCGCTGCGCAGCAGATGGTCGGCGCTGACCCATGGTTTGACCAGCACGGAAACGCTGGGCGAAACGCCGCAGATAAAGCCCAGCAAAACCATCGCTGCCAAAAAATTCGTGATCGGGCCCGCCATCGCCAGAGAGATCTGCGCGCTGCCTTCCGCGGCCCGCTCCGCGGATTCAGGTGTTGTGAAGGACGGCAAACCGCCGATTGGAAGCAGCATCAGGCTGCGTATCTCCAATCCGTGATAGGCGCACACAAGGCAGCGGGCAAGTTCCCGGGTCGCGACGATTGCCAGCAGCAGCAGCCACAACGAGATGCCGCGAATCGCAGCCACCCCGCTCATCCCCGTGTACAACAAAGAAAGTCCCAGCAGAAGCGCGAAAAAGAAATGGAGGCGAACATCCACTCCCATCCAACGCCCCATCGGAATGGACCAGCTGCGCATTTCTGCTCCTCTCTCGGTATTGTAGATGCAGTTGCCATTGGCGCATGGGAGCAAAGGGAAGAATGTGCATACAGGGATCAGCCGATACTTGCCAGACAGGTTCGCGGTTCATGCGATCCTAAGCGGCGAATCCATCTCGACGGCTAGCCTGCCATGCAGTTGCTTCAACGCCAGTCAATCGGAAGGGACCAGGACAGCGAAATAAATGCGTATTATCGCAGGAAAATTCCGCTCGCAGCCATTACTGTCTCCGAAGGGGCGCAACACCCGTCCTACCAGCGACCGCCTGCGCGAGACCCTGTTCAATGTTCTGGCTCCCCGGATTCCGGACGCCATCTTCGCGGATCTGTACGCCGGTACCGGGGCTGTTGGTATCGAGGCGTTGAGCCGGGGAGCCCGCGAGGTGTACTTTGCGGAGAACGCCAAGGGACCGCTCGAGGCCTTGTACCGCAATCTCCAACGATTTGCGGTCGGCGAACAGGCACAGGTTGAGTCCGTCGGGACCTTGTTCCTCCTTCGCCGCCTCGTTGAGTTGGGAGTTCACCTTGACGTAGTCTTCCTCGACCCTCCGTATAATGATCACAGGGGATACGAAACGACGCTGCGATTTCTGGCCGAGCAGCCCATTCTGGCGGCTGGGGCTATCGTGGTGGCCGAGCACGCCCGGCGCTCACCCTTGCCGGAAGTATCCAGTCTATTGCAGTCCTACCGGCGGATCGAGCAGGGAGAGGCGGCCCTAACCTTCTTTCATTGCAATAAAAACGTCTGAACGAAGTCGAGCCGCACATGGCGATCGCTTCATCCCTGTCGAGCCGAAAGTGTCATTCTGGAACCCATTCAGTACCTAGGTTACCTCACGATAACTAAAGTGTCATAACCGTTTTCCTTGTTATGGTGTAAAGGACTGGCTACCTTAAGCTCACTCCCGACAGTTAGTTGGGGGAGGCCAGTTGAATAAGGATGGATGCATGACTATACAAACTTTTCTGCGCAGGATGGTTCTTTCGACGGTCCCCATCGCGTGCGCTTTTTCCATGGCTGCGATGCCGGCAACTGCCCAGCAGGTCGCAGGATTTTCCGGAGCGCATCTCCAAACAGTCGTTTTCGACGGTTCCACGCAAGCCGGCTGGTATTCGTTCCCCGGCCAGAGCCCGAAGCTCCGCTTTAAGGGCGATCAGGTGCGGATCACCTCTCGAGAGCACAGCACGGTGTTGCTCAGCCGCGATGCGGATACGTCGGGATCCGCCGCGGAAGTGTGGCTGACCCATCCCCCTGTCAGTACGTCCTCTATTTCCGGCTTGGGAGTGCTCAGCGATGAGAGCCATGCCATGGTCATCGGCCTGGAGGGCGGCTCGGTTGTTCTGTGGCAGCTCGATCCAGACATGACCAGGGTCGTTGCCCGCCAGCAAGTGAATGAGGATTCTCCGCTCGAATTTCGAGTGACGGGAGGCGATGCGACCGACATACGCTTCTTCTGGCGTCATCGCGGAGACAGCGTCTGGCATCCGCTCGGGGACTCTGCCGTCAATCACGTGCTAACCACCTGGCGCGAACCGCTGCGTTTCGGACTTCTTTTGGATGGCCCTCAAGGCAGCCAAGTGACATTCAGCAACTATCGTGCATCCAGCGCGAGCATGGCCAATGCGCCCATGCAGGCCACGCTGGTGAGCGGACAGTAGTCTCATCTCACAGGAGCGGCTCGGGCGATTTCATGGCCTGAGCCGCTTTTTTCGTTTTGGGATCGATCGACCCAATCTTTCAATAGGTTGGCTGGTTCGGCCCGGCCCCGCCGCTGTGCTGTCCTGTGCCCAGATCCACTGTGAATGGCACCTCAGCATCCCTATCCAGATCCCACCCGAAACCTCGCAATTGCCCCCCCTCGATTTCTGTCACACGCAAGCCTTCCCACGATAGCCGCGATGTTTCCCACGCTTGCCCGGTAGCGCCCAAAGCCCACAATGTATGAAAGCTCGCGAACAGCAGCAGTCCTTGCTCCCGCACCGGATGTACCCAAGTGACAGGCCGATACGGTATCTGCATCCATTCTTCTGGATGATCGGCGTCGACGACGTAGGCATATCCACCCGCAATCGCGCACACTTGCCGCGAGTTTGGACAACTCCAAATTCCGTGTGGCAGGGATGGATCGGCAAATCCAAGGGCGAAGGTCGCCATCACCGGAGCAGATTCCAGCCGGGACCGCAGCAGGATTTGCAGTGCTCCACGTTCCACTTCCTCGACGGCCTTGGGATATACATAGTGCCGGGCAGGCGCAATCAGCGGCGGCCTTTCTAGAATTTCAACCTGCCAGTTGTGAGAAAAGGTGGTTTCGAGGGTGCAAACGCGCGCGGTCATAAGAATCGATCTTCCCGGCATTACGCGGTAGTGCTGGCGGTAAGCGCCTGATCCAGGTCGGCCAGCAAGTCTTCAATGTCTTCGCAGCCCGCGCTCAGCCGGATAAATCCTTCTGAAACATCGTCCTGGCACCACCGCGCTCGCCGCTCGGCGGAAGAGGTGATACCGCCGAAACTGGTCGCTTCCACCAGCAGCTTGGACGCGGCAAGAAATCGCTCAGCCCTGGATCGATTGGCAAGCTGAAAACTCACCACCGGTCCGAAGAATCGCATCTGGCGGCATGCTAACGCATGGGCGGGATGCGAGGCCAGTCCCGGATAGTACACCGCGTTCACGACTCGGTGGCTCTCCAGGAACTCCGCGATGATTTGCGCATTCTGCGACTGCCGTTCCAGGCGCAGCGGCAGCGTCGAAAGGGAGCGCAGCGCGAGCCATGCCTCGAAAGGCCCAACGATGGAGCCGGACAGCGTGCGCCAGCGATCAATTTTGGCGTTCAGCTCTGTATCCTGCACTGCGACGTGGCCCAGCAGAAGATCGCTGTGCCCGGTGAGCGATTTCGTATCCGACGCGACAGAAATGTCCGCGCCGAATGCCAGCGGCTGTTGGCCGAGTGCTGTCGGCGTGGTGTTATCCACGGCAACCAATGCGCCAACCTTGTGTGCGGCATCGGCGAGCAGGCGAATATCACAGATATCCATTCCGGGATTGCTGGGTGTTTCGATCCACAGGAGTTTCGTGCCCCCCAGGACCTGTTCCTGTGCATTGTTCGCGGTGGGCGCCAGGCGCGTCTCAATCCCAAAGGCCGAAAAGAATTCTCGCGTCAGAATGCGGGTCGTGTAATAACTGTCGGCAGGTAAAACGACAATGTCGCCAGGCCGGAGCAGCGCGGCAAAGACGGCCGTAATCGCCGCCATGCCAGAGGGAAAAATTCGGGCTACGCCACCCTCCAGCGTGCCCAGAGCATGTTCCAGTTCGTCCCAGGTTGGGTTGTGGAAGCGGTTATACGTGTATGCGGACTGGCTTGGATCGCTCGGCGTGGAAAATGCCGCGGCAAGCACTGGCCCGGAATGGATGGGCGCTCCGGGCGCCAATTTTGCCGGTGGTTCGGGCAATCCGGCGCGGACGAGTCGAGTGGTTTCCTTCATCTTGCTTGACCTTGAGGGTAGCAGACCCCGTCAAGAACATTACGGCAAAACCGGGTCGGAGGCGGGCACCAGATCGCCGTATAGAAATCCTTCGCGTTCGACATCGTGGGTGTGCTCCACAGGAATCGGTTGCGAGAACATCGGCCCCGCATAGGCAAAACTATGGAACTCTCCGCGCTCACCGCAGGGGTCTACGGCAGGCGGCAAATCGTTGAGAAATTCTGCGTTGTACACACGCCCGCAAAAGGAAGCCGGAAGCTGTCGCGGATCCAGGCAGGTGATGCGAGCACGCAGCCCCGCTGCGACCATCTGGCGGGCAAGCTGATCGGTTGGGATTCCCCAGATAGGGAAGACCGGTTCGAGCCCGGTCCCTGCCGGATGCTCAATGCGATAGGCGCGAATCTCTTCCAGGAACAAATCCCCAAATGCAACGGCCTCGAATCCCTCCTGTACGGCGCGAACGCACACCGCCTCCATGCGCGTTTCATACTCTGCATTCAAGCAAGGGTAGGGAAGCGGGATCTTCCAAATCGGCAGGCCGACTGAGATCGCCTGCCGATCCGTAACTCCGCGCGAAAACCGTGGATGGTGACCCGGCTAAATTGTTCGTTCACTGTGGTTGGCAATGCAGCCACGTTGTACGCAGGATTCTGGCGCAAGGTATGGAGAGCCCATGCGCTGTTCTTGCCGCCGTTCCAGCTCAACAAGATCTTTTTCGGTTGCATTGCCGACTCCCTTGTACGGAATGAATGCGATTCAGTTTGCCTGGAGGTGCGGAAGGGCCGAGAGAAAAAGTTCGACACGCTTTCGCACATTCGGAATCGGCGTCGGAAGTGGCAGTTGGGCTCCGGCTTCCATTAGCGGCACCACTTTGTCGAACTCCGGGCCGGAATGCGCACCGGTCAACGCGATACGCACAGGGTGGAAGAGTTCCTTGCCCTTCACTCCGCTGGCCGCCTTCACTTCGTTCATCACTGCCTTGAACGCCTCCGCAGTCGTGGGAGCAGACAATGCGGCGATCCGGGCGGCAAACTCTTCCAGAACTTTGCGGGCTGATGGGATGGCCAGGACCGCGGCATTTTCTTCATGGGTGATCGCCGCCTCCGGGTCGAACGCAAACAGAAAGCGCGCCTTCTCCGGTAGCTGATCCAGTTGGTCGACGGCAGGAAGAAAAAGCGCCAGCAATTGCAGAAACCACGTATCCACCTGCGCGTTGCCGGGTTCCGGCAGCCAGCCTTGGGCCATGAAATACGGTCGCGCAAGATCCGCCACGCGCTCAGGGTCTGCGAGCTTCAGATAATGCCGGTTCAGCCAATGCAGCTTGTTGAAATCGAAAATCGCCGGTGAAGGCGTGACCCGTTCCAGCGTGAATTCCGCCGCCAGTTCGGACATCGTGAAGGTCTCACGCGTTCCTCCCTCGGCGCCCCATCCGAGCAGCGCAAGGTAATTTGTCAGCGCTTCCGGCAGGATTCCCATTTCCCGAAACGTCGAGATGGAAGTTGCGCCGTGGCGCTTCGATAGCCGCGTTTTGTCTGGCCCCAGGATGGTCGACAGGTGTGCGAACTGCGGCACCGGCCAGCCAAACGCATGGTAGATAGCCACCTGCTTGGGCGTGTTCGAAAGATGATCGTCGCCGCGAATCACGTGGGTAATGTGCATCAGCGCGTCGTCGATCGTGACCACGTAGTTATACACGGGCATGCCTGAGGGCCGAGCA